>JAUNCQ010000065.1 GCA_030526515.1 Coriobacteriia bacterium
AGGAGGACAAGGACGGCCGTCTGATCCTGTCCAAGAAGCGCGCTGAGTACGAGCGCTCCTGGATCTCCGTCGAAGAGAAGTTCAAGGCTGGCGAGGTTGTCACCGGTGAGGTTATCGAGGTTGTCAAGGGCGGCCTGATCCTGGACATCGGTCTGCGCGGCTTCCTGCCGGCATCCCTGGTCGACCTTCGCCGTGTCAAGGACCTGGACATGTACATGGGCACCGAGATCGAGGCCCGCGTCATCGAGATGGATCGCAACCGCAACAACGTCGTGCTGTCCCGCCGCGTGCTGCTGGAGGAAGGCCGCAAGAACGAGCGTGCTGAGATCCTGTCCAAGCTGTCCAAGGGCATGCGCCTGAAGGGTGCTGTCTCCAGCATCGTCGACTTCGGTGCCTTCGTTGACCTGGGCGGCATTGACGGCCTGGTCCACATCTCCGAGCTGTCCTGGAACCATGTCAACCATCCGTCCGAGGTCGTCAAGGTCGGCGACGAGGTCGAGGTCGAGGTTCTGGACGTTGACCTGCAGCGCGAGCGCATCTCCCTGGGTCTGAAGCAGACCACCGAGGATCCGTGGGTCAAGCTGGTCGAGTCCTATCCCGTGGGCTCCATCGTTGACGGCAAGATCACCAAGATCGTTCCGTTCGGCGCATTCGTTGCTCTGGGCCAGTCCATCGAGGGCCTGGTGCACATCTCCGAGATGGCCATGAAGCACATCGACACCCCGGCTCAGGTCGTGAAGGTTGGCGACGAGGTCAAGGTCAAGGTCATGGATGTGAACCCCGAGCGTCGTCGCATCTCCCTGTCCATGAAGGCTGCTGCTGCAGACCTGGGCATCGAGATCGAGGTCGACGAGACCATCCAGCCCGAGGAGAAGCCGGCTCGTCGTAAGAACGACCGCCGCGAGAAGAAGGAAGAGGCTGCTTCCGAGGAGTAAGTCCTCAGCAAGCGCTTTCTGAACTTTAAGCTCCTGAGAGCGCCCCGCATGAGCGGGGCGCTCTTTTGCATATGGGGCAAAAAGGGGCGAAGGCACGGCTGCGTCTTGGCCGGCCTTCGCGTTGAGGAGGAGATCATGAAGACTGAACTGGCTACGTACCTGGACTTCCTGGGTACGCCCAAGACCCAGATGTGCATCCCGGTGTTCCAGCGCATCTACACCTGGGGCGCCTGGCAGTGCGAGGAGCTCTGGGGAGACATCCTGAAGGCCGGCGCCAGCGGCGACGAGCACTTCATTGGCACGGTTGTCTACACCGTGGAGGAGGCGTGCGCGGAGGACTCCGTTCGCGGCGTGGAGGGCCTGTCCTTCGACGAGCCTGCTGAGGGGGAGAGCGCGGGCTCTGTTTCGTCCCCTGACCCTGCTGCTGCGGCAGGAGTGGACTGGCTGTACAACATCGTGGACGGCCAGCAGCGAACCACCACCATCTTCCTGCTGTTCATTGCGCTGCGTGATTACCTGCGTGCGTCGGGCAAGACGGCGGCGGGCATTGAGCGGGAGTTCCTGTACCTGCCGTCGGACGAGGGCCGCACCCAGAAGTTCATTGCGGCTCCGGCCGACAAGAACACCCTGGCGGCCATCATGGGCAACGCCGACATGCCCGAGGAGTACCTGGTGTCCCAGTGCGTGGTGGACAACTTCGCCTTCTTCCAGGAGAAGCTGCCCGACGCTGACCTGGATCAGGTGTGGCGGGGCCTGCAGCGCCTGTATGCCATTGCCATCAAGCTGGAGTCCGACGACAACCCGCAGTTTATCTTCGAGAGCATCAACTCCAAGGGCATGAACCTGGCCACCATCGATCTGCTGCGCAACCGCATGTTCTTCGAGCAGGACCCTCAGACCCAGGAGCGCCTGCTGGAGGAGTACTGGATGCCGCTGGAGACGCTGTTCGAAAACGATCCCAACCAGGTCAAGTTCAGCGCAGCCCTGCGCTATTGGCTGGTCTGCAAGGACCGTACCGCCAAGAAGTACTCTCGCTTCGAGATCTACAGCGTGTTCCGCAAGTACGTTGAGGCCCATTACCCGCCGGAGCGCACCGAGGAGCTCATGAGCGACCTACTGGCCAGCTGCAAGCGGTTCAAGGCCATGCTGAAGGGCCCGCAGATGAAGCAGCACCTGGAGTGGGCCGACGATTCCCAGAAGATCGACACCGGCACCGGCGCGGCGCTGTTCGGATAGGAGGGATGCAGCATGAAGATCAACCAGCAGTGGTACCTGGACTTCATCGGTCAGGACCGGACGCAGTTCACCATCCCGCGCTACCAGCGTGCCTACTCCTGGCTTAAGATCCAGTGCGAGGAGCTGTGGGAGGACGTCATGCGGGTCGGCCGTGACCAGGTGTCCCACTTCATCAGCACCACGCTGTATTTGGACGCGGGCGTTACTCCCGACGGCACGCGCCGCCTGGACATCATCGACGGCCAGCAGCGCATTGCCTCCACCACCATCCTGCTGACGGCCCTGCGTGACTACCTGCGGGAAACCGGCACGGTGCTGGAGGGCTGCGTGCTTGCCAACCAACCTGGCGTGGAGCCGCGGGACTTCGATGCGGACGCCCTGCATAACAGCTTCCTGGTGACCCGGGACGGCGATGCCGAGGTGCTGCGGGTCCAGCTGATCGGCCCCGACCGCACCACCCTGGCCGCCCTGGTCATGGGGGAGCCCCTGCCGGAGCATGTCAGCTCCCGCGTGCGGGACAACTACGCCTACTTCAGCGGCCGTATGCATGAGGAGGGCTTCGACCCGCAGATTCTGTGGCGCGGTCTGCGGGAGCTGCTGGTGGTGGCCTCCGAGCTGGGCGAAAACGACAAGGCCCAGACCATCTTCGAGTCCCTGAACACCAAGGGCCTGCCGCTGACCGGCGCGGACCTGATTCGCAACTACCTGCTGGTGTCCGAAAGCCACGCCGAGCAGCAGCGCCTGTACAAGGAGTACTGGCAGCCCATGGAGCTCATGTTCCGCGACGACTCCCTTTCGTCCGGCTCCCTGAAGCTCAACACCGGCCTGCGCATGTGGCTGACCATCCGCTGCAAGCGCATGGTGATCTCTGACCGCTCCCGCACGTACCACTACTTCAAGATCTACATGAACACGCAGTTCGACGGCACCTCCGAGGATCTGCTGGATGAGCTGCGCAGCTTCTGCTACCTGTGGGCCCAGAACTACTCGCTCAACCCGGGCCGCGCTCACTGCAGCAAGTTCGAGTGGGCCAAGCGCAGCCAGGGCAAGACGCTGATCCCGCCCATGGCGCGCTCCGCGGACATCATGCGCATGACCCGCAGCAAGTCCCGCGAGCAGATCATGCTGGAGCAGATGGAGAAGCAGAAGGAGCGTCTGCAGGGGACCAAGGCGTGCCCCGTGCCGACATTCCGGACCACCGAGGCGGGCCACGAGGCGACCACCTTCGGCCGCTGGGGCGGCGAGCCCATTGAGTGGCGCGTCCTGGAGCGGGACGATGAGTCGGCCCTGATCATTGCGGAGAAGGTGCTGGACACGTTTCCGTACCACTCCACCTATTCCGGCACCACCTGGCACGACTGCTACCTGCGCTCATGGGCCAACTCCACCTTCGTGGAGGAGGCCTTCACGAGCGCCGAGTCCAAGCGCCTGATGGACAACCAGGTCCACACCGCCGACGACGAGCTCTGGGACACCGTGGGCGGCGAAGACTGCCAGGACAAGGTGTTCCTGCTATCCTTCGAGGAGGCGCTGAACCTGTTCGGCAGCGCCCAGGAGCGCATTGCGGCGCCCACCGACTATGCGGTCAAGGCAGGCGTGTACGTGGAGAACGGCTACTGCCTGTGGTGGCTGCGCTCGCCCGGCCACGGCCAGGGCTTCGCGTCCACGGTCTGGCCCGTCGGCGGCGTGGACACCGCTGGCAGCGGCGTGGGCCGTCCCGGCGTGGGATTCCGTCCCGTCATCCGCCTGAAGCTCAAGGACTAGCTGATCAGCAGGGCGAAACAGGCTTGCCTCAGGGGCGTCGACGCAGGTCGGCGCCCCTTTTCGTTGGGCCGCGGCGCTGAATGCCAGGACGAGGGGCTGCGGTGCTGGGGACCGGGGCTTTCGTCCTGAAAAAGAAGAAGCGCCCCGAGGTGGGGCGCTTGCAGGTGCTGGGGATGTACGTCCTCGGGAGGCCCGAGGAGGGGAGGGGCTACAGGCTCTCGGCGGCCTTGTACTCCAGCCACCAGGTCAGGACCTCGTTGTAGAGCTCGTCCTTGGTGCCGTTGTTGTTGAAGACCTTGTCGGCGGCGTCGATGCGGTCGGCGTCGGTGATCTGACGGCTGATGCGCTTGCGCACGTCGGCCTCGTCGAAGCCGGATGCCACGGCGCGCTGGATGCGGACCTCCAGCGGGGCCAGGATTGCCAGCACCACGTCGGCGCTGTAGGCGATGGAGCCCATGCGGTTGCGGAAGGCGGAGTACTCCACCACGCAGGCCGTGTGGCCGGCGGCTTCCAGCTCAGCCATGCGCTCTTCGTACAGTTGTTCGATTCGCGGCATAGTGATACGATTCAGCTTGCGGGTTTCCGCAGGGCTGGCGAAGGCACGCTCGGCGACCTTGCTGCGGATCAGCTCGCCGTTTTCGTCCAGGACGTCGGCGCCGAAGGTGGCGGACAGCTCCTCCTTCACGGAATCCCACTTGTGGGTTTCGTGACCGAGCTTGTCCAGGTCGATCTTAGGAAGGCCCTGGTCGGTAAGAGCCTTGACGGCCGTGGACTTGCCAGCGCCCATGCCGCCGATGATAAACAGCTTCTTCATGAGAAAGAGCCTCCATTTCCAGGGGATTATCTGTTTCCCTAGGAAGATGATACACGCATTCCGAAGGTTTACGGCTGACGTTTCATCCGCGGTCGGTGCGGGGTATGATGGGGCGAAGCAAGTGGGAAAGGGGAGCGGCCATGAGCCATCTTTCGAACATCGACGGCATGGAGATGCAGGGCAAGCTGCCGGAGGTGCGTCTGTCCGGGCAGCCGTTCCAGGTGGTTTCGCCCTTCGAGCCTTCTGGAGATCAGCCTGAGGCGATCGCCCAGCTGGCCCAGGGCGTGCGGGACGGCCTGCGCTACCAGAACCTGCTGGGCGTGACCGGCTCGGGCAAGACCTTCACCATGGCGAAGGTCATCGAGGAGGTCCAGAAGCCCACCCTGATCATGGCGCCCAACAAGACCCTGGCGGCCCAGCTGGCGTCGGAGCTGAAGGAGTTCTTCCCCAACAACGCCGTGGTGTATTTCGTCAGCTACTACGACTACTACCAGCCCGAGGCCTACGTGCCCTCCAGCGACACCTTCATTGAGAAGGACTCCTCCATCAACGAGGAGGTGGAGAAGCTGCGCCACGCCGCCACCAGCGCCCTGCTGTCCCGCCGGGACATCATAGTGGTAGCCAGCGTGTCCTGCATCTACGGCATCGGCAGTCCGGCGGACTACGCGGGTATGGCGGTGTTCGTGGACAAGATGGTGGAGACCGACCGCGACCAGATCATCTACCAGCTCATTGACATCCAGTACGACCGCAACGACTACGACCTGAAGCGCGGCACCTTCCGCGTCCGCGGCGACTCCCTGGACGTGTTCCCGCCCTATGCCGACAACCCGGTGCGCATTGACTTCTTCGGGGACGAAATCGAGGAGATCCTGGAGATCAACAGCGTCACGGGCGAGGTCATCAATTCCTACGAGGCCCTGCCCATCTGGCCGGCCAGCCATTACGTGGCCTCCCAGCCCAAACTGGACCATGCCCTGAAGACCATCCGGGAGGAGCTGGCGGACCGCCTGCAGCAGTTCAACGACGAAGGCAAGCTGCTGGAGGCCCAGCGCCTGGAGATGCGCACCTCCTACGACCTGGAGATGCTGGAGACCATGGGCTTCTGCAGCGGCATCGAGAACTACTCCCGTCACATTGACGGGCGCCGCCCCGGCGAGCCGCCGTATACGCTGATCGACTACTTCCCCAAGGACTTCCTGTGCATCATTGACGAAAGCCACGTGACCATCCCGCAGATCCGCGGCATGCACGAAGGCGACCGCAGTCGCAAGATCACCCTGGCCGAGCACGGCTTCCGCCTGCCCAGCTGCCTGGACAACCGCCCGCTGCGCTTCGACGAGTACGAGGAGCGGGTGCCCCAGTTCATCTACGTTTCCGCCACCCCGGGCGACTACGAGGAGAAGGTGACCCAGCAGCAGGTGGAGCAGATCATCCGCCCCACGGGCCTGCTGGACCCGGAGATCGTGGTGAAGCCCATTGCCAGCCAGATCGACGATATCATCGACGAGGTCCGGGAGCGGGCCAAGCGCGACGAGCGCGTGCTGGTGACCACCCTGACCAAGAAGATGGCGGAGGACCTGACCGACCACCTGCTGGACCAGGACCTGCGGGCCCGCTACATGCACTCGGACATTGGCACCCTGGAGCGCGTGGAGATCCTGAGCGCCCTGCGCCGGGGCGAGTTCGACGTGCTGGTGGGCATCAACCTGCTGCGCGAGGGCCTGGACCTGCCGGAAGTGTCGCTGGTGGCCATCCTGGATGCCGACAAGGAAGGCTTCCTGCGCAACCATCGCAGCCTGATCCAGACCATCGGCCGCGCCGCCCGCAACGCGTCGGGCCAGGTCATCATGTACGCCGACAAGGAAACCGACTCCATGCACCGGGCCATCGAGGAAACCCGCCGCCGCCGCGCCATCCAGATGGCCTACAACGAAGAGCACGGCATAGTCCCCAAGACCATCCGCAAGGCCGTGAACGACATCATGGGCTACGTGAAGGAGGAAGCCGGCGACGTCAGCGCCGAGAAGGTGAACGCCGAGCTGGCAGCCCTTTCCCGGGAAGAGGTCATGCGCGTGGTCAGCAGCATGGAGGACGACATGATAGCCGCCTCCGCCCGCATGGACTTCGAGGAGGCCGCCCGCCTGCGCGACCAGGTGGTGCGCCTGCGCGCCCAGCTGGAGGGCTCCACGGAGGAGGACGTACTGAAGGGCTTGAAGAAGCAGGCCCGCAAGGGCAGCGCCTACGGCAACCGCAAGAACGCGGCCTACGGCAGCGGTCGCCGGGCCTAGGCCGGGCGCACCGGGCAAAAGAACAGGGCAAAAGAGACGCTGGCGAGCGGCCCTTTCGCCCTGAAGAGGCTAAGGCGTGCGACCTAGAGCTGGTCGGTGTCCAGGCAGATGGTGAAGGGGCCGTCGTTGACCAGGCTCACGTCCATCATGGCGCCGAACACGCCGGTCTGGACCACGGCCACGTCCTGGCGGGCGCGGGCCACGAAGTCCTCGTAGAGCTGGTTGGCCACGTCGGGCTTGCCGGCTTCGGTGAAGCTGGGGCGGTTGCCCTTCTTGCAGTTGGCGTACAGGGTGAACTGGCTGACCACCAGCACCTGGCCCTGGACATCCGCCAGGGAGAGGTTGGTCTTGCCGTCCTGGTCCTCGAAGATGCGCATCTTCAGGATCTTGGTCCACAGGCGCTCGATCTGGGCGGGGCCGTCTTCGTGTCCCACGCCCAGCAGGATCAGGTAGCCCTGGTCGATCTTGCCCACGGTCTGGCCGTCAACGTCCACCTGTGCCCTGCGGACGCGCTGAACCACTGCTCGCATGTTGAATCCTCCTGCTGATTGGGGCCGAAGGGCGCGGCGGCCCTTGGAATGTGCAGGTGCTACGCTACCATGAATGCTGACTGAAAATAAGGGCCAATCGACGGGCGAAAGGAAGGCTGGGCGTGATCGAGGTAAGCAACGTCAGGCTGCCGCTGGATGCGGGGCTGCTGGAAGGGCAGCCGCTGATCCGGGCTGCCGCGGCCAAGGCCTGCGGCGTAGGCAAGAACCAGCTGCGGAACGTGCAGGTGAGCAAGCGCAGCGTGGATGCGCGCAAGAAGACCGACGTGCACTTCGTGGCAAGCCTGGTGGTGGAGCTGGCCCATGACAAGGACGAGGAGCGCCTGCTGCGCAAGGGCTCGCCGCTGAAGGGCGTGAACGTGAAGCTCTGGCAGCCCTACGAGCCCCTTGAGGTGCCGGATTGCGCGGGCTTGGCGGAGGCTGCGGGGGAGCATCGCCCCGTGGTGGTGGGCACGGGCCCGGCGGGTCTGTTCGCCGCGCTGTACCTGGCCCGGGCGGGGCTGCGGCCCCTGGTGCTGGAGCGGGGCGGCTCCGTGGAGGAGCGCGCCGCTGCGGTGGATGCCTTCTTCGACGGCGGTCCCCTGGACCTGTCCACCAACGTGCAGTTCGGCGAGGGCGGCGCGGGCACCTTCAGCGACGGCAAGCTGACCAACAACATGAAGAACCCCCTGTGCAAGCACGTGCTGCGGTGGTTCGTCGACGCCGGCGCCCCGGAGGACATCCTGGTGAACGCCAAGCCTCACATCGGTACCGACAAGCTGCGCCATGTGGTCCGCGCCATGCGGGCTGAGGTGGAGGAGCTCGGGGGCGAAGTCCGCTTCCACTCCCAGCTGACCGGCCTGCGCTTTGCGGACCAGACCCTGGCCGCGGTGGAAGTCACCCCCACGGGCCCGGCGGGCCTGGCGGGGGAGCCGGAGTGGATTCCTGCCACCCGGGTGATCCTGGCTACCGGTCATTCCGCCCGCGATACCTTTGCCCTGCTGAAGGACGCCGGCCTGACCTTGGAGCAGAAGCCCTTCAGCATGGGCGTGCGCATTGAGCATCCCCAGGAGGCCATCAACCGAGCCCAGTACGGTGACGCGGCGGACCATCCCGCCCTGGGCGCCGCCGACTACAAGATGGCCGTGCACCTGGAAAACGGCCGTGGCGTGTACACCTTCTGCATGTGCCCTGGCGGCGAGGTGGTCCCTGCCGCCAGCGAGCAGGGCCAGGTGTGCGTCAACGGCATGAGCTATCATGCCCGCGCCGGCCGCAACGCCAACGCGGCGGTGCTGGTGGGCCTGGAGCCGGCGGACTTCGGGGACAGCGATCCCCTGGCCGGCGTGGAGCTGCAGCGCCAGGTGGAGCGGGCGGCCTTCGAGCTGGGCCGCAGCGCCGGCGACTACGGTGCGCCCCTGCAGACGGTGGGGGACTTCCTGGCCGGCACCAGCGGCCGCCCCAGCGCCACGGTGGAGCCCACCTATGCCCGAGGTCGTGCCTGGGTGGACCTGCATGACTGCCTGCCGCCGGTGCTGGCGGAGTCCCTGGAGGGAGCCCTGCCCCTGTTCGACCGCAAGTTGCGGGGCTTCGCGGACCCGGAGGCGGTGCTGACGGCAGTGGAGGCCCGCAGCTCCAGCCCCGTGCGCATCGTCCGCGACCAGAGCTTCCAGGCCCTGCTGCAGTCCGATGAGCTGGCCCTGGCGGGCAGCGGCGTGTATCCGTGCGGAGAAGGCGCCGGCTACGCAGGCGGCATCATGAGCGCCGCCGTGGACGGCCTGCGGGTGGCCCAGGCCCTGTGCCAGCAGCTCCAGGCCCGTTGCGGCCGATAGCCGCGGTTGACAGTCGCAAGCTGAACGTATTTTTCGTCCCCTGAACAGGAGTCTTTGACATGGTTATTCTTACCGCACCCTTTGCCGCGCCCAACCTGGTCATGTGGCTGTCCCAGTCCGGCCACGCCGTGCTGGACAACGATTACGCCCGCATCCAGAACGAGGGCCTGGCGGACATGGGCTACGCCACGCTTAACCTGGTGGACGAAGCTGAGGCCGTGGAGCGCCTGAACGCCGGCGAGCGCCTGTACACCAGCGCCGAAAACGCCCTGGAGTGGGTGGAGCAGCACGTGGACAACCCGCAGCTGACGGCGGGCATCCGCGCCTGCAAGGACAAGGAGGTCTTCCGCCGGGCGCTGGAGTCCGTAGGCAGCCCGCTGTTCTACAAGACCTTCGACGTGGCCGAGCTGGGGGATGTGGACCCGACCGCGCTGCCGCTGCCGGTGGTGCTCAAGCCCGTGGTGGGCTTCTGCAGCGTGGGCGTGTACGTGATCAAGGACGCCGCCGACTGGGCGGACGCGGTGGCGCAGATCCAGCAGACCACCGAGCAGTGGACGAGCCTGTATCCGGCCAGCGTGGTAGGGACCGGGCGGTTCATCGTGGAGCAGATGATCGGTGGCCAGGAGTTCGCCTTGGACATGTACTACGATGGCCAGGGTCGCGCTCGCATCCTGAACCTGTTCCAGCACGACTTCAGCAGCCCGGAGGACACCAAGGACCGCCTGTACTGGACCAGCTGCGACCTGCTGCGCACTCACGGCAACGAGTTCGCCCGCTGGCTGGACCAGGCCAACCAGGCCCTGGGCCTGCGAGACTTCTGCGTCCACGTGGAGCTGCGCCGAGACGACGACGGCCAGATCGTGCCCATCGAGTTCAACCCCCTGCGCTTTGCCGGCATGGGCGGCACCGACCTGGCCTGGTACGGCTACGGGTTCATCACCGTGGAGGAGTACCTGACTGGCGATCAGGGCATCACCGCCGACTCCGACGTGGACGACTTCCTGCAGACCATGGGCATTCCGCTGGACAGCCCCTACACGTACTCCATGAGCGTGATCGAGCTGCCGGCGGGTCGCGGGCTGGACGTGGGCTTTGACTGGGACGGGTTCTACGGCAACATCACCGACGTGCTGGCGACCTACCAGTTCGAGCCCAAGGTGCACGGTGCCTTGGGATTCGTGTTCAAGCGGTCCACGGCGGACACGCTGCAGGAGCTCGACTGGCTGCGAGATGCCGACCTGACTCCCTACGTGGTGGATCTGTAGGGCCAAAGCGCCGTTGCGGGGCGTACGCAGGCGTGTGCTCGCGCGAGAGGCGTACGTACGCGAGGCGTTCGCTCTCTGGCCTGCCCTGGAGTGAGAACGATTATCCGTTCGCAAGATTGACCAGCGAGCTGTGCGAACGATTTCCGCGCGTTCGCACAGCTCGCCTCTTCCGAGTGCGAATGGTTTTTCGTTCGCACAAAGGCCTCAGCTGTTGTGCGCACGAAAAACCGCCCCGAAATCCGTGCGCACAATCATCCTCCTCATAGTGCGAAGGTCGCGTCCGTAAAGTGGTGTAAATACAAGGAATGAGCCAGGGGCTCCTCTC
>JAUNCQ010000008.1 GCA_030526515.1 Coriobacteriia bacterium
TGGGTCAAAGCGATGAGAACTTTGGGGTCAGGCGTAAAATCGAACTGTTTCATAGTCGTCCCTTGCATCGATGAATCTAACCAGCCGACAGAATTATGGTCACTTTTATCATACAGCGTCGACCCACCTTCATCAGTCGAGCAGTCTTGATTGCCACCAGCTGCATCCACGTCATCAATAAGAGCGCGACCCGACTGCTGAATCCGCTGATACAACCAACGACCCCTTTCCGAGGAAGAAAAATATAATGTATCCATAATGCCCTTGCTGCAGTAAGCATGCCATGCATGACGATACTCAGTCACTTTACGCTCGGAGAAACAATGCCATTCGAACAAGCAGCAAAAAAGGCTTTGGCCTTTCGTGACCAGCGCGACTGGTCCCAGTTCCACAATCCCAAAGACCTAGCCATTTCCATCTCCATTGAGGCCGCTGAGCTCCTGGAAGCCTTCCAATGGTCCGGCACGCAGCTCGATCCCGGCGAAAAAAAGGACCAAGCCGTCGAAGAGCTTGCCGACGTATCCATCTACTGCATCTACCTGGCTGACGCGCTCGGCGTAGACCTTCCCGACATCATCAACGTAAAGATTGACGCCAACGAAAAGAAGTACCCCGTGGAAAAGTCTCGCGGAACCTCAAAGAAGTACACCGAACTATGATTACCATCGAAACGACCGCTGCGGCCCAAGCTCCGAAGGGTGCGCCTTTCATCATAGACCGCTGCCCCTTCACCCCTGGCGAGCAGCTGGACATAGCCATGCTCGACCTGGATGACGACAAAATCCTCAACTGGCCCATGGTCTACATCTTGGCCAACAACGACGAAGCCTACATAGGCCAGACCACGAGCGTGGCCACCCGCATGAGCCAGCATGGAGCCAATCCGGAAAAGAGTGCTTTCACCCAGGCAAACATCATCTTCAATGAAGAGTTCAACACCTCAGTCATCACCGACTACGAGCATCGCCTCATTGGTCTCATGCACGCCGATGGTCGCTACCAGCTGACCAACAAGAATGACGGCATGACCGACACCAACTACTTCTCCAAAGACGCCTACTCCCATATGTTCAACGACCTCTGGGAGGAACTGCAGCGCCTCGAGCTAGCTGACCACACCATCGCCGAGCTGGAAGAATCCGAAGTCTTCAAGTACTCCCCCTACAAGGGCCTGACCACCGACCAGAAGGTAGCCTTGGGCAAGATCCTTGCCGCCATAGACAACGGCCTCGAGAACGCAAAGCCCATCGTCGTCGAAGGCATGCCCGGCACTGGCAAGACCATCCTTGCCATCTACCTGCTGAAGACCCTGAAGGACAACCCCAAGTATAAGGATATGAACATTCGCATAGTCGAACCGGTCACGTCCTTGCGCAACACGCTCCGCCAGTCCCTCAAGAACGTCAGCGGTCTTTCGCCCAACGACGTCATTGCGCCCACCGATATAGCCAAACCAGATATGGGCTACTCCCCCGACGATGGGAAGTCCTTCGACATCGTCCTAGTAGACGAAGCCCATAAGCTGAAGCGACGCGTCAACCTGGGCACGCAGTACGGTAATTTCGACCGCGTCAGCGCACGACTCGGCCTACCCAAGGAAACCAGCCAGATGGACTGGATCATCTCCCAAACAAAGCTCCCGATCTTCTTCTACGACCCGCTCCAGAGCATCGGCCCCTCCTGCCTAGGCATGGAGGTCATGGAGTCCTCTCTTGGAAGCGCTCTGCATCACCCCATCCAGCTCGATACCCAAATGCGCGTAAAAGGCGGCAAAGCCTACCTGGACCGCATCAAGGGATTCCTTGCGGACGAAAACCCCAGCGACTCCTCGTTCGACAACTACGAGTTCGTTATCCACGATGATTTCTCCGAATTCGTGGAGAGCTTCGAGCGCTGCTACGCCAAGCACAATCTGAGCAGAATGGTTGCCGGGTATGCGTGGAAGTGGGAATCGAACCCCAGCAAGTGCAAAGATCCATCTGTCAAGGACATCGTCATCGACGGCATTGGCCTGAAATGGAACTGCACCTACGACAACTGGGTCGTCAAGGGGACTACAGACCCGGAGATCGCCCACGAGGTCGGCTGCATTCACTCAATTCAAGGCTACGACCTCAGCTACGCGTACGTCATCATCGGCGACGACCTGACAGTCGACCAGAAGACTGGGAAGCTGGTTGCCAACAAGAACAGCTACTACGACCGCAATGGCTACGCCACCGCAACCCAGGAACAGCTGGATCAGTACATCAAGAATATCTACTACGTCCTGCTGACCCGCGGAATCTACGGCACGCACGTCTACGCAGCAAACCCCAAGATGCGAGAGCACCTGAAGCGCTTTTTGAAGTAGCCTTGCGAGCAGTCTATACGCCTTCGTCAAGCTCCCTCAAGCGTTTCAGCCATTCAAGCATCTTTCCGCTCTTGAAGTACTCAACCAGGATCCCATCCCAGAATCTCTCTTCGCGAACGATTGCGAAAATCATCGAGAAGAGACATCTAGCGTCGCAATTCTGAACATCCGCAGCCACAAGGTCTTCTCCATTGAATAGGCCGTAGCTCTCTAGGACAGACCTATAATCTGCGATACCCAGATCCTCGTTTTCGTCGAGGCATTCATGGGCCTTCTTCAACAGCTCATTAGAAGCAGGGGTGCTTTCCACAGGCCAGCGGTCAGAGGAGACCCACTCACCACACTCGCCTTCTGCCTCTATCATCGGAATCAGGTCTGTGATCTTGTCGAATCTACCCATAGCTTTCGTCCTAATTCTTGGATGCCTTGGAGTTGAAGACCTCGGAGTCCGCGGTGACGGACGAAAGGTCCAGTTGGGCGTTGGTGGTGAAGGCGTTCCTGATTACTGTGCTGCGGGCGATCTTAAGGACGTCTTTGCCACGGGAATCAAATTGATCGGCGGGAATCAGGGCCAAAGCGTAGTGGATGCCGGACTCGTTGCCGCCGATCAGCATGTAGCCACGCCATCTCTCGCCGTCAAGGTCGGCGGAAATATACTCGAGCACGCGGCCGTCTTCGACCTTCTTCAGCTTGTAGGAGCAATTGTCCAAGCCGCTCGTCACCGCCTGGAAGAACAGGCCAAGGGCCTTTCCGCGCTTCTTGCCGACGTTCTTTTCGTCCGCATTCACTCCTCCCCAACCGGAGTCGGAGCCATCGGCCAGCACGACCATGGCGCCGTAATCGGGGAAGATATAGCGGTACGGAGCGCTGTCTTGAGTTCTCCAGCCTGCGTTGCCCTTGATTGAGATAGGGCCGTTTGACAGGTACACGGCCTTGCTGGAGCTGCTGGCTGCGCCGGCCACCGCCTCCTTCTGGGGGTTGGTAGCGGGGCCTTCGTCCCCTTGGCTACCCGAGCCGCCGAACAGGATGCCGCCTACCAGCAGGACCAGGAGCACGGCAACGACAATGCCGCCGATCTTGAGGAGCTTGCGCTTGCGGTCGTGATCCTGCAGCGCCAGCTGATCCTGCTCGGAGGCACTGGCCACCAGGCGGTCGATGGCGTCCTGCTGGTCGTCCACAGCCGTCTGGGCGGCATCGATGGCGGCGTAGTCGGACTCGGCCTCCATGCGCTGGACGCGCAGGATGCGGATCAGGGCCAGCTGCTCCGCGGTCCGGACCTCCGCGGTGGGAGCCGCGTTCAGGATGCTGGCGCCCAGCTCGCGGACGCGCTTTTCCAGGTCGGGGTCACAGTTGGCCACGAAGGCGCCCTGGTCCGTGGACACGGTCAGGTAGAGGGAGCGGGTGTCGGAGGTATCGGTCTTGAGGCCGTTGGCCGCCACGTCAACCTCCACCGACGAGTCCAGCCGGTACGCCTTGCCGTCGTATTCGATTCGGTCCAGATACAGGGCCACGCCGCAGGACGCGGCCTCAGGCTTGACCAGGGGCTCCCGGGCCCGCTCGATCTTGGAGTCCAGTGACTTCAGCCGCGACTTGCGGTCGGACTTTGCCGATGCCAGGGCGCGCTCCCGCTCCTTGAGCTCCTTGCGGGCCGCCTTCACGTTTTCAACCAGGCTCATTAGCGGCTCCCTTCGGTCGGCTTCACCAGCACGAGCTTCGGCAGGTCCGGGACGCGGCTAAGGCGGCGCTGGAGCTCGGCGATGTCCTTGTCCAGCCCAGACCGCTTCAGCGCGCCGGCCTCCCGGCGCTGGGCGTTCAGACGCTCCAGCCTGCGGTTGAGGCCGTCCGGGTCAAGGCCGGTGCCGGCCACGCGGGCGCGATACGCCTGGAACAGCGGCTCCCCGTGGAACCGGATGGTCCCGGATTCCAGCACGTGGAACAGGTCGATGCCCTCCCCCAGGTCCCCTTCGACCACGATGGTCTGCAGGCTCTTGCAGTCGTAGAAGGCCGCCAGGTCGAAGCCGCTGGCGCCGAAGCCGTCAGCCAGCCGGATGGTGGTCAGCGCTTCGCAGTGGGCGAAAGCGCAGGTCTTGAGGGTCTTCAACGACGCCGGCAGGTAGACCGAGCGCACCTGGGTATCCCGGAAGGCGTCCTGCTCGATGGTGGTCACGTTGTCCGGGATGACGACGTCGGCATCGTGCCCGGTGTAGCGCGTCAGGACGCCCGCCGTGATTTCGAACTGGGGTGCCTGGACGGTCACCGTGCCGGTGTGCTCGATGATGGTGCGGTTGAGCCAGGCTTCGCTGACCACGTGCGCACCGCAGTAGACGCAGTATCCGCCCTTGGCGTTGTCCGGGACCTCGATAGACGCCCCGCAGGCCGGGCAAGCTGTTGCCACGAGTCCCATGCGCGCTCCTTCTTGTTGTGTTTAGTTGCGATTCCCATTCTACCTGGGCTTATGGGACTGGGCGCATTTTGATGCCGAAACGTAAGGAGGGCTGGCGACCGTGCGGTGCCAGCCCTCCGGGGGTTTGTCCTGCGGGGCTTTCGTCCTGAGACGCGCCTACACGGCGGCCAGGACGGAGCTGTTCACGTAGATGAATCCCGCGATTACCACAATGGCGCAGATGATGGCGCCCACGACGCCCATGTCGATGTTCATTGCTAGCCTCCCCTTTCCAGCGGCCCTGCTTCCAGGCCGCAGCCGTTTAGCCCATTAAACCACGGGCAGAGACGCGGGCGCTTGGGATTCGCGGGCTTTGCTTTCGTCCCCGCGCACCACATGGTTGCCATAAGTTCACAAACTGCCTTTTGCGCAATGCGTGACGCGGGCGTAGTGTTAACGTTTTCGAACAGCTGGCAAGCACCCCAGCAGCCGACAACAAAGGAGGACGCCATGGACTTCCGTGGGAAAGATCAAGACGGGCAGCCGCAGAAGCCCGACCCCGCGGTCGAACAGCAAATTCGGCTTCAAGAGGCCGAGCGCAAGCGAGCAGAGGCCGAAACAAAGCGCATCAAAGCTGAAGCGAGAAAATCTCGCCAAGAAGATCGTCGTGAAAGGGCGGCAGAGAGGCGCACAACAAGCAAGAACACCTCTTTCAAAACGAAGCTAATTGGCGGGGCTATCGCCATCGTTGCTTTGATCCTCGTTTTTGGCGTCGCGGTTCCTATTTTGCTAGACAAATCGGAAAACGAATATTCCTCCACTTCCGCACTCAAAGAAGCCGTTAACATCAGCAGCCTGTCTACTGTCGAATACATGCACAACGGCATTGCGGAGCACCATACATCTTCCCTGTTTGGAGACGCAATCGACTACCGAGTAAAGTACAAAGCATTCGTTCGCGCCGAGTTCGACATGTCCACTATTGAGTTCGCTATCGACAACGAGTCCAAAACGATCACCGCATTTCTCCCGGAGCCCGTGATAACAGCTCCCACGCTTGACGAAACCGAGCTCGACTACATGCCCAGAGAGACAACCGTCCCCCTGAAGGACACCATCGCTCTCTGCAGAGAAGACATAATTTGCGAAATGAACACTGGGCTTATCCAAGAAGAAGCCACCAACAACCTTCATAGTGTCATAGAAGCCCTAACCGCTCCCCTCGTCGAAAAAGATTGGACCATCAAGTACAAGAGCCTGAGCGAATACTCGGGCGAAAACGAAGAAGGAGGAAGCGGTGAAGCAAAATAGACTGGCGGCTATCGCCCTCGCAACCGGAATAGCCTGCTTCAATCTTTGCGGCTGCTCGTCTTCGCAAGAAGAACCCAACTTCTCAGCGTTTACCCAAATTGCTGACCTTGCAACCCAGGAATGCACCTACCACAACGTGGCGACCGTCTACAAAAAGGGAACCGAGGTGCTATGGGTCTTCAAGACCGGGTACAAGCAAGTCTGGTTCGAATACGACGCAAAAGTCCGTATCGGAATCGATGCATCCAGGGTTTCTCTAAGCGGTCCGAACGAAAACAACGTCGTCACCATCAAGATGCCAAAAGCCCAAGTTCTAGGCCACCCCGAAGTCGATGAGGACTCCTTTTCTCAGCTCTACTCTGACGCCGGCAAAGCAACCACCAAGGAACAAGCCGAGGCATACGCGAAAGCTCAGGGCAAAATGAAAGAAGAAGCAGAAAGCAACGCGGGACTCATGGCGCGAGCCGAGAAACGAGCTCAAACCTTGCTTGAGGAATACGTGAAGAAAGCTGGCGAAGCAAAGGGCGTTGAATACAAGGTGAAATTCAAGATCATCGAGTAGCCACTTCGAAGGGACCCGACCGGGTCCCTTTCTTTTTTGGTTGCGTCTCTTTCGCCCTAATGCGCTCGGTTATTTGCGCGAATGGGCGGGCGGCCCACATAAGGAGATGTAAGGTTCACGTAGGTCTGCTCATTGTCTCTTGTTTTTATTGCGTTTGCTTAATTCGATTGGTTATACGTCGTATTTTTTCTTATGAACGAAAATATGTTAAAAAACATACTAGCAATAGAACAAAAGTTCGCTATACTTATAGAACAGCTAGAGACGGGTATCTAGCTTGGGGCATCAAGAGAAAGGGCGAGCTATGGGAGACTATCAGGAGCAGATTCGAGAGCGACTTCGCTCGTACACCATGCTGGACGATGCGTTCATGTCCGCCGTCCTGACCGACAACGTTCCAGGAACAGAGCTTGTGCTGCGGACAGTCCTAGGCAAGCCGGGGCTGAAGGTGATTGAGCAGCACACCCAGCATCAGCTGAAAAATCTGCGCGGCAGATCCTCCGTCCTCGACGTTCACGCGATTGACGACGAGGGGACGAGGTACGACATCGAAATCCAGAACGACGCCGCGGGAGCATCGCTTCGACGCGCACGATACAACGCGAGCCTGATGGATGCGTCTGCGCTCGAGGAAGGGGCCTCCGTAAGCGAGCTGCCCGAATGCTACGTGATCTTCATCACGCGCACCGACGTCATGGGACAGGGGCTCCCCCTCTATCACGTCGATCGCCAGATTCTTGAGACCGGCGAGGCAGCAAACGACGGAAGCCACCTGGTGTACGTGAATTGCTCCTGTACCAACGGCCCCGAACCGCTGCAGCTGCTGATCAACGACTTGCGATGCGCGGACCCTGATAAAATGACCCATGAGGAACTAGCCAGCAGGGCTCGCAGCCTGAAGGACGGAAACGAGGTGAATCTGATGGGTACGTACCTGGAAGGCATCTTCTACAAGGGAAAAGCCGAGGGCAAGGTCGAAGGAAAGGCCGAGGGTAAAATCGAAGCCTTGGCTGAAAGCGCCGTTTCCGTCACCAGGAAGTCTGGAGTCTCCATCGACGATGCATTGAGCATGATCTGCGTTCCCGATAATTTGCGCGATACCGTTCGAGAAGCCGCCGAGGAGCTGGATTCCCAAGCGGCAAAGTAGCATCCGTCTCCAGCGCTGAGGCAAAGCTAACCCATCCCCCATCAAAACGCAGGAAGGACGGACCAGCGGGCCCGTCCTTCCTGCAGACGAAAGAAGAAGAGTAAGGTTCTAGGATGCCTGGAGCTCCAGAAGGGCTCCGGCCAGGTTCAGGAGACGCTCGTAGTAACCGCCAGGAGCCGCTTGGGCGACCGCCTGGGAAAAGGCCCCGAGCCACGGCTGCGGGTACGCAGCCGCGAACTCCGCCGCTGTTGCCGCATCGGCCAAGGAACAGTCTTGGCCCAGGGACTCGCGACGGCACAGCTCCGACAACAGCAGGAGCTCAATGCCCATGTGATCCGCATACTGGTTGTTTTCATGGGACACCTGCAGGCCGGCTTCCGCCAAGGCCCGCTGCATGCGGAAGGTGGGCTCGCCGAACCCCACCGTGGGGCTGGCGGACGTGTAAGCCGTTTCCCATGGAGCCGCTGCGGGGCCCTTGGGTCCTACGAACAGATAGGTGAACTCCACGCTCACATCAGTGGCAACGTCCTGACCCTGGGCTATGCGCCCCTGGGCCTCAACGGCGAAGTCGGCACAGCAAGCCACCGCCTGAGCAACCCGATCGTTCTGGAAGCTGGGGAAACGCTCCCAGAACCCAGGTTCAAGGCCAGCGGTGCTGGTCGCATTCATGGTGCCCAGCAGGGAGTTTCCCAAGAAGGCGTACGCCTGGGCAAGCTGCTGGAGTTCGTTCGGTTTCATATGAGGCCTCCTTGCAAGAGGTGGACCGTCCGTCCCTTGGAGGGGACGGGGGCGGACGATCCGAGGAAAGGTAATCAGGGCTCAACGGATGGGCCATGGCCCACGTGAGCAACCGGGGCCAGCTTAAGCTGCTGCCGGCTCCGCCTGGGCTGCAGCGGCAGGCTGCGAATCAGCCTTGCCCAGCAGCTTGTGGCACAGGGCCATGGCCGCAGCCACGCCCAGGCTCACCACGCCAACGGCAATGACGATCTCCGGAGCGGTGGGTGCGTAGGCGCCGTAGGCCGTCCACGTAGCGGTGGGGTCAGCCAGGGCCGCGGAGTTGCCGGTGGTGATGCCGGGGCCACCCAGCACGTTGGGGACCACGAAGCTGGTGAACAGCAGCCACACGCGCTTGCAGAACACACCAAGGATCACCAGGACGCTTGCCACCGTGACGAGCTTGCGGTTCTTGCGGTTCTTCGCAAACACCAGCACGCAGAAGGGAACCAGCAGACCCAGCAGGATTTCAACCCAGAAGAAGGGAGCGGTCACGCCGCCGACCATGATGCCCAGGGCCTGAGCCTCATGGGCGCCGGGATAGGCCATGGTCAGGCACTCGCAGCCAATGAAGAACGCGTCCACGGCAATGAAGCAGGCCAGCAGGCCAGCCAGGGACTGCATGAGGCCGTCCTCCAGCTTGAACAGGCCCACCTTGTCCAGGATCATAAGGGACACCAGCAGCAGGGCCAGGCCGGAGTCGCAGGCGGACGCCACGAAGATGGGTGCCATGATGGCGGAGTACCAGGCCTTGGCGATCTGCAGGCCGAAGATCCACGCGGTGACGGAATGGACCAGGATGGCCACCGGCAGTGCCACGCGGGACAGCACCTCCACCTTGCGGTGGTCGCCCTTGACCAGCCACACCAGGTCAAGCACGTTGATCACAAGGTAGGTGGTGATCACCACGATGTCCCACAGCAGAGGACTGGCCAGGTTCGGACCGGTCACGATGCGCCAGACGCGGGCGATGCCGCCCAGGTCCACCAGGACGAAGATGCCGGCGCAGCAGATGCACACCAGGGAAACGATGACCGCCGGCACGGCAACCTTCTTGAAGGGCTCAATGTGGAACACATGAGCCGAGGAAGCCACGATCAGGCCGCCGGCGGAAAGACCCACGAACAGCATGAACATGGTGATGTACAGACCCCAGGAGTTGGAGTTGTTCATTCCCGTCACGCCCAAGCCGTTCATGAGCTGATACACCCAGCAGCCCGCGCCCGCAATGGCAAGCAGGCAGAAGACGATGAAGGCGGGCTTCTTGAAAAGCGAAGTCATGATAGTGCCCTCCTTTTAGTTGAAGTAGTGGACCTGGGGCTTGGTGCCGTAGTCCTCCAGCAGTACGTAGCCGTTATGGGCCTTGATGGCCTGGGAGATCTGGCTCTGCGGATCGTCCAGGTCACCGAAGATGCGCGCACGGGTGGGGCAGCACACCACGCACATGGGAGCCTCCCCTTCGTCCGTACGCTCCTTGCACAGGGTGCACTTTTCCGCCACGCCCTTGGGGCGGACGGGCACGCGGGAGTCGCCGTAGTTGAAGTCGGGGTCGCGCGTGGGCTCGTTCCAGTTGAACACGCGGGCGTTGTACGGGCAGGCGGCCATGCACATGCGGCAGCCGATGCACTTGTCGTAGTCGATTTCCACGCGGCCCATTTCGTCCTTATAGGTAGCGCCGGTGGGGCACACGCGCTCGCAGGCGGCGTTTTCGCAATGCTGGCACGCCAGGGGCAGGTAGCTGCGGGTCAGGTTCGGGTAGGTGCCCACGGCACCGTCCATGACCTCGCAGCCCTCCGTGATCACGCGGTTCCACGGCATGCCCATGGGCACGTTGTTCTGCATCTTGCAGGCGTTTGCGCAGGTATGGCAGCCAATGCAGCGCCTCTTGTCTATAGCCAAAGCCAACTTGGTCATGATCTGCACCTACGCTTTCTTCACTTCGATGAGCGTGTCGTTGAAGGGAATGGGTGCGCCCGTCATCAGATAGGCGTCACGCGGATTGATGTGGTCGTTGGTAACGTTCTGGGTGTTGCCTTCGACCATGTGCTTGGACCAACCAGCCTCGAAGGTGCGGGCGCTGCCGGGACGAACAGCGGCGTTTGCATGCACGGGGCACTTGAAGGAGCCGCGGTCGTTGAATCCCTCGATCACATCGCCGTCCTTCAGGCCGCGCTTCTGCATGTCCTCCGGATTGAGCTCCAGGTAGGAGCCGTGCAGCTGCTGCAGCCAGGTGGCGGCCTTCATGTGGGAGTGGTTGGAGAAGCGGGTGCGGGTCTGGGTGAACTGCAGCGGATACTTCTCCAGCAGGGGGTTTTCGTCAAAGACCTCGTTGTTTTCCTCCCAAGTAGGCCAGCCCTGGCTCACGGGAACCTGGGACTCGTAGTAGACCTCCAGCTTGCCGGTGGGAGTCGGGAACGCCTGGTCCTCGAAGCCCACGCGCGGCACCTCGATGCCGGCAACGGGCATGCTGCCATGGTTCTTGACCAGCTTGTCGAAGGTGATGCCCTGGGCACGCAGGTCCTCGGACTGGTCCACCATGTAGCGGGTCAGCTCCTCGGCATCCTTGGGCAGGTAGCCGTCCAGGCCCACGGACTTCAGGATGAGCTGCATGACGTCGAAGTCCGGCTTGCTTTCGAACAGCGGGTCGATGCACTTCTGCTGCAGGATCACGTGGTTGTAGCCGCTGCGAACGATGGAATGCTCCACCGTGTCCTCGAACTTGGAACACACCGGCAGGACCACGTCGGCGAACGCCACGGTGTCTTCGTAGTACATGCCCACATGCAGGATGAAGTCCAGGGACTTGATCCATTCGCGGGTCTGGTTGTAGTTGGCGAAGTACTGCTGGAAGGTGTTGCCCAGGGAGATGATGACGTGGACGTCGTTTTCCTGGACGGGGAAGCGGTCCGCGCGAACAGGCAGGGTGGGCGAAACGAACTCCTCCGGCAGGGGCCAGGAAGCCAGAGCTGCGCCGCGGCCCATGCCGCCGTTGTAGTTGCCGAAGCCGGCGCCGGGCTTGCCCACGTTGCCGGTCAGGGCCGCCAGGGTCACGATGGCATGGCCCTGGATGTCCGGGTTGGAGAACTTGTCGCTGCCGCCCATGCCGAAGCCGATACAGCCGGGGCCTTCGGCGTACTTGCGGGCGATCTCCTCGATCTTTTCCTGGGCAATGCTGGTCTTTTCAGCCGCCCACTTGGTGGTGTAGGGGCGCTGGTTCTTCTTCAGCAGCTCGAAGGTGGTGGTGTAGCGCTTGCCGTCCACGGTGAACTCGCCCTCCAGGGCGGTGTTCCTGCCCGCCTGGTCATGCGGCACGGCGGCACCCTTCTTCTGGTCCCAGACCATATACGGGGCATCGCCCTTGCCGGAGCGCAGCAGCTTGCCGGTCTTGGCGTCGACCAGCAGCGGCAGGGTGGTGTGCTCGCGCATGTAGGCCTTGTCGTAGAGCTTGTTGTCGATCACATAGCTCAGCATGCCCAGGAAGAAAGCGCCGTCGGTGCCCGGCTTGATGGGCAGCCACTGGTCGGCCTTGCCGGCCGTGGTGGAGAAGTGCGGGTCGATGTAGACGATCTCGCAACCGGCATCCTGGGCGTCGAAGAATGCTCCCGCCTGCATCATGGACGCCTCCAGGGCGTTGTTGCCGGCGATGATGACGATCTTGGAATTGACCCAGTCGCGGGTTTCGTTGGTGCCGTCAGCGAAACCGGAGCCGCCCTTCGCGGCGTCAATGCCCTGGCCCACGCCGCGGTCGATGCCCGGCTCACAGCCGGTACCGGCCTTCAGCAGCGGCGCCATCATGCCGAAGCGCGGCTCATTGGAAGCGGAAACGTACACGGACTCGTGGCCGTACTTCTTCCAGGCGGCCTTCAGCTCATCGCCCACGATCTGCAGGGCTTCATCCCAGCTGATGGCCTCGAACTTGTTTTCGCCCCGCTCGCCTACCCTCTTCATGGGGGTCTGCAGACGGTCGTTGCTGTAAACGTGCTGAATCTCGGAAATACCCTTCAGGCACACGTGCTGGTAGTAGCCGTCAACGGTGTCGTTGGGCTGGATCATGCACAGGCGGCCGTCACGAACGGTGCACTTGAGTGAGCAATTGCCCTGGCACATGAACTGGTGCAGGGTGTACACCTGCTTTTCCGACGGCTCGGCCACGGCGGAAGCCGGAGCCAGCCAGTCGTTGGCGCTTGCCATGCTGCCCAGGCCCGAAAGACCCAGCGCGGCACCGGTAGCGCATGCTGCCTTGACAAAGCCCCTGCGGCTGATAGCGCCCTTGGAGCCCATCGTCTCTGACATCTCTCCTCCTTAGTCCTTCGCCCCCATCCTCGCGGGGCGCCATGGGGAGGAGGTTACCCGTCCTCCCGGGATCTTCATGCAGAGCGGCCACTCTTTATGGCTGTCACATTATCACAAGCTATTGCGACAATACAATACAATTGTCACAAATAATTGCGACAATTAGCCAATCAGTGTGACAATGGGCTCATCTTGGGCTCATCGGTCCTTGGGCAGCGGGCTAGTGACCGAATTTACGGAAGTCCAGGCGCTGCTCCACCAGGGCCACGATGTCGTCGTCAGCCATGCCGGCAGCCGAGCAAGCCTTGATCATGTCGTCCACCAGAAGGTCTATGGCGCCGCTGTCCGCACGGGCGCATCCGATGCTGTTGCGCGCCAGGACGAAGGTTCCCCTTCCCTTTCGCGTGGAAATGTACCCTTCCCGCTCCAGGTCCATATAGGCTCGGTTCACCGTGTTGTAGCTGATGCCCAGGTCAACCGCCAGACGACGGACTGTGGGCAGCTGGTCGCCGTCTTGGTAGGAGCCGCAGCCGATCAGATACGCAATGCGGTTCTTCACCTGGATCCATACGGGGATGCCGCTGTTGCCGTCCAGGGCAAAGCCCTCCATGGGGTCCTTCTGATCCATTTCTTCGCTACCTGCCATTCTTTCCGTCAACTCCCTCTGTGAATCCATCGCTCACGGCGGTGGGCACGGTGACCACGGTTCCGCCGGATTTCTTTACCGTTTCATACTGCATGAGCATGGTCCGAAGCTTCAGGGCCGCCTCGGGGTCCCCGTAGACCCGGCCCGCCTCGGTCAGGACCTCGGCCAGGTCCACCTCCACGTCTGCCACCGCAAGGCGTCCGGCACGTTCGCGCTCAGCCTGGGCCTCTATGGACATGGCATCCTGCAGGGCATCGGGGATGATGATGTCCCGCACCTTCACGTCAATGACGTCCACGCCCCAGTTGGCGGCAATGCGCTCCACCTCCGCCTTGATTTCGGCATCAAGCTCGTCCCGACTGGTGGCAACCTCGGCCACGGTCTTTCGTCCCACGGCCTCACGCAACGCCGTCTGGGCAAGGAAGCTCACGGAGCCGAAGTAGTCCTCCACCTCGGTGCAGGCCTTTTCCACGTCCCAGACCATCCAGAACAGCACCGCGTCCACGGTTATGGGAACCAGGTCGGCGGTCAGGGTCTGCTCGGCGTAGAACGGGGTGGCCACGGTTCGCTGGTCAATGCAGATGGTGCCGTGCTCCACCACGGGAATGGTCAGGTACAGGCCCGGACCCACGACGCGGGACACCTTGCCGAACCGCAGCACCACGACCTTTTCCCAGTTCAGGGCAATGTGGATGGAAGATGCCGCCAATCCGCCCACCACCAGGGCAACGGCCAGCGCAACAGGGGTGACCGCCCCCTGCAGCAGGGCGAATGCCGCCGTCACCGCGCAGAAGAACACCAGGAACACCGCCGCGCCGAAGAAGACCACGCCGTTGCGGGACGTCTTGGCAGGAACATAGGTCGTAACCGCGTCCATCTGAGCCTGACGGACTCGGGTTTCCATGACCGGATCCGATGAGGCGCCGCCCTTCAGGGAAGCGTGAGGTCGGCCGCTTTGCTGTTTTCTCATGGCATTGCTCCAAATCTACTGGGGAATTACGGCGGTCAGGTCATATTGCGAAACCGCATAGATTGCCGAAGGGTCGTACTGGGCCAAGCTGACCAGGCACCATCTGAGGGCCGCTGCGCCGATCAGCACGCAGAGCGCAATGGCCAGGAGCCAGGCGGGATCGGTTCGACCCGCACGCTCAAGCACCAGGGGCGCCACCAGGCCCACGGCAACCGTCAACGCCCAGAACGGCACTCCCAGGTCGCCGGCAAGCAGGGCCCAGGCGCCCTGGGTGCAGTACGGGCTGCCTTGCAGCATGATCACAAGAACGAACAGGACCACGCCCTCTGCAAGCACGACCACGGTGTCCCGTCCTTGCAGGACCCGGGCAAAGCGCTCGACGAAGGGGGCGGGCTGGCACAGCGCCGCCGCCGCAAGGAGCAGCGCATGGCCCCCGGAAAGGGACGACAGGACGAATACCGCTATGAGCAGCGGATTCTGCCAGGCCGCCACCGCGGAGCAGCTGCCCAGCAGAAAGCCGGTGTAGGCCACCGTCACCAGGCCGGACAGCACGCCCGCACCACACAGCACCTGCCGCGCCAGCACGGGAACATGCAGGTTGTCCAGCAGGTGCATGCAGGAAAGGGCGACGGCGCACAGCAGCGCCACTGCCAGAAACAGCGCTCCAACGGTCATGGGCATGATCTGCGGAGACGCGAGCAGGGCTCCTATGTTTCCGGAGCGGCCCAGGTCAAACCACAGGCATGTCACTCCCGCGGCAAGAAAGAGCAGGCATATGACGCTCGCACGGCCACACAGGTCCCTGCAAGCCCGACGCTGCTGCGGAAGATCGTAATCGGTCGAGCCCAGCAGCTCGAAGAGAGACAGCAGGAACAGCCCGCCACCACCAGCGCCGCCCAGGAACAGATAGCATATGGCCAAGTGGCTTATCATGCCGCTCCCTCCCCGATCATCAGCTGCATGGCGAGAACCCGCTCGTTGAGCGACATATTATCGCAATGACTTGCGATAAGGAAGGATGCTTTCGTCCTAAGCTATTTGTTCTTCTGGCTCGGGTCGTACTTGCCGTCCCAGCTGGTGCCGGCGGGATCCGTGATGAAGCCCTGCTGGATGTAGGACTGGTAGCGAGACAGGCCGTAGTTCCAGGTAGAGGCGTAGACCTTGTCTTCGGACTGGGGGTAATCGGGACCCTGAGGCAGGTCCTTGGTGATGCCGGTCGTCCAGCCCTTCCAGAGAGACTCATCGTCCTGAGCGCGATAGATCAGTTCCAGGCTGGCAGCATGGCAGGCGCCCACCGCAAGGGCATTGGGGCCAACGCCTCGCTGGAATTCGTAGGGCACGGGCTCGCTCACCGAGCGGGCCTGCCACTCGTAGCTGCGGACCGAATCGTAAGAGGGACGAGCCACATAAAGCATGGCCTTGTTGACCAGGATGGCGCCATCTTCATAGGTGGCCGCCAGGGACATGGGCAGCGCCGCAGCATAGATGGGAGAACCCTCCGTCATGCTCAGATGGGACTCCTCCTGACGAATCACCGACACGATCCAAGCCTTGGTGGTGCCAGCATCCCAGCCCAGCCACTCGGACTGGGTGATCTGCCGGGGGCTGAAAGCGTCTTCGGGCAGACGCTCCATGCGGGAATGGGTCGATGCCATGAACATGAAGGTGACCAGGCAGCCGGCGAGCACGCCCGCGATTGCTGCGACGATGGGCTCGGGGCCAAGCTCTTTTTCGCCCAGAACGAAGGCTGCTGCGCCAAAGGCAGCAGCCAGGACCGCGGATTGGATGATGGGGATGCCTACGTATCCGCTGATGGTCAGGCCGGCCAGGCCCAGGCAGATGAACAGCGCCATAGCGGCGGACAAGAGCACGCGGCCGCGGCCCAGGGTCACCGGATACACGACGCAGAGCACCAGGGCAATGCACATGGTAAGGGACTGCGTGAAGCCGGTGAAGCCGATGCTGGAGGCGCTCATTCCCAGCGGGAAGAAGCTGTAGCCCGCCAGGAAGCGGAACACAATCACCAGGGTTGCGATTGCCACCACGACGGAGGCGCCGAGCGCTGCGGGTATGGAACGCATATTCATCTGGGCCTCCTTCTGCCTGGGCGAACACGTAGCTTTTCATTATAGAGCCAGCGAGCGGTGCGAGGCTTGCGGGCGCGGATTTGCACGACTTCCCCACTTGCGGCAGGCAGGCGCTGGAACGCGCGGGCGCGGGGCAGGCATGCGTCAGGGACTCGCTTGGGGATTTTTTGCGGAAACGTGTATGTGCTCGATTGAGGATAATCTAGCGCTCTGCAGAGACATCGCTCTGACCTGGGGGTTTACGAGCGCATATTTCGCCCAGAAGCTGAAGGGCGACTTCCGTGCGGGAAATGTGCGGAAACGTGTACACGTTTCCGTCGATTTCCGTCAGGAGAGCCGAGGAGGCCTACACGTTTCCGTCAATTTCCTATACGCTGGACCCAAAAGCCCAGGATGCGAAGGGCGGAGAACGGAGTCATCGCATGAAAAAGGGCCGCCGCGGGAGCGGCGACCCTGGGGACGACTAGACGGGCCCTAGTCGGACTATGCTCGGCGGACCTAGTCGATGGTCCACTTGAGCAGGTGGTTCTTCACCTTCTCGAAGATCTGCATGACTATGACCAGCACGATGATCATGAACAGGAAGCCTGCCCAAGTATTGTCGTACAGGCCGAAGTCGCTGTTCTTCTTGACGAAGAAGCCCATGCCCCACTGAGCGCTGTACATTTCCGCGAACACCAGGACCAGGAAGGAGCTGCGCAGCGACGTGACGAAGCCGGACAGGATGGACGGCATGGCCGCCGGAAGCATGACCTTGGTCAGGCGCTTCCAGCCGGTCAGGCACAAGGTGTCGGCATTGTCCAGGTAGCGCTTGTCAATGGTCATGATGCCGGTGATGGTGGCGAACAGCGTTGCCCAGATGGTGTTGTACACGATCAGGAACACCGACGCCGAAGCGAACGTGGGTGCCAGGTACAGGGCGAAGGGAGAGAGCAGGATGGCGGGAATGACGCTGATGGCGTACACGATGGGGTACAGCGTGTCACGCAGGCGCTTATGGGTGCCCAGCACAATGCCGAAGGCAAGCGCAATGGCCGTGCCGATGATCAGCGACGGCACCAGCAGCGTCATGGACGAGATGAAGTTCATGGGGAACTCCGGTGCGTGGAGCATGAACGCATCCCAAATGCGATCCACCGTGGGGAACAGAACCTTGTCCACCAGCTCGTTGTCGGTCACGAACTTGTATCCCAAGAACATGACCAGCAGGACCACCACCGTGCCCCAGTACTTCTTTGCGAATGCCTTTACCGAATCCATACTCTTCCCTCTTGCCCGTAGTCTTTCCTGTTTGGAGCGACGCGAATTAAGCCTTGTTGTTCTCTGCGAAGAACTGGTTCATCTTGTCGTAGAACTCCTTGTTCTCGGCGCCGTAGGCGGCGGTGCAGGCGTCCAGGGCCTCCTTGTACATGGAGGTGTCGATGTGGTCGTTCACGTCGATCTTGTCGGCGTCCTTCGGGAACAGGCCCATGTCCATCATCCAGTCCCAAGCGCGGACCACGGAGTTCTCGACCGGGTCCAGGTTCAGGCGATAGTGCTCGTTATCCATGTAGGCATGCACGAAGTCCTCGGTGGAGCCGGTCTGCTTCACGACCATCTTGGCGACCTCGTCCTTGTTGGACTCGTACCAGCACTGAGCGCGCAGGTAGGCCTTCAGCAGGCGAACCATGCCGTCGCGGTTTTCGTCCAGGAACTTCTGCGGGGAGTCCATACGGCAGCAGGAGTAGTTCGGGGTGATGTCAGAGCAGTAGCACATGACCTCGACTTCCTTGGTCTGGCCGATGTTGTAGTTCTGGGAGGTACCGCAGATGGCGTAGTCAGCCTTGCCGCCGCGGACAGCCTCGACGCGGTCAGCGTGGTTGGACAGGACGATGCACTCGAACTCGTCCATCTTGTGGCCCAGGTCGAACAGCGGACCGAAGACGGCGAACTCGTTGCCGGAGCAGGCGATCTTCTTGCCCACCAGGTCCTCGACGCCGTTCCACTTGGTGCCGGCCTTGGCAATGATCGGCATGCAGCCGGTCAGCATGTAGCCAGCGTAGATGGTCAGGTCCTGGCCGGAGGCGATGTGGGTCAGCGGCAGGTTGGTGCCGTTGTTGGACAGGATGTCGACCTTGTTGGAGAACAGTGCGGAGAAGGCTTCGTCAGAGCTGGAGAAGACGCTGACCTCGACGGTCACGTTCTCTTCGTCCAGGTAGCCCTGCTCCTGAGCGATGGCGTTCAGGATGTGGCCGTCATTGGTCGTGCCCAGGCGGGCGGTAAAGGGCTCGGCGGTCTTTTCGTTGCCAGCCGGAGCAGCAGCGTTGTTGTTGGAACCGGAGCAGCCAGCCAGAGCAGCGCCAGCGGCGGTGACGGCGGCAGCGGCGACGAAGCCGCGACGAGAAATGTTCTTCATACTTTCCTCTTTCCTGTTAGTTTCGTCTACTTGCAATCTATGATGAAGGCCTGGTCAGGCCGTCATTCCTTTGGGGGTCAGGGGCTGGCTTGGCCGATGGGCCGAAGGCCAGCGACCTGGTGCCTGGCGGAGCCAGGGCCGGGGCACGAGGGGTTACTCCTTGGTATGGAGCTGCACGTCGCGGTTGATGTACTCCACCAGCTCGGTGCGCAGCTGGATGATCTCCTCACTGCGGTACATGTGGTCGCGGTCGTGCTTGACCGTGGGCGGGATCACCTTGTTGAAGATGATGTGGCTGGGCGACTGGCCGAAGACCACGATGCGCGTGGCCAGCAGCAGCGCCTCCTCCACGTCGTGGGTGACGAAGAACACGGTCTTCTTGGTTTCCTCGTGGCTCCACAGGTCCAGCACCATGTCCTGCAGACGGGCGCGGGTCACGGCGTCAAGGGCGCCGAAGGGCTCGTCCATGAGCAGGATGGGCGGGTTGATGGCGAAGGAGCGGGCGATGGCGCAGCGCTGCTTCATGCCGCCGGACAGCTCCTTGGGCAGCTTGTTGAACACCGCCGGGTCCAGGCCCACCTCGGTGAGCATGTGCAGGGCGCGCTCCCGCAGGGCCGCCCTGGGCTCCTTGGGGTACTTCTGCTCCATGGCCAGGAGGATGTTTTCGCCCGCGGTCATCCAGGGGAACATGCCGTAGTCCTGGAAGACCACGGAGCGCTCCAGGCTGGTGCCCTCGATGGGCTTTTCGTCCACCAGCAGCTGGCCCTGGGTGGGCTTGCCCAGACCTGCCAGCAGGCGCAGGAACGTGGACTTGCCGCAGCCGGACTGGCCCAGCAGGCACACGAACTCGCCTTCGCCCACCTGCAGGTTCACGTCCTCCAGCACGTTGCGGTCCGGTTCGTCCGGATACGCGAAGGACAGGTCTTTGGCTTCAACTTTGAACATGGGGTTCCTTTTCTTGGGGCCGGGCAGGCGCCCGACGACCGCCAAGGGCTCGGCAGCCGTCGGGCGGGTGCCCGGCGAGGCTTCTACGCGGTCAGCTGGGCGAAGGCCTGCTGGAAGTCGGCGATCAGGTCCTGGGTGTTCTCCAGGCCGCAGGACAGGCGGATGGTGCCGTCGGTGATGCCCATGGCAATGCGGTCTTCCTTGTCCACGTTGTGGTGGGTCATGGAGGCCGGATGCTGGATCAGGGTCTCGGGGTCGCCCAGGGACACGGCGATCTTGGCGATCTGCAGGGCGTTCACCAGCTTGCGGGCGGCTTCGTAGCTGCTCATGCCGGCAATGCCGTCCTTCAGCTCGAAGCTCAGGATGCCGCCGAAGCCCTCATGCTCCAGCTGGCAGGCCAGCTCGTGCTGGGGATGGGACGGCAGGCCCGGGTAGTACACCACGTCCACGCAGTCGTTGGACTCCAGGTACTCGGCCACGGCCTGGGCGTTCTGGCAGTGGCGCTGCATGCGCAGCTCCATGGTCATGAGGCCGCGGGACACCAGGAAGCAGTCGAAGGGGCTGGGAGTGGTACCGCAGAGCTTGGAGGTGGCGTTGGTGCCGATGTTGGCGATGTCGTCCGCGCTGCCCACGATGGCGCCGCCGATGACGTCGCCATGGCCGTTGATGTACTTGGTGGTGCTGTGGACCACGATGTCGGCGCCGTCCAGCAGCGGATACTGGATGGGCGGCGGGCAGAAGGTGTTGTCCACGACCACCTTGGCGCCGTGCTCACGGGCGATCGCGGCGATGGCGCGAGTGTCGGTCAGGGTCATCATGGGGTTGGTGGCGGACTCGAAGTACACCATGGCAGTGTTCGGGCGCATGGCACGACGGACGTTCTCCGGATCGGTCATGTCCACGTACTCGACCTCCACGCCGAACTTGGCCAGGGTCTTGTGCATGACCAGGTCGGTGCAGCCGTAGACGCAGTCGCCGCAGACCACGTGGTCGCCCGCCTTCAGCAGGCCCACCAGCACGCCGCCGATGGCGCCCATGCCGGAGCTGGTCACGACGGCGCTTTCGCCCTTTTCCAAGGCAGCGATCTTCTGCGCCAGGGAGTTCGTGGTCGGGTTGCCGCCGCGGGTGTAGCAGTAGCCGGCCTCCTGGCCCATGAAGCGGGCGGTACCCTGCTCCACGGTGTCGAAGCAGAAGGTGGACGTCTGGTAGATGGGGAAGCTCAGGGCACCTTCGGCCGCGTCGGTGCTGCCGGAGTGGATGCTCAGGGTGCCGAAGCCCACGTTGTTCAGGTCAATGCTCACAGGTCCTCCTTAGTTGATGAGCGCGTTTGCGATTGCGGTAAAAGCGGGAAGCGAGCGCCGGACCTTGTCCGGGCTCACACAGAAGCTGATTCGGGCGTAGCCGGGGCAGCCGAAGGCGCTGCCGCCGACCAGCAGCACGTTGTTGGCGCGGGCCGCCTCCAGCAGGGCGTCTTCGTTGGCCTGGGGCGATGCCGCTCCCGGGGCCTTCACGAACAGGTAGAAGGCGCCCTGGGGCTCCTGCACCTGGAAGCCCAGCTGCTGCAGGTGGGTCAGGAGCGTGCTGCGGTTCTGCCGGTACGGCTCCAGGTCCACGGTGCAGTCCAGGCAGCGGGCCACCACGTGCTGGTAGGTACTGGGCGCGTTCACGAACCCCAGCATGCCCTGGGCGGTGCGCACGGCGTGGAGCACGTCGGCGCTCTGTTCCATGGCGTCCGGGACCACCAGGTAGCCGATGCGCTCCCCCGGCAAGCTCAGGGACTTGCTGAAGGAGTACGCCAGGAACGTGTTGGGGTGACAGTCGGTCCAGCTGGGCAGATCGGCGTCCACGTAGAGCAGGTCGCGGTAGGGCTCGTCGCTGATCAGGTAGATGGCGTGACCGTATTGGCGCTCTTTTTCGCCCAGAATCTTGCCGATTGCGGCCGCAGTCTGCTTGGAGTAGATGGCGCCGCTGGGATTGTTGGGGCTGTTCACGATCACGACCTTGGTGCGGGGCGTGATCTTGCGCTCCAGGTCCGCCAGGTCCGGCTGGAAGGTGGCCGGGTCGGGGTCGACCGCCACCAGGGTGCCGTTCCAGTTGGTCACGAAGCTGGTGTATCCGGGGTAGTACGGGGCCATGACCAGGACTTCATCGCCGGGATCCATGAGGGCGTACATGGCGATGTTCATGGCACCGGCCGCGCCCACGGTCATGACCACGTTGCGGGCGGCGAACGCGGTGCCGTAGCGGCGGTTCAGGTCGGCGGCCACGGCGGCGCGGACGTGGTCGTAGCCGGCGTCGGCCATGTAGCCGTGGATGGACAGCGGGTCCTGGGCCAGCACATCGGCCGCAGCCTGGGCCACGGCGGGCGGCGCGGGCATTTCCGGGTTGCCGATGCTGAAGTCGAAGACGTTTTCCGCGCCGTGGATGGCCGCAAGGCGCTGGCCTTCCTCGAAGGCGGCGCGGATGGGCGACACCAGGCCGGCGATGTTCTGCATGCGCTGGCTTAGCATCGGATGGCCTCCAGGGCTGTGCGCAGGGCGGCGCGGGCGGCGGGTTCGTCGGGGACGGACTCGGTGCCGCAGATGGTGCTGGTCAGGTGCTCCATGACGTCGTCGGTGGGGTCCAGGCCCAGGTCCGCCAAGGTCAGGGGCATGCCGGCCGCGCGCATGAAGCGGGCCAGGGGCTCGATGGCCTGGGGGTTGCGGTTGTATTCCAGCTGGGCAAAGAGGCCGGTGGCGACGATTTCGCCATGGAGGTAGTCGATGGTCTGGCGGAAGTAGTGGGTGCGCAGGGACTCGTACAGGCGGTGGGCCACCGCGGTCTGGCCCTTGGCGCGCATGATGGCGCTGACGATGCCGGTCAGCGCGATGCACGCGAAAGTGACGTCGTGCAGGGTGCGGGTGGGGCGCTTGTGCTCCAGGTCCGCGCAGGCCTGCATGCCGTGGGCCTCCAGGACCTGGTAGACGTCCTGGGCCATGCGGTAAGCGCTGTAGGTGGCGATGCCGTCTTCCTCCAGCGTGATGGCGGGCTTGCCGTTGGCGATTTCGATGCACTTGGCCATGGCGTCCATGATGCCCGCGGCCAGCAGGCGCGGGGGCTGGGCGGCCATGACGGCATCGTCGACCAGGACGGCATTGAGCTCGTAGTCGTAGTGGCGGTACTCCACGCACTTGCCTTCGTCGGTGTACATGACCGACAGCGGGCTGAAGCAGGCGCAAGTCGCGGCCGACGTGGGGATTGCCACGATGGGCAGGCCCGCGGCAAAGGCGACGGCCTTGCACAGGTCCATGATCTTGCCGCCGCCCACGGCCACGACGACCGGGCGGTCGGCGGCGGGGGCGGGGGTGGCTGCGGGGGTTGCGGCCCGGGCGTCGATTTCGTCCCGGGCTTCGCGTTCGCCCTGATTCAACGCGGCCAGGAGCTCGTCCACCTTGCGCTGGCTGGGGAAGCCGGCGTACAGGTCCAGCTGGTACGGGATGCCGGCGGCGTCCAGGCTCGCGGCCACGCGGCCGTTCGTGGCGGACCAGGCTGTGGGGCCGGCCACCACCAGGGCGCGGGTGCCGTATCGGGCGACCTCGGAGCCGGTGAGCTCGAGGATGTGCTGGTCGTGGAGGTATCGGCCGGTTCCGAAGCGATAGCTGGTGGGGGTGGGCATGCGTCTCCTTCTGTCGTCGTGCGTCGTGCGGAAGGCTGCTGCGGGCGCGCGGGCGCGGGGTGCGGCGGGCGCGTGCCGTGCCAGAATCGCGGGCGGCGTTCGGGCGGGGATCGCGGGCGTTCGGGTCGGCAACCTGGCGCGAGGCGCACGACGGTTGGCGCCGGCGCGGGCGCGGGTTGCCAGGCGGTGGCAGGCACGGCGCGCGAGCGCACGCGGCCAGGCCCCGGTCCGGGCGGCAGTCTTCTTTTTTGCTTTGGTTGACGCTGACGGCAGAATGACAGCGTGGAGATGCGCAGTTGCAGAATGCGCATGGGTTCGGCGCGGCGCGAAGTGCAGAGGAGGGGGTGCGCAGCGCAAAACCGTGGCTATTTTAGGCGATGGGCGGGCGAGTTGCAAATAGAGTATTGAAGTTTTGCCTGATGAGGGGCGCTCCCAGGTCGGCGAACGCGATTTCCGGAGCGAACGCGCGGGGGCGTTCAGAGGTGAGTATCCCCTGCTAACGGCGAGGTTTCGGGTGCGGATGGCGGGTCGGGTGCCGGCCTGGGGATCGCGGATGCCGCGGGACGGGCACGCGTCAGGGACTCGCGTGCGGGTTTTTGGCGGAAACGTGTATGTGCTCGGTTGAGGATAATCCTGCGCTCTGCAGAGACATCGCTCTGACCTGGGGGTTTGCGAGCGCATGTTTCGCCCAGAAGCTGAAGGGCGACTTCCGCGCGGGAAAAATGCGGAAACGTGTACACGTTTCAAGCATTTTCCGCCATGAGGACCGAGAGGGCCTACACGTTTCCGTCATTTTCCCGCAGGCCGGCCTGGGAGGCACGGGGGCGGGGCGGGCGCAAGCCGACGGCGGTGGCGCGTTAGGATGCGGGGCGAGTGCGCATGACCTCGGCGAACACGGCGCCGCCCAGGATCAGGGCCGCGCCGGCTATCTGGAGGCCGGACATTGTTTCGCCCAGAAAGATGGCACCGAACACGACCGCCGACAACGCCTCTAGGTAGCCCAAGACCGCGACGCTTTGGGCGGGCAGCCGGTTCACGCCGATGAAGTACAGGCACACGCCCACGCCGGTGTTGACCACGCCCAACCACAGCACCGGGAGCAGGTCCGCAGAGGTCAAGCTCAGCGTGGGACCCTGACGCAGCAGCACGAAGATCGCCACCACGACCAGGGCGCTGGCGGTTTGCCAGAAGGAATTCTCGACGCCGGCGATATGGGTCACGCGCTTGCTGAACCCCACCATGACCAGGTAGAACAGCGCCGAGCAGAAGCCCAGCGCCAGACCCAGCGGGTCAAGGGCGCCATCGGCCGAACAGCCGCTGACCATGACCACGCCCGCGAACACCACGGCGAACCCGGCCACGCACGCGCCGCGCAGGCGCTCGCGGAACAGCACGGGCGACGCCGCCATGACCAGCACCGGGCCCAGATACGTCAGCAGCGTGGTCACGCCCACACCCACGCGCACGTAGCCTTCGTACATGCACAGCCAGTTGCCCGCCAGCGCCGCGCCGGACGCCCACAGGAACAGCAGCTCGCGTCGGTGCTCCCCCGCCACGGGCCGATGACGCATGACCGCCAGCATCAACAGCATGGTCAGGGCGCCCAGCAGGCAGCGGGTCAACACGATCTCGTGGCTGCTCATGCTGATGAGGCTGGCCACGCAGCCGTTGCTGCCCAGCATGAGCAGGGCCGCTATGTAGGGGACGTAGGCTTTCTGCACGGGGTGCCTTTCGGGTGGTCGGGGGCGGGGTCGGCGCGCGGGCCAGGCCGGACCGGCGGGGTCTGCGCGGGACGAGGGCGAAAAACGGCCCGGGGATTTCGCCCCGGGCCGAAGGAGGATGCGATCAACGCGGGCTAGAAGCCGCGGCCGCCTCCGCTGAAGGAGTGGCTGCCTCCGCCGCCGCTGCCGCCGGAGCCGCTGAAGAAGCTGGAGCCTCCCCCGCCGCCGCTGCCCTTGTCCGGGTCGACGTAGGGCACGCGGGTGTAGGTGGTGCCAGCGTTCACATCGGTGCTGACGGTGAACTCAACGCCGCCGTTGGCGTACTGGCGCGCATGAGCGGCCTTGGCAACGGTCTTCATCTTGTGGCGCTTTCGTCCCAGGTTAGTGAATCCCATGAAGCAGCCGAACACCAGGCCGCCGAAGCAGCCCAGGCCCAGGCCGCCCCAGTTGAAGGGCAGGTGGCCGTCGGTATACAGGGAGTCCAGGTCGGTGAAGCGCTTCGATATGCCCTCCGCGTACCGGCCTTCCTTGAACAGGTCGATGACCCGGTCGTCGAGCTTGTTCAGGTTGCTTTCCGTCATGAGGCCCTCGGCGTTGCCGCAGGCAGCGGTCACGAAGCCGCGGTTGCCGTCCTCCATGCAGACGAAGAAGATGACGCCGTCGTACTTTTCGCCCACACCGTAGCCGTTGAACTTGTAGTAGTCCTGGGCGAAGAGCTCGCGGCTCAAGCCGTAGCTGGAAACATCGCTGACGAAGACGAAGTCCATGTTCAGGCGCTGGCGCATGTCCTTCAGGCGGGCCTTGAGGTCGGCTTCCTCCTGGTCGGTGAGCAGGTCGGCGTTGTCCACCACGCGAGGGGCCTTTTCGTCATGGAAGGGCTTGAAGGCGTACGCGTCGGCCGGGTACCAGTCCAGGTCCTTGGTAGTCTTGACGCCGTGGACCTCGTTGTAGATTTCCGTGCCGGTCTTGGGCGCGTCCGGGTCCTTGCTGCCCGGATTGGTGGCGCTGGCCGTGCCGCCGGGCTCCGTGCCCTCGGGAGCCGTCAGCGCAGGCCAGCGGTCGTCCACGTTCTGGCCCTGGGCCTTGGCCACCTTGCGGATGGAGTAGCGCAGGAAGTTGTAGATGGCGTCCTGGGGGTTGGCCTTCACGTCGCGCAGGAAGGCCTTTTCCAGCTTGGCGCGATATTCGTCCGTGAAGAGCTTCTTGGCCGAGCCGCAGGCGTACACCGCGCACTTGCCGGTGGTGGGGTTGTAGCCCAGCATGACGCCGTCGTTGCCGGGGCCGTAGCCGCAGTTGTTCTTTTCGTAGAAGCCGCGGGTCCAGTCCAGGATCGGGTCGGCCTTGGACGACACGTACACGCCGAAGTCCATCTTCAGCAGGCGCACCTCGGCCTTGACCTGGGTGGACAGGGCGTCAGCGTCGGAGTCCGGGATGAGCTCGCAGAAGTCATTGACCCTGTAGTATTCGTCGGTGCCGTCGTTGTTGGCCCAGGCCGCCGCGGGGGCGGAGGCCAGCAAGCCGGCGGCCAGGAGCAGCATGGCCATGAGCTGGGCGAAGCGGTTGCGGGAGTTGGTGATGTTGGTCAGCATGGCTTTCGTCCCCCTTTCCTACAGGAAGTCCATCAGGAACATGAGGGAGAGCGCGACCGCGCCCACCGCCGTCCACAGGAGCGCCGGCTTGAGGAAGGCCATCAGGCTTTCGCGTTTGCCGATGGGGACCTCGCCCACGATCTTGCCGGTTTGGCCGTTGACCGCGTAGCGATACATCTTGCCCATGTACTTGCAGTTGAACAGGTAGACCGGCAGCAGCACGTAGCTTGCGGCCATGCCGCCGGAGCCGAAGGAGCCCTGGTTGCGGGTGCCGCCGGGGACCGAGCGGTCGAAGAGCTCGGCGGTGGTCTTTTCCATGCGGCCCTTGGCCCGCTCCAGGACCTGGCGCGGGCTCTGGTCGAAGCGCTCCGCCACGAAGCCGGTCAGGTAGCCGGGGGCGAAAGGCTTCATGTCCTTGTAGTGGAAGGGCTCGATGGAGTCCATGAGGTCGTCGTCCATGCGCTCGGAGGCGTCCACCGGCACGTGACTGAAGGTCACGTGGCCCACGCGCTCGTGCTTGTAGTGGGTGGTTTCGGTGACCAGGTCGTTGCCGGAACGCCAGCTGCGGCTGGTAGAGCTGGAGTAGCTGGCCGCGCCGTTGACCTTGCCGTCGTAGAGCCAGAACGGGACGTACATGCCTTGGACTTCGCCCACCTGGTTTTCATAAAAGAAGTTCTTGGGGAGCAGCGGCTTGTCCTTGTAGAAGTTGGTCAGACGGTCGGGCAGCTCCTTGGCGTGGACCTTGAACGGGATCACGAAGCCCGGCTTCAGGCCGCCGGTCAAGCGCTGGTCAACCACCACCGAGCTGCCGCAGTACTGGCAGCTGGCGGCCACGGTCACCTGGTCGGTGACGACCTCGGCGCCGCAGTTGGGGCAGGTGTAGCCGACCACGTCCTGGAACTGCTCGGCCTGGCCGGAGGCGATGAGCTCCTCCCAGTCGTCAACCGTGCGGCTGACCATGGCCTGCAGGACCTCTTCGGGCAGCATGAGGTTTTCCTGCTCCTGCTGCTTCTTGGTCTTCTTGGCCTTGCGCTTGGCTTCGTTCTTGGCGACTTCGGCCTGGGCGCGAGCGCGCTCGGCGCTGCGATCGACCCGGGCCTCGATCTCCTCCACGGTGAACGAGCTGCCGCAGTACTCGCAGCCGAGCATGCCCGTTGCCGGGTCCAGCTTCAGCGTTGCTTGGCAATGCGGACACGAATAGGCGGTTGTTTCGGCCATGATGTCCCCCCTTCCAACGGTCGATTGGGGCTATGTCCTGCGGGGTCGGGCGGATTTGCCAGGTCGGCCGGAGCCGCGCCGGGCCTGTGTGGGTCCGGACAGGCAAAACCCACGGTCACGACTGGGTTGCGACTGGGTTGCTCCCGTGGTCGCGCCGCGCTCGAGCCCGCGAAGCCGTCTATGTAAATTGTACTGGATATGCGCGCGTCGCGGGGCCTGACGGGCGGCGCGGCGGCGGGGCTTCGGCGAATCTCCACGGGTGGCGGGCACGTCGGGCGGACGGCGGATGGGCGGCGGGTGGGCGGCGGCGGAACCCTCCCAGAGTGCACGGCTGTTTTACAACAGGCGTGCACTTTTGCGCGGGGCGCGATTGCGAACGATCGGGCTTTCGGAAAAACGCACGGTCCTTGCAGAACGGGCGACAACTTTCGTCGCGAGCGGCTGCCCAAGGCGCGCGGGCCGTCCCAAACTGCACGGCCATTGCAGCAGGAACGTCAATCTTTGCGTCGGGCGCCCTGCCGCCGACGGTTTTGTTCGGCTGTTGTAGAACAGACGTGTAGGAAATCGTGAAATCGGGAATTTAGGCACGGCTCTTGTAGAACAGCCGAACAAAACTGCAGGCGAGCCACGGGGCGCGCGAAAGTATTTCGCCCCTTGTACAACAGACGTGTGAAACGTCCGGGCTTCCGCGCGCTCCCCCGCCCCGAGCGCAAGAAGGCCGGCCCGGGTGAGGTCCGGGCCGGCCGTCGTTTTAGTCCAGCGATGCGGGCGCCGCGGCGAGCGGTATTTCCGCCGTAGCCGGAGGCGATGCGGGCAGCGAGGCCGCCGGCTGAGAGCGCTGCAGCGGTCGCAACCGCCGCGTCGAGCGCTACTTCAGCTTGGTGCCGAAGTGAGACTCCAGGCAGCTGATGGCGTTGGGCGTGGTCTTGGGGTTCAGGCAGACCGTGGAGCTCTTGTCGCCGTCGAACAGGTTCAGCTCCACCAGGGTGGTCAGGCTGTCGCTGTCGGGGGTCACGCACTGCTCCTGCCAGTAGCTGCCGCCCAGGTAGGCGCCGTGCTCGCGCACGTCCTTGGCCAGCGCCTGCACGAAGGTGTCGGAGGTCTTGGAGTCCAGCAGGCCGCCCTCGATGCCGTTGCTGCTCACGTACACGGTCACGGTGCCGCGCTCGGCGTTCAGGAACGGGGCCATCTTGCTTTCGCGGGCCTCCTGGCTGCAAGCCAGCTTGGCGTAGGTCTTGCGCAGGGACTCGATCTCGGCCGCCACCGGATCATTCGCCGGCAGCACCGCGTTGTAGCCGTAGCAGCGAGACACCGTGGAGCCGTCCTTCATCTTGTAGGTGATGGTCATGTCGCATGGCGCGGAGTACAGGTCCTCGTCGGCAATGCCCTGCACCTGCTGCTCCACCGGGCCCAGCATCAGGATGCGCTCGTGCAGCTCGGTCACCTGCTGCACGGCATCGGGGCTGGTCAGGGCGGCGTCGCCGTCCAGTACCACGGACTCGATCTGGTCGGCCTTGGGCACGTAGCCCTGCACGCCCATCACGTCGAAGGCGCAGCCGGCCACGAACGCCACGCACAGCGCGCTCATGACCGCAGCGTACTTCCAGCCGCCGCGCAGCGAACGGGTGGAGCGGGTAACAACACCCTGGGCGAAGAAGCCGCCCACCACGGAGCCGATCACCATGATCACCGTGAGCACGACCACGTTGGCGGTGCCCATCTGGCCCTGGGCGGAGATGACGCTGCTCATGAGCGCCACCACGCCGAAGATGGCCACAACGAACGCTGCCAGCAGCAACTTCAGCACCGGCGCTGCCTTGGGCACCGCCAGCTGGCTGCCGGCAACTTCCAGGTTGCGGACATCGTGGAGCTTCAGGCAGCCGAAGGCCACCAGCAGCGCCACGACCGCGTAGCCCGCCAGCGCCAGGTGGCAGCCGGACGCCATGGGCATTTGCGTGGGCAGCACGTACGCGGCCAGGCCGGCCACGGGGCTGAGCCAGGCAAAGGCGGTGTCCAGCGGCAGGGTCGCACCCCAGAACAGGGTGTTGGCGATGGACACCAGCACGGCGACCAGCGTCGGACCCAGGCCCATGGCCAGGGCATACAGGATCACGGCCATGGCGCGGGTGCCGGAAAGGCTCACGCACAGCACCGCGGTGGCGTAGGTCACCAGGGTGAAGCCCACGGTCAGCTCAAGCCAGGTGGCGATTTCGCCCAGGGTAATCACCGGATACGCCAGGCTGAGCAGTCCCAGCAGGACGAAGACCAGCAGCTCAACGCCCACCATGGCGCCCAGGCCCGCAGCGAAGGGAGTCAGGAACAGGGAGGTGCGGGAAACCGGCGCCGCGCCGTAGAAGATGGCCGCGCGCTTGTTGAACAGGTGCTCGAACACCAGCAGCGCTGCCACCAGGCTCACCACGGTCACGCCCGCCAGGGCCGCGCCGTACTCGAACATCCAGCCGATGGACATGGTCTGGGCCACGTTGGCACCGGCTATGTAGCTGGCCTGGGGCGCCAGCAGCATGAGGGGCATGAGCAGGCCCAATGCCCAGGCGGCGAAGAACGCCGTCCACAGGGGCCAGTATCGCTTCATGGTGTGGGCCATGAGCTTGCCGTTGATCAGCTTAGCGGGCATTGCGGTCACCTCCCATTTCGTAGATGAAGATTTCCTCCAGGGTCAGGGGCAGGATGTTCACGAAGGTCGGGGCAGGGGTCAGCTGGCCGAACGCCGCCTCCGCCTGCTCGGCGGATCCGCGCACCACCAGGGTGAACAGACGGCCGGCCTGGTCCGTATGGAGCACGTTCAGGTCCTGCGGGAGGATGAGCTGGTCGTCGGCAAAGGCCACCTGGACCTTGACGAAGCCCTCCTGCAGCTCCGCCAGCGGATGCTCAAGCAGCATGCGGCCGTGCTCCATCATGCCCACGTGGTCGCACACGTCGGTGAGCTCGCGCAGGTTGTGGGAGCTGGTCAGCACGGTCATGCCGCGCTCGGCCACATCGTCCATGACGGCGCCCCACACCTTGCGGCGGGTGGCCGGGTCCAGGCCGTCCAGGGGCTCGTCCAGCAGCAGCAGGTCCGGGCTCTGCGCCAGGGCCAGCCAAAACGCCACTTGCTTGGTCATGCCCTTGGACAGGGAGCGCATGGGCAGGTTTTCGTCCAGGTCGAACAGATGGCTCAGCGCCGCGAAGCGCGCCTGGTCGAAGGTCGGGTACACGATGGCGTGGAGGTCGCGCATGTCGCGGATCCGCGCCTGCCCCAGGTAGAACAGGTCGCTGGGAACGAAGGCGATCTTGGCCTTGGTGTCCAGGTTTTCATACACCGGGGCGCCGTCCACCAGCACCTGGCCGCCGTCGGGCCGCTGCATGCCGGCGATGTGCTCCAGCAGCGTGGTCTTGCCTGCGCCGTTGGGCCCCACCAGGCCGTACACCGCGCCGCGGGGAACGGTCATGGTCACCCCGTCCAGCGCGCGGGTGGACCCGAAGGTCTTCACCACGTCTTTAACTTCAATCATGAGGATGTCCCCTCCTTAAGTCGCAAGGCAAGCTGGTCAGCGGTCACGCCCAAGTCCTGCAGCTCCGCGGCCGTGCGGTCGAACTGCTCCAGCAGCTCGGCTTTGCGCTGGTCGCGAGCCGGTTCCGCGGCGGTGACGAAGCTGCCCTTGCCCGCCGCGGAGTACGTGAGCCCCTGGGCCTCCAGTTCGCGATACGCGCGCTGGATGGTGTTGGGGTTGATGGCCAGCTGGGTGGCCAGGCTGCGCACCGACGGGAGCTTGTCGTCCGCCTGGAGCACGCCGGCCAGGATCAGCCCGCGGAAGCCTTCGACCACCTGCTCGTACAGGGGCCGCGGGTCGCGGGGATCGATACTGATCATGCGCCCACCTCCTTTCGTCCGGTTCGTGGGTCGGCGATTGCAGGGCTGGCTGCCTGGTCGACTGGCGACCGGCCACCTAGCCACGCGGGCTACGGCTCAGCCCACCCGCAATCGCATACTGTCGTAGCTACTATGCCAACTATACTAAGGCACTTAGTACAGTTAGGCAATACTGTATTAGTACGATTCATACAGTTTCTTCACACAGTACGCTTTCGCCCGCGGGTCCCGTGTCCAAGCTCCATCCGCAGGACGTTCACCGGGCGTTTGCCGTCTGCAGGTGAACGCCGTCAGATTCGACAGTTCGTTCACCTGCTGGCCGCCCCTCGTCGGTGAACGATATCTGGGCCCCTGCTCTCAGCCGCGGCCCGCCAGGTCGTTCCCACAACGCGCACCCTCGTTGTGCGCTCGAAAAAAGGCCCCGAAATCCATTCCCACTCTGAGGCGGCGCGTTGTCTGAACGCCCACCTCGTTCGCACAACGGGGGTTCCGGGGCCAAACCGGCCCATACCCCCCGTTGTGCGAACGGATTTCCCCTCCCGGTCCGTTCGCACTCCGAGGACGCGCGCTGTGGGAACGCTTTTTCGACCCGAAATCCGTTCCCACAATCGCCGCGCTCGTTGTGCGCACGGACAATCGTGCGCACAACGGCGCCTCCCCATGTGCGAACGCCCTGAAAGCGTTCGCACTTCTGCCCCGCTCATCATGGGAACGAAAATCCGTTCCCACATCGCAGGGGCCCAAAGTGAGAACGCCGCCGAATCGTTCACGCTTTGGGGGACATCATCGTGCGAACGCTCACCGCCGCCCACACTGAGCGCTCACCGCTTCCCGCTGCCCTGTCACTCCCCCGCCGAGCGCTCGCCATCCTCCCCGCCTCTTCCCCATCCCCCGCAAACGCAAGGAGGGGGCGGAAGCAACGCTTTCGCCCCCTCCCGGGAAACATATGTAGTCGCGAGCTCAACGCTCGCTCACGCGGCGCGCCCGGCGCCGCGGCCGGCACTCTTAGCGCAGGGACTCCTTCAGCCACGGCGGATACACGCGGCGGCCGCAGTCGTCAGTCAGGTGATACGAGCAGAACGGGATGGCCTCGCCGGACGGCACGGTCACCATCATGGAGCATTCGCGCATGCGCTCCATGTCCATGCTGACGGCGTCCATGTAGTTCATGATGATCACGCTCAGGCCGGTCTTGACCTCCACGCCCTTCTTGCACAGGATGTCCAGGAACACGGAGCCCTGGGGGCTGTCGGGGCTGTAGCCCTCGGCGTACTCCTCGAAGGTCATGCGCTTGGTGGCCGGGTAGAAGCCGGACTTATGCTCGGCGCTTTCGTCCTTCACCAGGAAGACGCCCTGGTCGCACAGGGGGTGGCTGCAACCCAGCGGCCAGATGTCGTAGGGATCCAGCAGGCCGTCGGACTGCTTGGCCAGCTCGAAGATGACGTCGCCGGAGCTCATGGGGATGGCGCGCTCGGCGTCGAAGCGGCCGGACGTGAACGCCGGCTGCAGAGCCAGGCCCGCCACCACGTCGGAGTTCTCCAGGGCAAAGCGGAGCAGGTCGCCCAGCTGGCCGTCGTTCAGGCCGGCCACAACCGCCACGGAAAGCACCACCTGGATGCCCACCTCGCGACAGCGCTCGATGGCCTTCAGCTTGGTCTTCAGGATGTCGCGGCCGCAGGTGGTCTCGTACACGTTGCCGGTCAGGCCGTCGAAGGACAGGTAGACGCCGGTCAGGCCGTGGCCCACCAGGTCCTCCAGGTAGCCTTCGTTGTTGGCGATCACCAGGCCGTTGGTGTTGACCTCGATGCCCCAGAAGCCCTTTTCGCGACCCAGCAGGATGATGTCCTTCAGGTCCTTGCGGGTGGTGGGCTCGCCGCCGGTCAGCTGCACGGCGCCGTCGGTGCCCACAGCGTTGGCGATGGTGTCGTACATGGCGCCGATCTCGTCCATGGTGGGGTCGTCTTCCCCGCCCACGGCGCTGGCGAAGCACACCGGGCAGCGCAGGTTGCAGTTGCGGGTGACCTCGATCTCCAGCAGGGTGCCGCGGCGCTTATGGCGATGGCACGTGCCGCAGCCCTTCGGGCACGGGCCCGTGGGGTCGCAGGTGTTCTGCGGAGCCGTGCGCGGGAACGCCTCGGAGCGCAGCCACTGGTAGTGCTCGGCGTCAGGCCACATGCGGGTGACCAGGCGGCCGTGCTCCGGGCAGGTGCGGTCCATCCAGACGATGCCGTCGGCGTCAGCGTAGACCTCGGCCTCGTATTCGTTCAGGCACGTGGGGCACAGGGCGCCGGTCACGTGCAGGTGCTTGCAGCCCTCGGGGGTGCTCAGCTTCTTTTCGTCCGCCATGGCTTATTCCACTTCGTCGATGTACTGACGGGGGTCGTGCTCGTCATTGGGCGGGGTGGTCACGCGCAGGCCCATGAGCTCGCACCACTTCAGGACGCGGCGCGGAGCGTACAGGTCAGGCTGGAACTTGGCAGCCTCGGCAATGGCCTTCATGCAGCTCATGGCGTGGGCCAGGTCGGTTGCCTCGTCGATGTCCGCCACGGGGCTGAAGTAGGCGCTGGGGATGTTTTCGGCCTGGATCTTCTCAATGTAGCCGTCCAGTGCGGGGCGGCCGTCCATGTTGTAGTAGATGCCGGTGTGGTCGATGGGCGTGTTGTAGCTGAAGCCCACCAGAGAGGTGCCGCACTCCTGGCACGGTGCCTGGACGAAGCCCGGGGTGCCCTGGGACTGGAAGTAGTCCAGCCAGGCGAAGGACTGGGTGATGTGGCTCTTCGGCATGGTGGGGATGTCGCCGCCCACGGAAACGATGGACTCGTAGCCCATGTCGAAGATCTGCTGGAAGGCGTTGTTGAAGTGCTCGTCGAACGTGGCGCCCTTGTCCACCAGGTAGTGGATCTCCATGGGCCACTGGCCCAGGTCCTCGAAGGTCTTGCGCATGAGCTCTGCGTTTTCCGCCGGGGTGGTGGAGATGAAGAAGTCGTACGTGATCTTGTCAGCGGTCGGGTCCTCGGCCACCAGAGCGTCGTTTTCGGCCTGCAGCTGCATCAGGGCGTGCATGGAGCCCTCGCACACGTCGAACAGGCACATCTTGAAGAACTCGGCTGCCTGCTCGTCGCTCAGGAAACCGCCGAACTTGCGGGTCAGGCGGGTCTTGACCTTGCCGGGCTGCGGGGCCTTGCTGAAGATCAACAGGGCATGCTTCTTTTCTGCCATTGTCTATCCTTTCAGATTGAGAATCCTCAATATTTTACTCGTTTACGACCGTCCACAGAGCCTTGCGCTCGACAACGTTGTGCTTGCCGTAGCTCAGCGGCTCGTCGGACTTCCATACCACGCAATCGATAGCATTGTAGTACCAAGTGCCGATCATAGGCTCGCCGTTGGAGGTGTTGCAGCTGGTCAGGCAGTTGATGTTGCTTTCCCAGATGCCGCCGAACTCCGGCGCGCCGGGGGTCATCTCCGGATGCCACCAGCCGTAGTCCGCGCTCACCACGCCGTCGCGCATCTTGCGGGTCTTCAGGACGAAACGTGCCTGGCCCTTGTCGGTTGCCAGCACCACCACGTCGCCGTCCGCAAAGCCGTGCTCCGCAGCGGTGGCCGGGCTCATCTCGGCCTCCGGCACCGCGCACTTCTGACGGAAGTCGTCGAAGTTCATGTACATGGACGCGTTGTACGGCTGCTTGCGGGCTCCGGTGATCAGCTCAAGGTGGGCGCCCTTTTCCCGCAGCTCCTCCGAGCACAGGGAAATGGTCTCCCGCTGGACGGGCACGCGCTCGCCACCCAGATGGGCAATGGCCTCGCTGGCCAGCTCGATCTTGCCGGTGGTGGTGGCGAAACCCTGGGGCTTGCCGTCCGGGCCGGGGATCAGGTGCTTCTCATACGGCGGCGTCTCGTGGTACAGGCCGAACACGCAGAAGTCCTCCCAGTCCATGCCGGTGGGCTCCAGCGTTGCGGCGCAGGCCTCGGTGAAGGTCTCCCACGGCCAATGCTCCTCCTGACCCAGGCGCAGGCCCAGCTCACGGAACACGTCGTAGTCGGCGCGACGCTCGTAGTACGGATTCACCGCCATGGGGCCGCCGTAGACCATGTTTGCCACGCCGCCGTGGCACTGGAACACCGGACGCTCGATGGCGCCGGCGGAGGGCAGCACGTAGTCGGCGATGCTGGCCGTGGGCGTCATGTAGTAGTCCAGCACCACGATGAGCTCCAGGCCCATGAGCGCCTTGAACATACGATGCGTGTCCGCATAGGTCAACAGCGGGTTGGTGGCCTCCACGATCAGGGCCGTGACCTTGTACGGACCCCCGGTCTCCATGGCCTTCAGCACCAGGTCAGGCAAAGCGGACGAAAGATAGCGTCCCGGAATCCGCCGTCCCAGCTTGGTGGTCAGGGTGTCGGCATACTCGTAGCCCTGGTAGCACTGCAGCGGCGCCACGTCGGTGTTCAGGCACAGCGCGCGGTTTTCCGGGGTCATGTGGTCGGTATACTCCAGCACCACCTCGGGGATGAAGCGGCTTTCCTCGTTCAGCGTGCAGGAACCGGGACGGTCCACGTTGCCGGTGATGGCGCGCAGGCTGCAGATGGCGCGGTGGGTGGGCAGCACGTTGCGGCCGGTCTGATCGATGCCGCGGCCGGACACCAGCGCCGACGGGCCCTCTGCGAACAGACGGGCCACCTCGCGGATCTGATCGGCGTCAATGCCGCAGATGCGCGCCACGGTGTCCGGGTCGTAGCCGCGCACGTTTTCGACCATTTCGTCATAGCCGTGGCACCACTGCTCCACGAACTCGTGGTCGATCAGGTCCTCCTCCACGATCACGTGCAGCAGGCCCAGGAAGAAGGCGCAGTCGGTGCCGGAGCGCAGCGGCACCCAGATGTCCGCCACGGAAGCGGTCTGGGAGTAGATGGGGTCCACCACCACGACCTTGGTGTCCGGCGACTTGCCGAACTCGCGGATGGACTGCCAGAACAGCGAGTTGTCGGACGCGGCCGGGTTGGTACCCACGATCATGAAGCACTTGGTCAGGCCCGGCTGGGCGTCATGCTCGATGGTCCAGCCCAGGGTCAGCATGTCCGTCCACACGCGGGGGTTCCAGCAGATGGGACCGATGCCCATGTTGTTGGGCGAACCGTACAGGTTCATGAAGCGGTGCAGCGGCCAGAAGGACGTGTGCGGACCGCCGATCATGGAGCACAGGGTGCCCGGACCGTGCTGATCGCGCAGGGCGTCCAGGCGCTGGGCAATATCGTCCAGGGCCTCGTCCCACGTCACGCGCTCCCACTGGTTGGAACCGCGCTCCCCCACCCGCTTCAGCGGATGGTTCACACGGTCGGGGCTGTCCAGCACGTCCAGGTTCTTCTTCCAGCGACGGCAGCCCGCCAGCACCTTGGGGTCATAGGGGAAGCGGGTCGGGTCCGGCTGCAGGTCGACCACCTTGCCGTGGTCCACCGTGGCGCGGAAGGCGCACAGGTAACCGCAGAAATGGCAGTTGGTGCTCTTGATCTGGCGGCCCTGCTCGTCGACCTCCACCACGAACTCGCCCGGAGCCGGGCAGTCGTGGTAGGCCTCGTCGGCCCAATCAGGGCCCATGGGCGGGTTCTTCAGATTCTCGTACATGGCGAAATTTTTCTCCCTCTACTTCTGGGCCAGGCCCACGAACTTGCGGCTGGACCGCTGGTCGTCGGCACCCAGGTTTTCGTCAAACAGGAAACGCAGCTTCATCAGGCCGCCGGTGGCCCGCCAGTCAATGGCCCAGCCGTACAGCAGCTCCAGGTAGTGATACGGACGCACCGCAATGTCGGTCATCTGCAGCTGGAAGCAGCAGCTGATGCACGGGGCCACCAGCGCATTGGCGCCAGCCTCCACCGCCTCGGCGCCGTTGAGCTTGGCGGCCTTGTCCGCCGCGGCGAACTTGCCGGCCGCTCGGGGCAGGGACCCGCAGCACACGGACTTCTTGCGGCAATGGGCCGGGTCCACGCACATGCCCTCCGGCATGAGGGCGCGCAGGCCGTCGGCGAACTCCCCCACCTCGCGGTCGGGACAGGAGTCGTGCACCGCAAAGACCGGGTCCAGGGCATTTTCGATGGCCGCGAAGAACTCCTCCTCGCTGGCGAACTCGTTGGCGTACCAACGGGCCTCGGCTTCGCGTCGGGCGAAAACCTCCTTGGCGGTCCGGGGCTGAACCGTGAAGCCCAGCTCGCCCAGCAGCTGGGGCAGGGCAACGATCTCCACCTCCGCCACGCGCTCGTCGCCGGCAAAGGCGTCACGCAGGGCCTTCACGCAGTTGGGGCAGGCGCACACCAGGCGCTTCACGCCCATCTGGGCAATGCGGATGCGCAGCTGCTCTTCGAAGTCGGCGCGCAGCTGATCGCCGTTGGGCTCGTAGGAAAGGATCTTGCCGCAGCACAGCAGGCTGATCCCCTCTACCGCCTGCCCTTGAAGCAATGTTTCGTAGACCGATTGCACCAAGGGCAAGCCGTAGTTCAGGAAAGAGCAACCGGGGAAGAACAGGGATTCGCAGGTCTGGGGCGCATTCGGGTTGTCCGCAACGGTGGTATCCAGCCCCGGAAACGCGCAGGTGACCTTCGTGCCAGCCAGCACGTCATCGAATTCGTAGGTTTCCATTCTTCCCCCTTTATACATAAGGACGCGAACCCGGCCCCCGAAGGGGCCGAGTCCGCGTCTAGTTACGCGTTATCGACTAGAAGTCGCACGTACGAGCTCTTAGTACTCGTTCTCGCCAGCGTAATCCCAGCGGGTCAGGAACTCTGCTTCGCCCTTCTTCTTCAGACGGTTGAAGTAGATGTTCTCGCCAGGAATCTCGGCACGGTCATCAGAGAAGATGCACAGTGCACGAAGCAGCAGGCCGCCGCACAGAACCAGCACGGGAGCAACGATGTGGGTTGCAACGCCGGAACCGAAGATGTTCAGGATCTCGGGGATCACCAGACCACAGCAGATCATGCCGCCCCAGAAAGCGGGAGCATAGGAGCCATGGACCCAGCGATGAGCGACCTTGTTCTGGGTCTTGTTGCCTGCGCCCAGGAAGGACAGGATCATGACCAGCAGAATGGTGAGCTCAGCGATGACCAGAACGATGTCGGCCATGTGGACGATCTCCTTGATGGCCTCAGCAGCCAGCAGGTTCTGCATCAGACCACCGTTGGGATGAATACCGGCAGCCAGCATGATGCCAGCGCAAGCGGTAGACAGAGCGGAAACGGTGAACAGAGCCGGCAGTGCCGGGGTAGCCCAGAAGGAGTGAGCCTTCAGGGTGGACAGCATGACGCCGGTGTAAACCATGATGGCGAAGCCGCAGCAGCCAGCCAGGACCATCCACAGGGTAGCGGACGGACGAATGGCCTCAGCCAGGCCAGCCAGCATGTCCAGCGGAATGTAGCAGACCAGCCACAGGATTGCGGAGATCATAGCCACGGTCAGGAAGCGAGCGCCCCAGCAAATGATGGAAGTGCTCTTCAGGAACACGCCCAGGAAGGCGAAGGGCTGACCCAGCTCGAAGACCAGGAAGAAGCAGCCCAGGCCCAGACAGCCAACGGCAACCAGCATGGGCAGCCACAGGGTCTCAACCACGGCGGTGACGCCGGGGAACATGAACAGGCTGAAGATCATGGACAGGAACATGATGCCGCCGCCCAGACCACCCAGGAACAGGTAGACGTAAATCGGCAATTCCCAATAATGATGACGCATTACAGAGCACCTCCCATATCATCGATGTAGTAGATCTGGGGCTCGGTGTTCAGGTTCTCGAAGATACGGGTCGTCTTGACGCGATTCACGAGCTTATGAACCTCAGAGTTCGGATCGTCCAGGTCGCCGAAGACACGAGCCTTCTGATGGCAGGTGTCAACGCAGTAGGTGCTCTTCGCGTAATCGCCCTCGTACTCACGGCGGTCACGGCAGAAGGTGCACTTACGGATGAACTGATGCAGGCGAGGCTCGAACTTGGACTGGTCACGCATGCCGTAGGGGCAAGCATTCACGCAGACCTTGCAGGCCATGCACTTCTTGTACTCAATCCAAACGGTGCCGTCAGCGTCCTGCTTGGAAGCGCCGGTCGGGCAAGCGGGAACGCAAGCCGGCTTGGCGCAGTGCTGGCACAGCATGGGGGTCCAGGTGCGATGCACGTTGGGGAACTTACCCTGGGTGCCCTCGGACAGGACCGGGTTGTAAACGATATCGATAGGCAGCTGATTCCACGTACGGCAAGCAACCGTGCAGGAGTGACAGCCGATGCAGCGACGCTTATCGATGACCATACACATACGGGCCATAATTCAATCCTCCTTACGCGGTAATCTCGTTGTACTCGAAGTCGTATGCCTTGCCGGTGGCGTCGTCGATCAGGTGACCCGTGGCAGCGTCATAACGATAAGCGAAGTTAGCGTCATGGTATGCGCCGTTCGGGGCGATCAGCCAGCCGGAGTTGGCATCGTACTTGTAGCCGGTAGCCTCATGGTATGCGAAGCCCTCGTCCTCGTTCCAAGCCAGGTTGGCCGGGATGGTCTCGGGACGCTCGAACACCTTCGGGGTGTAGTCCATGTTGTACTTCTTGCCGGTGGCGTCGTCGACCAGGCACTGCAGGGTTGCGTCATAGCGCCATGCATAGGTGGCGTCATGGTAGCCCTTGGTGATCGGGTTGATCAGCCAGCCAGACTCGTCCAGACGGTAGTTCGTGGCCTTGTGGTACAGGGTGTTGTTCTGCCACTGCCACTCGTAGCCCTCGGGAACCTCGATCTCAGGCTGCGGAGCCTCGAAGGGCACCTTCTCGCGAGCCAGCGGAGCCTCGCTGGGCAGACGATGCAGGAACTCTTCCTTGGTCTTGCCCTTGCGCGGGTCGGAACCCGGGATGGAGAATGCGGTGTCCTGAACGGTGTACTCGGAGTCGCCCTCGGTCATCTTGTAGACCTTGCACAGCAGGCCACGGTTGGCCCAGGAGCCGCCCATGGGGTCGCAGTGCTCTTCGTCAACGGAAGTCAGAACGTTGACGTTGGACTCCAGGCAGCCGAACGGGTTGTCCAGGTCGGCGGAGCCGTCGCGCTCCGGATACCACCAGCCGCGCGGGGTGAAGATTACCTTCGGATGGACTTCCTGGTCCACATGAGCGCGCATCTTGATGCGGCCGCGGCGGGTCTCGATCCAGCACCAGTCGCCATGCTCGATGCCCAGCTCCTCAGCCTTCTCCTCGTTGATCATGAAGTACGGATCCGGCCAGATGTAGCGGGTGTACGGCATGTTGAAGTGCTCGGAGTGATGGTACGGCATCAGGGAGCCGCCGGTGGTCAGAGTCAGCGGGTACTCCTCGGCCAGCTCGGGATGGTCGATCTCGTTCTCGGAGCAACCGATGTAGGTCGGCATGCCAGCGTAGCCCAGCTCGCGCAGGATGGAGGAGTTGCACTCGATCTTGCCAGACGGAGTCCAGAAGCCACCGTTGTGCTCGAACTTCTTCTGGTGCAGCGGCGGGTAGTACATGCGCATGTTGTCGACGAACTCGTCCCAAGTGGAGAAGGGCAGGTTCAGACCAGCGATGATCTCGGTGTAGACCTCTTCCTCAGTCTCCCACTTCCAGTTCTCAGGATCCTGGCCGCAAGCCAGACCCAGAGCACGCCAGAAGTACATGTCGGTGTGACGGTCGTACTTCGGCTGGATGGCGCGACGGCCGCCCATGACGGAGTCGGTTGCGCCGTAGTGGGTGATGATGGTCGGACGCTCCAGAGCGCCAGCTGCCGGGAACACGTAGTCCGCGAACAGGGCGATCGGGGTCATCCAGTAGTCAACGCAGACCAGGAACTCAACGGCCTTGATGGCAGCCAGGGTCATCTTGGAGTCGCCGTAGGAGTTGATCGGGTTGGAAGCGTTAACGATCAGAGCATGGATCTGATACGGGTCGCCGGTCAGGATCGCCTTGAAGACGGACGGACCGTGAGCCTCGCAGAACCACTCTGCCGGCAGGGTCTTGCCCCAGGTACGCTTGTTGATGGTGGAGATCTTGGTGTAGCCCGGCCAAGAGGTCAGCTTGAACTTGTCAGAGCCGATCTGCTTTGCCTTCATCTCCTCGGGCATCAGGTGGTTGAGCTCCAGTTCCTCGTCGGTCATGAAGTTCAGAGCCGGACCAGGCATGCCGTCGCCACCGGGGACGTCCAGGTTGCCGGTCAGGGCACGCATCAGAGCGATTGCGTGAGATGCGGTCGTGGAGGAACGGCCCAGCTGGTCCCAGGTGCAGCCCCACTGGATGCAGCCGGGGGTGTTCTGGCCGTACATGCGGGCAGCCTGACGGATCAGATCCGGCTCCAGCCAGGTGATCTCAGAAGCCCACTCCGGGCTGTAGTCAGCCACGTGGTCGGTCAGCTCGTCCAGACCGTCGACGTACTCGCCGGCGAAGTCCCAGTCAACCATGCCCTCATAGATCAGGACATGCAGCATGGACAGTGCCAGGGCAGCGTCGGAGCCGGGACGCAGCGGCAGCCACAGGTCGGCCTTGGATGCGGTCTCGGAGTAACGCGGGTCCACGACGATGCACTTCATGCCAGCGTTCATCAGATCCCAGTAGCCATGCATGCCAGGCAGCGTGGAAGCGCCCGGGTTCATGCCCCACAGGATCAGGCACTTTGCACCGCCCAGGTCGGTCTCAAACGGAGACCAGCCTGCGACGCAGGTCTCGGCCATGAAGGTCGGGATCCAGCACAGCAGTGCGTTGTGGAAACCGTTCGGAGTACCGAACTGGTTCAGGAAGCGACGACGTGCCCAGTCGTCGGTACGGGTGGTGCCACCGCAGGATGCGATAGTCTCTGCGCCATACTCAGCCTTGATCTGGTTGAGCTTGTCAGCGACTTCCTGGATAGCCTGATCGTAGTCGATCTGCTCCCACTTGCCCTCACCCTTCTCACCAGCACGCTTCAGAGCGTGGTTGATGCGACCGGGGTGATTGACATGCAGAAGAGCAGAGGTACCACGACAGCACAGACCGCCCTGGTTGGAATAGTTGGGATCGCCCTCAATCTTGATGACGTCACCGTCCTTGACGTAGGCAAGAACGCCGCAGTTTGCATGGCAGAAGTAACACTGAGTCTTGATGCACTCAACGCCTTCAGCATGGATATCAATTTCCGGCATTTACCTTCCCCTCTTCTTCTCGTCCTTACACTTACCTTACTTCATGTGCCCTTGAGCGGGGGAAACGCGCTTCGCAACGCTAAGCCGCAAACCCGCACGGGGCTCGTGGCGCGCAGCCTGAGCTGTAGAGAAACGTGGCTTGCGCCCCGCAACCCCAGTGCTAGCAGAAGGAGACTCTCTACGTACCTTCTTCAAGTAGCACCGTGGCCCGTCCCTCACAGGCTTGTGGCCTTCCCTTTTTCAAAACGCACATACCTAGACCATGGTAAATGGTATAAGCGTATTGATTATAGCCATTGATGCCCCCCGTTGCCACACCGTATAGAAAGTACGTGCGCTCGTTCCTCCCTGAACGGCAGTTTCGTCCCAATGGCATGAGGGTGTACCATCAGGACGAAACATAATTCCGAACCGATGGGAGGACCCGTGGCAAAGACCCACACCTTCACCTTCATGGGCACCGGCGCCGGCTGCGGCGTTCCGACCTTCTTCTGCACCTGCCCCGCCTGCGAAGAGGCACGCGCCAACCCCCGGGCCCGTCGCGGCGACTGCGGCGTGATGGTCCGCGGCAGCCAGCCCGGCACCACCCTGCTCATAGACACCCCGCCCGACACCCGCCACCAGCTCATCCGCGAAGGCGTGCATGAGATCGACCAGCTGCTGCTGACCCACTGCCACTCCGACCACATCACCGGCCTGTGCGAGCTCGAGTACATGATCCAGCTGCGCACCAGGAAGAACCTGCCGGTCTATGCCAGCGACGTGACCGTCATGGAGGTGGCCCACGAGTTCCACTACATGACCTACGGCCTGGACTTCTTCGGCCTGGAGCCCTTCGAAACCCACGAGTTCGACGGCGTGCGCTACACCGCCCTGCCAGTGACCCACGCGCCGGGCACCTACGGCTACCTGATCGAAACGGACGAAACCCGCCTGTTCTACGCCAGCGACACCGGCCGCCTGCCCGAGGAAACCCGCCAGCGCATCCGCGACGTGGACGTGCTGGCCATGGACGCCACCTACTGGAAGGAATGCCCCTGCCCCCAGTCCCATCTGAGCGTGCAGGAGTGCATAGCCGAGGGCCTGGAGCTGGGCGCCAAGAAGATCTACCTGACGCACCTGTGCATGCACTACGCCGAGCCCATCACCCTGGTGGAGCTGGAGGAGTTCTGCGCGCAGTACGACGGTCGCGTGGCCCCCGCCGCCGACGGCCTGTCCTTCCCCATCTAGCCCGCCCTTCGCCTCCCGACCCTGCCCTCCCCCAACGGGACAAGCATCAGGACCCGAAGCAGGCCCAGCAATAGGACGAAATCTTCGCCCCCAAACGCAAACGTCCCCGACGAGCACTGCCCGTCGGGGACGTTTTTCATGTTTGGATGCCGGGAGCTCTTTAGGAACGGCCCTTCCTGAGCTGGAAGCGCACGCGGGCGATCACGTAGATAGCTCCCACCGCCCCGTAGACCCAGGCGTTGCCCACCATGGCCGCATGGATGCACAGCACCACGAAGAACGGGTAGGAGCACTTCTGGACGGCAGCCAGCACCGTGGCCTTCATGTGGTCCTGCACCACCACCAGGGAGGTGACGCCCAGGACGGCCAGCAACACCAGCAGCACGCCGCAGGTGGCCAGGAACAGGGCGCCGCCCTCATGGGCGCCCTGGGTGATGCCCGCGTAGGCAAGATGTCCCAGGCACAGGATGACCGACGCAAGGGCCAGGGGCTGCCGCACCTGCTTCAGGCGGATGCGGGAGTTCGAACCCAGCTCGAAGCAGCCGGTGAACATGACCACGGTCAGCAGGAAGAACGCCAGGATGCCCTGGCCCACCAGGGCGGCGTACAGGTCCCACGCCGGCCCCGACCAGCCCAGCACGGCCCCGGCTACGCACAGGGCGTCAAGGACGAAGGCGCCCGCGTAGAACAAAGCGGGCTTGTTCTTCAGGGGCTTGGCAAGGTCCCATCCTATGAACAGGGCAGCCAGCAGGCCAATAACGTACGTCACCAAAACATCTACTCCCAACTACAGAACGCGAGCCGGCCGCGGGGCCGGCTCGCGCCGAAGATTAGCATATGCAGGGCGAAACACGGGGCCGGAACGACCGACCGTATGTTTCGTCCTTAGACAAGAGCAGGGCTACTTGTCAGCGGGCTCTTCCAGCTCCTTCTTCTCAGCAGGGGCGTCGAGCTCCTTTTCCTCCATGACCTCCAGGGTCTGGAGCCACTTGCCGTGCTTCTTCTTGGTGTACTTGTAGTCAGCAATGCCGTTGCCGAACATGGTGCCGAACTCGACGTTGGTGACCGGGTAGATAGCACCCAGGAAGAAGTGGACGGCGAAGACGCACAGGGTCACGACGCAGACCAGCAGGTGGGCACGCCACAGCAGCCAGGTGGTGCCGGGAGCCAGGGAGATCTTGATGATGCCGAAGATGCCGCTGGAGGTGTTGGCCCACATCAGGAAGCCGGTGATGGCCAGGATCAGGGTGCCCACGAACAGGACCACGCCTGCGCCCTTCTGACCGGTGTTGTACTTGTCCTGGGGCGGAACGTAGTGAGGCGGCTGGTTGCGGAACAGGTACGGATCCAGGTAGCCGCCCATGGGAGCGGTGATCCAGCCCAGGTCGTCCTTGTCATAGTGCAGGCAGGTAGCCACGAAGCGGCTGAAGAACTTGAAGTTGGTCAGGGAGTAGACCAGCGCAGCCACGGTCAGCAGCAGGCCGCCCAGGGCATGGACCAGGGCCATGGCGCCACGGGACATGTCGACGCCCAGGAACAGCAGCACGCCGGTGATGGCTGCAGCGCAGAAGCCAAGGGCAACGCAGCCATGGGCAATGCGGGAAGACAGGTGGTGCTTGAAGATCTTCACCTTGACGTCATCGGTTTCGATGGCGGCAGGGTTGGTGATATGCATTTCGCTCATTGTTGCCCCCTTTCTACAGCAGGGTCTTCATCTGAGCCTCAGTCTCCTCGACTGCATGCTCAACGGAAACGGACTGAAGGTGCTCGATCTGCTTCTTCACGTTCTTGCCATAGGTGGTATGGCAGAGGCGATGAGACAGCTCGGTCTTGGCCGGCATCATGGTACCCGGGGAAAGGTAGGTGTGATACAGCTCGATGCACTCTGCGTTCTCATGGGAGCGACGCTTTGCGCGGTTGCGGTCGTTTGCGTACAGGACCTCGATACGCTTGCTGATGTAGCTCATCACCTTTTCATACGTGCCAATGGCGAAACCGCCGATAGCCGTAGCGCAGAAGGCGGAGAAGATCAGGGCGCCGGCGCCCATGACGGCCTCACGACGGGTAATGTTCTTCGGATCGCCGATAGTGCGTTCAATACGTGCCATGTCTTTCCTCCTTTACAGAATGTCGTGGTTGATGATCTGGCCGCCGCCGTTGACGCAGCCGCCCGGGCAGGTCATGACCTCGACGAAGTGGTACGGGCTGTTGCCAGCTGCCACGTCGGCCATGACGCTCTTCACGTTGGCGGCACCGCTGACGATGGCCACCTTCACTTCCAGGGAGTCCAGGCCGGTGGCCTTCTTGAACTCCTTCTTCAGGGGGATGGTGACGGAAGCGTCACGCACGCCCTGCTCGCCGCGGACGTCGGCGATTTCGATGCCCTCCAGCTCCTTGCCGGACAGAACGGCGTAAGCGGTACGCAGGGCAGCCTCCATAACACCGCCGGTGTTACCGAAGATGACGCCTGCGCCGGTGCCTTCGCCCATCAGGTCGTCGCAGGGCTGCTCCTCCAGGGAGTTGAAGTCAATGCCGGCGTCCTTGATCATCTGAGCCAGCTCACGGGTGGTGATGACGGCATCGACGTCGTTGTAGCCGGAAGAGATGAACTCGGGGCGGGAGCACTCGAACTTCTTAGCCGTGCAGGGCATGACGGCAACGCTGTACACCTTGGACGGTGCAACGCCCAGGCGCTCTGCGCCGTAGGTCTTGATCACGGCGCCGTGCATCTGCATGGGGCTCTTGGCGGTGGACAGGTGCTCCAGCTGATCGGGGAAGTTGAGCTCGGCGAAGCGAACCCAGCCGGGGCAGCAGGAGGTGAACTGGGGCAGAGCGGACTCGGCGTCCTCGTAGCCCGGAACGTTCAGGCTCTTCATGACGCGGGCGATGAGCTCGTGGCCCTCCTCCAGGATGGTCAGGTCGGCGCTGAAGGTGGTGTCGTAGACCTTGTCGAAGCCCAGCTCCTTCATGGCGGCGAACATCTTGCCCTCGGCGTCAACGCCTTCTTCCTGGCCGAAAGCAACAGCCAGGGAGGCACGGACTGCCGGAGCAACCTGAACCATGACGAACTTGCTGGGGTCGCCGATAGCGGACTTGACCTCGTTGACCATGCTCACATCTTCGATGCGTCCGAAGGGACAGGTGATGAGGCACTGACCGCAGTTAACGCACTTGTTGAAGTCAATGGAGTGCTTGGTGCCCAGTTCCTTTACGGTAATCGCGTCGTTCGGGCAGACAGCGACGCAGTCGTCACAACCCTTGCACGTCGGCTGAATGGAGATAACGCCTTTGCTCTGGATCGTTTCGCGAGTGATGCTCAAAATACACCTCCGTCTTCTCATATATCATGAGCCCTCAAAACATAAAAACATCCCTACGGGACAGGTCTTCGCTGTGCTGCGGAGCCTTGGGCCGCACGGAGGTGGCCGGCTATTTTGCCAGCAGTAGCGAATAATAATAAAAAGTCCACAAACGCGCTACCTATGAGGGAATATTTCGTTATATTTTCTTTGCTCTTTTTTGATATTGCGGAAATTACATCGAAGGGAGTCGCAGTGGACGAATACAGAGTGGCATTGATCGGAATCATAGTTCACAACCCAGAGGCGGTTGACGAGCTGAACTCCCTCTTGCACGAATACAGCCAATACATCATCGGGCGCATGGGCGTCCCCTACCGTGAGCGCGGACTTTCCATCATCAGCGTGGCCCTGGACGCGCCTAACGACACCATCAGCGCCCTGGCGGGAAAGCTGGGCATGATCGAAGGCGTCTCCAGCAAGACCACCTTCCCCAAGGCATAGCCCATGGACGAACTGACTTCGCTGGTTGATCGACTGGCCGCGGAGCATAGCCTCTCAATAGAAGAATACGAGCGCCTGGTGCGCGACCACGATGAGGACGTTGCCGCCTACGCTGCCGACCTGGCGGTCAAGGTGCGCAAGGACGTGTACGGGAACAAGGTCTTCGTCCGCGGACTCATTGAGTTCAGCAGCTTCTGCAAGAGGGACTGCGACTACTGCGGCCTGCGCCGGTCCATCCGCCGCGACGACCGCTACCGGCTCACCACCGAGCAGATTCTAGAATGCACGGACGAAGGCTACGCCAATGGCCTGCGCACCTTCGTGCTGCAGTCGGGCGAAGACCCCTACTGGACCGACGAGCGCTTGTGCGACCTGATCCGCGCCATCAAGGAGCGCCATCCCGACTGCGCCGTGACGATTTCCGTTGGCGAGCGCAGCCGCGAAAGCTACCAGCGCCTGTTGGACGCCGGAGCCGACCGCTACCTGCTGCGACACGAGGCCGCCAACCCCGCGTACTACCGGAAAATCCACCCTGCGGACATGTCCCACGACGAGCGCATGTCCTGCATCCGGGACCTGAAGGACGTTGGGTTCACCGTCGGCGTGGGCTTCATGGTGGGCAGCCCCCACCAGACCCCCTACGACCTGGCCTGCGACCTGAAGTTCATCGAAGAGTTCAAGCCCCACATGTGCGGCATAGGCCCCTTCGTGTCCCACCACGCCACGCCCTACGCCAACGAGCCCAACGGCTCCGTGGACCTGACGTGCTTCCTGCTGTCCCTGATGAGGCTCATCCAGCCGAACCTGCTGATCCCCGCCACCACGTCCCTGGGAACCCTGGACCCGAAGGGCCGGGAGAAGGGAATGCTTTCCGGGGCGAACGTGGTCATGCCGAATCTTTCGCCCAAGAGCGTAAGAGAAAGCTACGACCTGTACGACAACAAGGTCAGCAACGGACAGGAGGCAGCCGAGGGCACGGCCCTGCTGCGCGCCAGCATGGAGGCCATCGGATACGAAGTCGTGGTCGACCGAGGCGACCCCGCATAGCAGCCAACCGCTTATCTTTCTGAAGAAGAAGGTTACCTGACTCGTAAGGAGATACCGAAACCATGGGTTATACCTACGACCCCAAGTCCCACGTTGCGGACGAATTCATCAACGACCAGGAGATCCTGGACACCCTTGCCTACGCCGAAGCCCACAAGGACGACCTGGACCTGTGCCACGCCATCCTGGACAAGGCCGAAGGTAACCTGACCCCCTCTGCGGACCACGGCGCGGTGATCACCCATCGCGATGCATCGGTGCTGCTGGCCTGCCAGGACGAAGGCGTCAACCGCCGCATCAAGGAGCTCGCCCACAAGATCAAGCAGGCCTACTACGGCAACCGCATCGTGCTCTTCGCCCCGCTGTACCTTTCCAACTACTGCATCAACGGCTGCCTGTACTGCCCGTACCACGTGAAGAACAAGGACATCCCCCGCCGCAAGCTGACCCAGGACGAGGTCCGGGCGGAGGTCATTGCCCTGCAGGACATGGGCCACAAGCGCCTTGCCATCGAAGCGGGCGAAGACCCCAAGAACAACCCCATCGAGTACATCCTGGAGTGCATGAAGACCATCTACTCCATCCAGCACAAGAACGGCGCCATCCGTCGCGTCAACGTCAACATTGCCGCCACCACGGTCGAGGAGTACCGGATGCTGAAGGAGGCCGAGATCGGCACCTACATCCTGTTCCAGGAAACCTACCACAAGAAGGGCTACCAGGAGCTGCACCCCACCGGACCGAAGAGCGACTACAACTGGCACACCGAGGCCATGGACCGCGCCATGGAGGGCGGCATTGACGACGTGGGCCTGGGCGTGCTGTTCGGCCTGCAGGGATACCGCTACGAGTTCGCCGGCCTGATCATGCACGCCGAGCACCTGGAGGCCGCCTTCGGCGTCGGTCCCCACACCATCAGCGTGCCCCGCGTGAAGCCGGCGCTGAACATTGACCCCACGGCCTTCGACAACGGCATCTCCGACGAGCTCTTCGAAAAGATCATCGCGCTGATCCGCATCACCGTCCCCTACACGGGCATCATCATCTCCACCCGCGAAAGCCGCGACGTCCGCGCCCGTGCACTGGAGTACGGCGTCAGCCAGGTTTCCGGCGGCAGCCGCACCAGCGTGGGCGGCTACGTGGAGGAGGAGCGCCCGCACGACACGGAGCAGTTCGACGTGTCCGACCAGCGCACCCTGGACGAGGTGATCAGCTGGCTCATGGACAACGACCACATCCCCAGCTTCTGCACCGCATGCTACCGCGAAGGCCGCACCGGCGACCGCTTCATGAGCTTCTGCAAGAGCGGCCAGATCCTGAACTTCTGCCATCCCAACGCCCTGACGACCCTGGCGGAGTACCTGGTGGACTACGCCACGCCGGAAACCCGGGAAAAGGGCATGGCCATCATCGAGCGCGAGCTCACCAAGATCCCCAATGAAAAGATTGCCGCCAAGGCGCGCGAGGGAATTGACAACATCCTTGCGGGAACCGGCAACGACTACCGCTTCTAGGAGCCACCTATGAGCCTGAACCAGACCCCCTCCGCCGAGCGCGTGCACATCGGATTCTTCGGCATGCGCAACGCCGGCAAATCCAGCCTGGTCAACGCCGTGACGAACCAGGACATGTCAATAGTGTCCCCCGTTGCCGGCACCACCACCGACCCGGTGCGCAAGACCATGGAGCTGCTGCCCCTGGGACCCGTGGTGATCATAGACACCCCCGGCCTTGACGACGAAGGCGACCTGGGCGCCCAGCGCGTGGAGAAGACCCTCAGGACCCTGGAGACCATTGACGCCGCGGTGCTGGTAATTGACGGGACGAAAGGAATGTCCGAACAGGACCGTCGGATCCTGCAGGCCCTGCGCAACGGCAAGATCCCCCATGTGGTGGCCTGCAGCAAGGCCGACCTGGAGGGCTTCGCCCTGATCGACGGCAGCGCCAGCACCGCCGACGCCGCTGCCGCCGCCCATCGCAACGTGGTGGCGGTCAGCTCCGCCACCGGGCAGGGCGTGGAGGAGCTGAAGAACCTGATCGCCGCCGTGGCGGCAAAAGACCAGGAGGACGAAAGGTACGTCATCGGCGACCTGGTCAAGCCCGGCGACGTGGTGGTCCTGGTGACCCCCATTGACGGCTCCGCCCCCAAGAAGCGCATGATCATGCCCCAGCAGATGTGCATCCGCGAGGTCCTTGATGCCCACGGCCTGGTCTGCGTTTCCCAGGAAACCGAGCTGGCCGCGCTGCTGGACACCCTCAAGGCCGACCCCGCCCTGGTGGTCACCGACTCCCAGGTCTTCGGCACCGTGTCCCAGATAGTCCCGGACCGCATCCCGCTGACCTCGTTTTCCATCCTGATGGCCCGCTACAAGGGCAACCTGGACGCGCAGCTGCGCGCCGTGGCCGCGCTGGACGACCTCCAGGACGGCGACCGCGTGCTGATCTCCGAGGCCTGCACCCATCATCGGCAGTGCGAGGACATTGGCACCGTCAAGATCCCCAAGTGGATCACCGCGCACACCGGCAAGGACGTGACCTTCGACTTCACCTCCGGCGGCCACTTCCCCGACGACCTGAGCCCGTACCGGCTCGTGGTCCACTGCGGCGGCTGCATGGTCACCGAAAAGGAGATGCGCAGCCGCATGAAGCGCGCGTCCCTGCAGGGCATCCCCTTCACCAACTACGGCATGCTCATCGCCCAGGTGAACGGCATCCTGGAGCGCGCCACCCGTCACCTTCCCTAGGACGAAAGAAAGGGCGGGGTCCCGAAGGACCCCGCCTTTTTATTTTGCCTGCTCAGCTAGGACTACTTTTCTGCCTCATGCTCGGCAATGAGCTTCTTCTGCACGTCGAAGGGTGCCTGCTCGTAGCCGTCCATCCACAGGTCGTAGGTGCCGGAGCCGCGGGTGATGGAGCGCAGGTCCTTGGTGTAGGACAGCACCTCTGCGTAGGGGACGCGAACCTTGATGACGGTTTCGCCCGCCTCAGCGGAGTCGGTGCCCACGATGCGGCCGCGACGGGTGGAGATGTCGCCCATGACGGGGCCGGCATACTCTTCGCCCACCGTGATGTCCATGCGGCACATGGGCTCCATGATCACCGGGTCGGCCTTCTCACATGCGGCGCGGAAGCCGATGCGGGCTGCGGTGCGGAATGCCATTTCGTTGGAGTCGACGGAGTGGTAGCTGCCATCGAACACGGCGCACTTGATGTCCTCCATGGGATAGCCGGCCAGGAAGCCTTCCAGCATGGTCTCCTGGACGCCCTTGTCCACTGCGGGGATCAGGCCGTTGGGGATGGCGCCGCCCTTGATTTCGTCCACGAACTCGTAGCCGTTGCCCGGGTTCGGGGAAAGGCGCAGCCAGCAGTCGCCGAACTGACCGGCACCGCCGGTCTGCTTCTTGTGGCGGCCCTGGGCCTCGGCGGTCTTGCGGATGGTCTCACGATACGGGACGCGGACGGGCAGGAGCTTGATCTCCACGCCAGCCTGCTCCTTGGCACGGTTGACCAGCAGCTCGACCTGGGTTTCGCCCATGCAGGTAAGCACGGTCTGGTGGGTTTCCTCGTTGCGGGTCAGCTTGATGGTGGGATCGACTTCCACGGAACGGGCCAGGAAGGTGCCCAGCTTGTCTTCGGCCTTCTTGTCGGCGGCCTCGACGGCGACCGGGTACTGCGGCTTCGGCAGCGGGAACGGATCCACGGCGATTTCGCCCGAAATGCTCAGGGTGTCACCGGTGCGGGTCTCGTTCAGCTTCGGCACAACGATGATGTCGCCGGCCTGGGCGCTCTTCACGTCGGTGGATTCCTTGCCCATCATGATCTTGATGGAGCCAAGGCGCTCCTTCTTCTGAGTGCGGGAGTTGATGAGCTCGGTGCCGGGCTCGACCACGCCGGCCAGCAGCTTGATGAAGCTCAGACGGCCCACGAAGGGGTCGGCCACGGTCTTGAAGACGAAGCCGGCTGCGCGCTTCTCATGGGAGATGCGGATGTCGGAGCCGTCGGCCATGGCGAAGCGGCCATGGGATTCCGGCGTCGGGAAGTAGGTGATGATGTCGTCCATGACGCCGCGGACGCCCTGCTTGATGATGGTGGAGCCCACGAACACGGGGATTGCCAGCTCCTGGGTGATGGCCTCGGACAGCAGGCCCTCGACCTCTTCCTGGGTGAGCTCTTCGCCCTCCAGGTACTTCATCATGAGCTCGTCGTCAGCTTCGGCGATCAGGTCGCAGAGCTTGTCACGGGCGGACTCGGCGCGCTCGCGGTACTCCTCGGGGATGTCCTCGACGATCTCATGGTCCTCACCGTCGTTGATGCGGGCCTTCATGCGGATGATGTCGATGACGCCCTTGAAGTCCTCGGCGCTGCCCATGGGGATGTTCACAGGAACCACGCGGGAGCCGAAGCGGGCGTGCAGCAGAGCCATGGAGGTGGCGAAGTCTGCGTTTTCGCGGTCGATGTGGTTGATGAAGACAGCGCGGGAAAGGCGCATGTCCTCAGCGTAGCGCCACAGCCTGGTGGTCATGACCTGCGGGCCTGCGACCGCGTCGACCACGAAAAGACCCATCTCGGCGGCCTGCATGGTGGCGATGGTGTCGCCGATGAAGTCAGGATGGCCGGAGGTGTCCAGAAGGTTGATCTTGAAGTCCTTGTACGGGAAAGACGCCATGGAGGTGGAAATAGTGAAGCGACGCTTGATTTCCTCTTCGTCGTAGTCCAGGTAGGACTTGCCGTCATGGGTGGTGCCCATGCGGGGCGTACGACCGGAAACATAGAGCATCGCTTCGCCAAGGGAAGTTTTGCCTGCGCCGTCTTGGCCGACCAAGACGACATTACGCACCTGTTCAGTAGCTGGAGCTGCCATTGTGACCACCAACTTTCCTTGCGGCTGCACAGAACCTTTCCAGTGCAAGCCGCTCGAGTCTTGCACGAACATTGGTAAGCGCCTGATGCGGAGTGGTTTCCCACGCCGAATCAGGGAAACGCTCGAGTTCAGTGTAGCACCTGTTAACGCTATTTCTTGCAACAGCACCGAAACATTTTGGGGTCTTTCGCCCTGAACTGCACTTATAATGCGATTCAGGATAACTGCGCCCAAAGGGGGCCGGTTGCCGCTTCCAGACCACCTTTGCTCTACGAAGGGAACCGCATGTACAAGAAGATCCTGGTTGCCTACGACCGCTCCTCGCAGTCGCGCGCAGCTCTGACCACTGCTATTGAGATGCTTGACTGCAAGATGGCGGAGAACGTGATTATCCTGTCCGTCATTGACAACCACGAGGACGACCCCACGTTCGAGATTGCCGCCCGCATTGCCGGCCTGATCGACGACCCCACGCCGCTGGAGGACAAGACCCCGCTGGTGGAGCTGGAGACGTCCCTGGTCGAGCTCATCAAGGATCACGATGCCCAGTGCGAGACCCTGGTCATGCGCGGCAAGGCTGCCGACGTGATCGTGAACGCAGCTCGCGACTACGGCTGCGACCTGATCATGATGGGTCGTCGCGGCGTGGGTGCGCTGCAGTCCGTCATGGGCAGCGTCAGCACCGCCGTGCTGCGCAACTCCGAGCTGCCGGTGCTGGTCACCAGGTAGCGCCTGCTTGGCATACGTTGACTCCGGGGGCGGGGGCGCTGCGGCGCTTTCGCCCCCGATTTGTTTGCGGGGCGGGCCCGGTGGCTCGCGGCGCCAGTGACTCACGGCGCTTTCGCCCGCCCTGCTCCGCCCCTCGACCTGGAAGGACTTTCATGAACGACTGCGCTACGCCCGCCCGCCTGCTGGCCGACGTGCGCCCCGACCAGCCGGCGCTGCTCGAGGCGCGGGAGGTATCCGACCGCGTGGTGGCCGTGGGGTTCGAATGGGATTCGCTGGACGGCGTGTGGGAGCAGCTGGCCGACGAGGTCCGCGAGCTGCAGGAGGCCTACGCGACCGCCGGCAAGGATGCAGCGGGGCGCGTGGCGGCCGACGACGCCCACGAGGTGCTGCTGGAGCTAGGCGACGTGCTGTTTTCCGTGGTGAACGTGGGGCGCAAGATGGGGCTTTCGGCCGAGGACGCGCTGCACGCCACGTGCGCGAAGTTCCGACGTCGCTGGGAACTCATGGAGGAGCTGGCCGCCGAAGCCGGCAACGACGTGCGGACCATGGGGACCGAGCGGCTCGAGGAGCTGTGGCAGGAGGCCAAGCGCCAGCTCCGCGCCAGCGAGTAGGTTGCGAGAGCGCTTTCACCTGGCACGCGGCGACCGTGCGCTGATCGTGCGCTGATCGCGCGTCCGCCGAGCCGGGTCGCCGACCGAGCCGGTCGGGGTTATAGGCAAAAAAGTGTGTCCGCCAGGGGCTACCAGTGCAGGTCCGTCCAG
>JAUNCQ010000009.1 GCA_030526515.1 Coriobacteriia bacterium
GTTGCCCTGGCCGTGGCTGCTGCGGGCGCTGCTTCGGTATCTGCTGGTGCGGATATGCGACACGTACGGTGGTATCCGCTGGCCAAGTTCGGCCCCGTTGCCGTCTTCGACCAGAAGACGGAGGAGGGGGAGCGCGTGCGCGTGCTTTCCCAGGGAGGTGTGTACCAGAGCGCCAGCTACGTGGACCCCGACCGTCGCTTCGACCTGGCGTTCGAGTACTACCGCGCCTTCGACCATGTTTTTGATGACGAAAGCCCCGAGAATCACCGCAGGCGCATGCTCATGCTGGGCGGCGGCGGGTACGCCTACCCCAAGCACGTGATCAGTCGCTATTCGGATGCTTCCATGGACGTGGTGGAGGTCGATCCCCTGATCACGCGCATTGCTCGAAAGCACTTCTTCTTGAACGAGCTCATGGATTCATACGGCACCGACCGGCTGAACCTGGTCTGCGCTGATGCCAGGGCGTACCTGATGGGCGCCTGCGGCATGGACTACGATGTGATCATCAACGACTGCTTCGCCGGGTGCGACCCCTCTGGCGGTCAGGACGACCATGAGATGTGCGAGCTGGCCCTGAGGGCCCTGCGCGACGGCGGCCTGTACGTGCTGAACGTGGTAGACGAGGACGGCGCCTACGGCGACGAGGTGGAGCAGGCGGTGGAGCTGCTGTACTCCGTGTTCGGCCATGCCTACGTAATCCCGTGTCCTGACTCTGAATTCGGTGGAGCGGACAACGTCATGGTCGTGGCCAGCAGCCGGCCCTGCGTCCTGGGCGGCGTGGAGTGGGCCCAGCTGGGGTAGCGCAGGCATCCTTTCGCCCTGATGTAGGGGCGCCTTGGTTTCAAAATGAGGAAATGTTGGCCGAAAACAACCATAAATGGGTAAACTACGGTTAGTTATTCGCATTTTTACCGATGCGAAGGTATTGGGAAGGAAACAGAGGGGAACATCATGAAGATTTCCAAGAAGATCCTGGCCGTGGGCTCCTGCGCTGCGCTGCTGTGCGGTTGCCTGGCCCTGACCGCCTGCGGTGGCGGCAACGCTGACAACGGCGCTCAGAAGCCCGCTGCCAACGACACCCCGAAGGCTGCTGACTACAAGCTGCTGACCGAGGGCACCATCACCGTGGCAACCAGCGCCGACTACCCGCCCATGGAGTACATGGACGGCGACGAGATCAAGGGCTTCGACCCGGCTCTGATGCAGGAGATCGGCGATCGCCTGGGCCTGAAGATCGAGCTGAAGAACCAGGCCTTCGACTCCCTGGTCACCGCTGTTGCCGGCGGCTCCTCCTGTGACGTGGCCATCAGCGCCATCACCATCGACGACGAGCGCGCCGAGCAGGTCGACTTCTCCGAGTCTTACTACGATTCCAACCTGGCAATCGTGGTCATGGCTGACTCCAAGTTCGAGAAGAAGGGCGAAATGAACTCCGACGAGGTCGCCGTGGGCGCCCAGTCCGGTTCCTCCGGCGAGGCTTGGGCCAAGGAGAACCTGAAGAAGGCCGGCTACACTCCCTACCAGGAGACCCCGGACCTGCTGCAGGCCCTGCGCACCGGCAAGATCGACTGCGCTGTGTACGATGATCCGGTCGCCCAGGCTCACGTTGCCGGCGAGTACAAGGACATGCGCATCCTTGACGTCATCCCCACCGGCGAGCAGTACGGCATCATCGTCAACAAGGACAACGCCGCTCTGACCGAGGCCATCAACGGCGCTCTGAAGGAGATCAAGGACGACGGCACCTACGCCAAGCTGGTCAAGAAGTATCTGGCATAGTCGTAGCCGACACATAGGCGATTTGAAGGACCGTCCATGGGGCGGTCCTTCTTTTTTTGCGGAAATGGCTTATAATGAGGCGCTCTTTTTATAAGTTTTCTGTGTAGAACAAGGGGAATGTGAAAAATGGCTGATTCGCTCAAGGACGTGCTGAAGCGCATGCTCCTAACGGCCCTTTCGCTGTCCTTGGTGATCACGTTCGTGCCCATGCTGGCCGGCGCGCTCACCCAGGACGTGACGACCGCGAAGGGGAACGAGACCTCCACGGGCAACGTGCTCGGCGGCATGCCGACCCGCGTGACCTGGGAGTCGGTCGTCGACAAGGGCGAGTCCGTGAAGTCCATCACGGTTCAGTTCCCGGAGGGCTCTGACCTGACCTCGGAGACCACGGCGCGCCTGACGGTGCTCAACGGCGTTGAGCGTCTTGAGGTGGACGCCGAGCCGGTCATCGACACGGAGGGCGAAAACGTCACCGTTGATTTCGCCCAGCCGCTGGAAGCGGGCCTGCGCGTGCGCATTGAGACCTACAACGCCTGCCTGCCCAACGTCAGCGGCGAGGTGACCCTGTCCGGCACCTACACCCGCGACAACGGCGAGGTGGAGCAGCTGCCCGAGTCCCCGTCCATCGAGGTGACCCAGGCGTCCCTGGCCCAGAAGATCGTGAGCTGGATGGATGAGCAGCCCTTCATCGAGGCATGGAACTCCGTGACCGTCCTGCGCCTGTTCCTGGAGCCGCAGCTGATCGTGTCCTCCATCCCCACGGTGTTCACCGGCTGGCTGATCTCCCTGGCCCTGGTCCTGGTGGGCTTCCCGCTGGCCATCCCCATTGGCCTGGCAAGCGCCTTCATGAAGATCAGCCGCTCCCGCGTCATGCACGTCCTGGCGGCCATCTACACCGGCGTGGTCCGCGGCACCCCGCTGTTCCTGCAGATCTACATTGCCTTCTTCGGCCTGCCGCTGATGGGCATCAACCTGAACGAGTACTTGCTTGCGGTCCTGGTCATGGCCTTCAACTCCGGCGCCTACATGTGCGAGATCCTGCGCGCCGGCATCCAGTCCATCCCCAAGGGCCAGTTCGAGGCGTCCCGCTCCCTGGGCATGACCCAGGCCCAGACCATGTTCAGCGTGATCATCCCGCAGACCATCCGCCGTGTGATCCCGACCATGACCTCCGAGTTCATCCTGCTGTACAAGGACACGTCCCTGCTGGCAGCCGTTGGCGTCATGGAGCTCATGCTCTACTCCCGCTCCGTCGTGGCGCTTACCGGCAACATGACGCCCTACATCGTGGCGGCGTTCTTCTACCTGATCGTGACCCTGCCGCTGATCCGCGTGGTCACCATGCTGGAGGACCGCCTTGCCCTTGCCGATAACGGCGGCGGCGCCCCCAAGCCCAAGGCCAAGCGCAAGGGTCTGTTCGGCGGGGCGAAGAAGAAGGCGGCCGTGGCCGCCGAGCCTGCGGCTGAAGGCCAGTCCGCCGAGGAGAAGGGAGCCGACCGTGACTAGCAGCGAATCCATGGTGAGCATCCAGCACCTGCACAAGGCCTTCGGCGACAACGTGGTCCTGAAGGACGTGAACATTGAGATCAAGAAGGGCGAGGTCGTGGTCGTGCTGGGCCCCTCCGGTTCCGGCAAGTCCACCATGCTGCGGTGCATCAACCTGCTTGAGAAGCCTACCGGCGGCCACATCTTCATCGAGGGCAAGGAGATCACCGACCCCAAGGTGAACGTGGACAAGCTCCGCGAGCACGTGGGCATGGTGTTCCAGCAGTTCAACCTGTTCCCGCACCTTTCGGCCAAGAAGAACGTCATGCTTGCCCAGCGCAAGGTCCTGAAGCGTTCCAAGGAGGAGGCCGAGCGCATTGCTCTGGAGCAGCTGGAGCGCGTGGGCCTGGCCGAGCGCGCGGACTACATGCCGTCCCAGCTGTCCGGCGGCCAGCAGCAGCGCGTAGCCATTGCCCGCGCCCTGGCCATGAACCCCCATGTGATGCTGTTCGACGAGGCCACCAGCGCCCTTGACCCGGAGCTGGTCCGCGGCGTCCTGGACGTCATGCGCAGCCTGGCTGAGGCGGGCATGACCATGGTGGTGGTCACCCACGAGATGGGCTTTGCCCGCGAGGTGGCCGACCGCGTGATCTTCATGGAAGGCGGCGTGGTCGTTGAGGACGGCACCCCGGAGCAGGTCTTCGACCATCCCAAGTCCGAGCGCACCAAGGACTTCCTGGGCCATATCAAGTAGCTTTCATCAAGGAGCTTTCGCCCTGAAGAGGCTGAGCATGCCGCCCGTTGGGTTCCCCGGACCCGCGGGCGGCATTTTGTTGCCCTGGGGACCTGTTTGGTATAACCTTTCAGAGATTGACTAAATGTGCGATAATTTACGGCTAGCGCGTTTGGGCAAGGGCGCATGCAGCGGTTCATCCGCGGGCACTGCTGCCTGGAGGCGCGAGCGCTGTTGCGCAAGCGCGCTGGTGTATGCCGTAAGGCACGTGTAAGAACTATTGGAGGATATAAGTGGAGACTAACGTTAAGACTCTCGAGGGCAACCGCGTTGAGATCACCGTGACCATCGAGGCCAAGGAGATCAACGACCGCATCGCCAAGCAGTACCGCACCTTCGCCCGTCAGTACAACTTCCCGGGCTTCCGCAAGGGCAAGGCACCTCGTCCCGTGATCGACAGCCTGCTGGGCCCCGAGGCCGCTCGCGCTGCCGTCACCGACGACCTGGTCAACGACACCTTCCCCATGGCCCTGGACGACACGGGCCTGTCCACCGTGGGCCAGCCCGAGTTCGGCCAGATCGACCTGGTCGAGGCCGGCAAGGACTACAGCTACACGCTGACCATCGGCGTGGTCCCCACCTATGAGCTGAACAGCTACGATAACGTCGAGATCAAGATGCCCGAGGAGGGCGCTACCGACGCCGAGATCGACGACCAGCTCGAGGTGACCACCGCATTCTACGTCACCTACGAGAACGCTCGCGCCAACACCAAGGTGAAGAAGGACTCCTATGTGGACCTGACCATCTCCGCCAAGGACATGCAGGGCGAGGCCGTGGAGGCCGTTGCCATGACCGAGCAGCGTTATCGCATGGGCGGCGGCCAGCTGCCCGAGGAGTTCGACGCTGAGGTCCTGGGCATGAAGAAGGGCGAGACCAAGGAGTTCAACCTGGTCATCCCCGTGGACAAGCCCGGTTCCCTGGCTGCCGACCTGGCTGGCAAGGAGCTCACCTTCTCCGTCGAGTGCGGCGCTGTGAAGAAGGAGGTCAAGCCCGAGGTCACCGACGAGTGGGTCAAGACCACCTTCGGCTTCGACACCGTCGAGGACCTGCGCAAGCGCCTGGGCGAGTCCATCGCCGAGCAGAAGGCACAGGTGCTGCCGCGTCTGCGCGAGGACCAGTGCCTGAGCGCCCTGGCCGAGCGCCTGGAGGGCGAGCCCACCGACGCCATGGTCGAGGACACCGAGTCCAACCTGCTGTCCGAGTTCTTCACCCAGCTGCAGCGTCAGGGCATGACCTTCGACGGTTACCTGGCACAGCAGGGCATTGACGCCGACAAGTTCAAGGAGGACGTCAAGGCCCAGGCCAAGCAGATGACCGCTGAGAACCTGGCCCTGGATGCATGGGCACGTCACTTCGAGATCGTGGCCACCGAGGAGGAGGTCATGGACGAGTTCCGTGGCGCTGGCGTAGAGGATCCGAAGGCCGCTTACGAGGAGTGGCGCAAGAACGGTCGCCTGTACCTGATCCGCGAGGGCATCGTCCGCCAGAAGGCCGCCGACGCCGTCATGGAGAACGCCATCGTTACCCCGCTCGAGGATTAATTCCCGAAAAGGTGAAACGGGGCGCATCCGTGCTCTAAGGAACTTGTATGTATTGCACGGTCCGTCTTGCTTGCAGGGCGGACCGTGCTTCATCATGGGAGCGTGAAACAAACCTTTCGCGCGTGAAAGAAGGTAGCCAATGAGCTTTCAGCTTGCATCGACGGGCATCGTGACCCCGTCCAATCCCCAGAACGCCCTGATCCCGTACGTCATCGAGCAGTCTCCCCGCGGTGAGCGCAGCTACGACATCTACTCCCGCCTGCTCAACGACCGCATCATCTTCCTGGGCGAGCAGATCGACGACAACGTGGCCAACTCCGTGGTGGCCCAGCTGCTGCACCTGGAGAGCGCTGATCCTGAGAAGGACATCAGCCTGTACATCAACTCCCCGGGCGGCTCCGTCACTGCCGGCCTGGCCATCCTGGACACCATGAACTTCATCAAGCCCGACGTGTCCACCGTGTGCATTGGCTGCTGCGCCTCCATGGCCGCCGTGCTGCTTTCCAGCGGCGCCAAGGGCAAGCGCTACTGCCTGCCCAACTCCATGGTCCTGATCCATCAGCCGCTGGGCGGTGCGCAGGGTCAGCAGACCGAGATTCAGATTGTGGCCGACTTCATGAAGAAGACCCGCCTGCAGCTGAACAAGATCCTGTCCGACAACACCGGCCAGGACATGGAGACCATCATGCGCGACACCGAGCGCGACAACTACATGACCGCTGAGGAAGCGCTGGCCTACGGCCTGGTCGACAAGATCACGGCAACCCATGGCGCTTCTGCCGAGTAGAGGACTGCTTCATACCTATGGCAAACGAACGTGACACCTTTTCCCCGCGGGGGAACGGCATAACCTGCGCCTTCTGCGGCAAGGAGCCCCAGGAGGTTGCCGCCATGGTCCAGGGCCCCAAGGGCGTCAACATCTGCGACGAGTGCATTTCCATCTGCGCCGACGCCATGATGCGCGACCTGGGCTTCAACCCGGTGCTGCAGAACATGATGTCCATGAACGACTTCGACGAGCGCTCCTCTCGCCCCGGCGGCTACGTGGACCTGGATGGCTCCTACGTTCCGGGCGAAGGCTTCGTCCCCGGTGATTCCGAGGACGGCATCGACGCTGCCTCCATCCTGGGCAACCTGCCCACGCCCCATCAGCTCTACGAGCTGCTGGGCGAGCACGTGGTGGGCCAGGACCAGGCGAAGCGCGCCCTGTCCGTGGCCGTGTACAACCACTACAAGCGCATCCAGCTGGGCCAGGACGCCAGCTCCGACGACGTTGAGCTGGCCAAGAGCAACATCATGCTGCTGGGCCCCACCGGTTCCGGCAAGACGCTGCTGGCCCAAACGCTGGCCCGTTCCCTGAAGGTTCCCTTCGCCATTGCGGACGCCACCACCTTGACCGAGGCCGGCTACGTGGGCGAGGACGTGGAGAACATCCTGCTGAAGCTGATCACCGCGGCGGACTTCGACATCCCCCGTGCCCAGATCGGCATCATCTACATCGATGAGATCGACAAGATCGCCCGCAAGGCCGAGAACCTGTCCATCACCCGTGACGTTTCCGGCGAGGGCGTCCAGCAGGCGCTGCTGAAGATCGTCGAGGGCACCGAGGCCAGCGTGCCTCCCCAGGGCGGTCGCAAGCATCCGCAGCAGGAGCTCATCCACATCGACACCACGAACATCCTGTTCATCTTGGGCGGCGCCTTCGTGGGCCTGGCCGACATCGTTGCCCAGCGCGTGGGCAAGCACGGCCTGGGCTTCAACGTGGACATCCCGTCTTCCAAGAAGCAGGCCGAGGCCGAGCTGCTGGCCCAGGTCCTGCCCGAGGACCTGAACAAGTTCGGCATGATCCCCGAGTTCGTGGGCCGCATCCCGGTCATCACGTCCCTGGACGAGCTGAGCGAGGACGACCTGGTCCGCATCCTGACCGAGCCCAAGAGCGCCCTGGTCAAGCAGTACCGCAAGATGCTCTCCTTCGAGAACTGCGAGCTGCACATGGAGGAGGACGCCCTGCGCGCCATCGCCCATGAGGCCGTCGAGCACGGCACCGGCGCCCGTGGCCTGCGCTCCATCTGCGAGCGCGTGCTCCAGGACGTCATGTACGACCTTCCGGAGATGGAGGGTCCGTCCCGCGTATGCATCCGCGCGGAGCACATCACGGGCCAGGAAAAGCCCGTCATCGAGCCGCTGGAGGAGGACGACGCCCCGCGTGGCGCCCATGCCGCCCCGGCCAAGGATGCAGTTGAGGAACCGGCGGCCCCCGAGGACGCCCCTGCAAGCGAGGAGACCGAATAATGGCACAGGACAACACGCCTAAGAAGGTTGACTACGACTTCGCCGCGCATGAGAAGCCGATCTTCGACGCCTGGAAGGAAGCTGGCTATTTCCAGCGCACCCCGGGCTTCGGTGAGCATGCGGGCGAAAGCTACACCATCGTCATTCCGCCGCCGAACATCACCGGCGTGCTGCATATGGGCCATGCCCTGAACGACACCATCCAGGATGCCTGCATCCGCCGTGCCCGCATGCGCGGCTACCAGACCCGTTGGATCCTGGGTACCGACCATGCCGGCATCGCCACCCAGACCAAGGTGGACAAGCACCTGCAGGAGCAGGGCATCAACCGCCGCGAGATCGGCCGCGAGAAGTTCATCGAGGCCTGCCAGGAATGGCGCAAGGAGTACGGCACCACCATCGTGAACCAGATCAGCACCATGGGCTGCTCCTGCGACTACGATGACGAGCAGTTCACCATGAGCCCGGAGTTCTCCAAGGCCGTGCGCAAGGTGTTCGCGGACTGGTACCACGACGACCTGATCTACCGCGGCAAGCGTATCGTGAACTGGTGCCCCCACTGCACCACCGCCATTGCTGACGACGAGGCCGAGTACGAGGATGAGGCAGGCCATCTGTGGTACCTGCGCTACCCGCTGACGGAGCCCGTCGACGGGCGCGAGTACCTGATCGTGGCCACCACCCGTCCCGAGACCATGCTCGGCGACACCGGCGTGGCTGTTTCGCCTCAGGACGAGCGCTACAAGGACCTGGTGGGCAAGACCGTCATGCTCCCCATCGTGAACCGCGAGATTCCCATCTTCAGCGACTTCTACGTTGACAAGGAGTTCGGCACGGGCTGCGTCAAGACCACCCCGGCCCATGACCCTAACGACTTCGCCATGGGCGAGCGCCATGACCTGCCCAAGATCAACATCTTCGACGAGACCGCCCATGTGGTGGAGGGATATGGCAAGTTCACCGGCATGAGCCGCGAGGAGTGCCGTGAGGCCGTGGTGGCTGAGTTCGAGGCCCTGGGTCTGCTGGATCACGTCGAGGACCACGACCACTCCGTCATGCACTGCTACCGCTGCCACAACAAGCTGGAGCCCTGGCTTTCCGAGCAGTGGTTCGTGGCCGTGGACAAGCTGAAGGTCGCTGCCGCCGAGGCCGTCAAGTCCGGCGAGATCAAGTTCTATCCCGAGCGCTGGTCCCAGGTGTACCTGGACTGGATGGAGAACCTGAAGGACTGGTGCATCAGCCGTCAGCTGTGGTGGGGTCACCGCATCCCCATGTACTACTGCGACGAGTGCGGTTGGGAAGATGCTTCCGTGGAGGGCGTGGACACCTGCCCGAAGTGCGGCGCTGCCACCCGTCAGGACGAAGACGTGCTGGACACCTGGTTCAGCAGCCAGCTGTGGCCCTTCGCCACCCAGGGCTGGGCTGACGCCGGCATGGAGTCCCCGGACCTGGCAAAGCACTATCCCACCCAGGTGCTGTCCACCGCTCGCGACATCATGGGCCTGTGGGTCGCCCGCATGGTCATGTCCTCCGAGTACTGCACGGGCCAGATCCCGTTCAAGGACGTCATCATCCACCCGACGGTCATGGCTGCCGACGGCAAGCCCATGTCCAAGAGCCGTGGCAATGGCGTCGATCCGGTGAAGCTGATGAAGGACTACGGCGCCGACGGCATGCGCTTCGGCCTGCTCATGCAGGTGACCGGCGCCCAGGCCATGCGCTTCAACGAGAAGAAGCTGGAGAGCAGCCGCAACTTCGCCAACAAGATCCGCAATGCCGCACGCTTCGTGGGCATGAACCTGGACGGCTTCGAGCCGGGCGAGCCCGTGCCCTCCACGCCGGCAGACAAGTGGATCTTCAGCCGCCTGGCAAGCCTGGTGGAGCGCCTTGACGCTGCCTACGAGTCCTATGAGTTCGGCGAGATCACCCGCGAGCTGTATGCGTTCTTCTGGAACGAGTTCTGCGACTGGTACATCGAGTTCAGCAAGAGCCGCCTGGCCTCCGACGGTCCCGACCGCCTGGCCTGCCAGCGCAACCTGGTCTTCGTCCTTGACCAGGCACTGCGCCTGCTGCACCCGATCATGCCCTTCGTCACCGAGGAGATCTACCAGGAGCTGCCGGTGAAGGAGACCGAGCACCTGATCGTGGCATCCTGGCCCAACGCCCAGGAGCTGGCCAAGTACAAGGATCCCCAGTCCGAGCGCGCCATCACCCTGGTGACCGAGGCTGTTTCCGCGGTCCGCTCCACCCGTTCCCGCTACGGCATCTCCCCGAAGCAGGGCATTGCCGTTGCCATCAAGGCATCCGCGGAGGACGTGGCGCTGATCGACGAGCAGGCCGGCCTGATCGCCTCCATGGCAAACCTGGACTCCCTGGCTGCCTCCGCTGATGCGGAAAAGCCCGCCGAGTCCGCCGTGGTCCTGGTGGCTGGCATGGAGGTCTACATTGTCCTGTCCGGCCTGGTGGACTTCGACGCCGAGCGCAAGCGCCTGGAAAAGGAGCAGGCCAAGGTCCAGAAGGACGTGGACAAGTTCAGCAAGAAGCTGTCCAACCCGGGCTTCCTGGCCAAGGCCGCGCCTGAGGTCGTGGAGAAGGACAAGGCCAAGCTGGCTTCCCTGGAGGAGCTGCTTGAGCGCCTGACCGCTCAGATCGCCGAGCTGGGCTAGTTCCAACAGTCGTGTATAATGGGCATTTGCGCAGGGGAGTTCCTGCGCAAATGCCGTCTATCTACTAGGTTTGAGCCCCTGCGGGGGCGGGAATCGAGGTTCAAATGAGCGAGCTGCTCGCATCCCTGTGGACTCCGCAGCTGCAGGGCGCCGTCATGGTGGTCGTCATCATGCTGGTCATCCTTTACGTACTGTCCATTGCCTGGGTGGTCCGCGATGCGCACCTGCGCGGTCAGCACTGGCAGGTGTGGGGCATCGTGGCGCTGATCCCGCTGCTGGGCGTCATCGCATACTGTCTGCTCCGTCCGCCGCTGCTGCAGATCGACAAGGACGAGCAGGAGCTGGAGATTGCCCTGAAGCAGCGCCAGCTCATGAAGTACGGCGAGTGCGCCAACTGCGGCTACCCCGTGGAGTCCGACTTCGTGGTGTGCCCCAGCTGCCACTCCCGCCTGAAGAACCTGTGCCCGGTGTGCCATAAGGCCCTGGATCCCACGTGGCGCGTGTGCCCCTATTGCGCAACGCAGCTGGTTTCGCCCCGTCGCCAGCAGGCTCCTGCCGCCAGCCAGACCGCATCTGCCCCGGCTCATCGCTAGGGTGCAGGCCCTTGCCCGCCCTGTGGGTCGGGTTGGGAGATGACCTGAATAGCAAAGTGCACGTCCCGTTGCGGGGCGTGCACATTTTGTTTTAGGGCGAAATATGCGTCGGGGAGGGAGGGCGTTGGCCAAGACCCTCCGTCAGGGATGCGTGCAAGCGGGGTTGCCGCTGCTCTAACGGACTCCCTATGCCTGCAGGTAGCGCTGCAGGTCGTCCCAGGATGCGGCAGCGGCCTCCCGGCCCTGGACGTACAGGTCGAAGAGCTTGTCCGGGTCGGACTCCATGCTGGACACCTCAACGGGTTTGGGCGGCATGATGACGAAGATCTCGCCGTTCTGGTGCATGAGCTGGCAGGCGCGGCGGGTGCGGTTGTACTCAAGGTAGCGGAAGTCGGCCCGCTCCACGTACAGCGGGTAGTCCGCGTAGCGCTTGCGCATGAGGGGCATGAGGCGGTCGGGTTCCTTTTCGTAGGTTTCGTCCTGGGTCAGCACCACTATGTGCTTGGTGGCGCCGGTCTTCAGGGAGTAGACCAGGGGAATGCTGTCGCAGGTGCCGCCATCCAGCAGCACCTTGCCGTCCACCTGCACCGGCTGGCTGACCAGGGGCATGGAGGAGGTGGCGATCAGGTAGGGCATGTCGTTTCGGGCATCCCGGAACTCATGGTAGTCCGCTTCGCCGTAGCGCAGGTCGCTGGACACCGCCACCAGCGTGCTGGGGGAGTCGTTGAAGGCCTGGTAGTTGAAGGGCATGAGTCGGTTGGGGATGTCGTCGAAGGCGAAGGCGCGGTTCAGGGCGTTGCCCGTGGTGGCGAAGCAGCGCATGCTGAAGTAGCGCGGGTCGTCGCAGAACGTCATGTTCAGCAGGCAGGTGCGCTCCGGCAGGCCGGCCACGTAGGGGTATCCGGCCAGGGCGCCGGCGGATGTGCCAATGACCTTTTGGCACAGCAGGCCCTGCTCCATGAAGTAGTCCAGCACGCCAGCGGTGAACTGGCTGCGCATGGCGCCGCCCTCCAAGATCAGGTTGGCGGGGGTCACCGGGTGGCCGGGCTCCCAGACGGATTCCTGCAGGGGCATGAGCGGCTGGTCCTGCTCCGTGGCCTCCTGGGCAGGGGACGGCTCGGCGGGCTCCTGGGTTCGGTTGCGGCGGAACAACTTCATGTGCGCTCCCTTGGTCGGTGGATTTTCTGTTGGGTTCATTATACGGACCGCCTGCGGGCGTGGTGATTTTACACATAGTCGTTACAATAGGGGCTGAAAAACAACCGACGGGGGCACCGGAGCGGGTCTTTCGCCCTGATGATTCGCGTGTTTGCGGCTCTGGACAACGCCCCAGGTAAGGAGCATATGATGACTCAGATGGTTACCTCTGCCGACTTCCAGGAGAAGGTCCTGGACAACCCGCTGCCCGTCCTGGTGGACTTTTCCGCCAGCTGGTGCGGCCCGTGCCGCCGCGTAGCGCCCATCGTGGACGAGATCGCCCAGGAGCATGAGGGCTCCGTGGCCGTGTTCAAGCTGGACATTGACGAAAGCCGCGACATTGCCGAGCGCTACAGGGTCATGAGCGTGCCCACCCTGATGGTGTTCCAGGACGGCCAGGTGGTGAACACCGCCATCGGCGCCCGCCCCAAGTCCGCCATCGAAGCGCTGCTGCCGTAGCATGGGCGCCTTCGACTTTGACATTGCCGTGGTCGGTGCCGGTCCCGCCGGCCTGACCGCGGGCATATACGCCGCCCGTGCGGGCATGAGCGCCTGCCTGTTCGACTCCGTGGGCTACGGCGGCCAGCTGGCCCAGACGGATTGGGTCGAAAACTACCCTGGCTTCCCCGAGGGCGCCAACGGCTTCGACCTGGCTGACAACATGAAGCAGCAGGCGGACCGCTTCGGCGTGCAGGAGATCGACTGCCCCGTGACGGCGGTGGAGCGCCTGGCCGAGGGCTTTCGGGTGGTGACCGAGTGCGGAGAGCATACCGCCCGTGCCGTGGTGGTGGCCACCGGCGCCCGCCCCCGCAAGCTGGACGTGTCGGGGCTGCTGGAGCTGGAGGGCAGGGGCGTGTCCTACTGCGCCACCTGCGACGGCAACTTCTTCCGAGGCCGCGACGTGGTGGTGGTCGGCGGTGGCGATACCGCCGTGGCCGACGTGCTGTACCTGGCGCAGATCTGCCGCAAGGTGTACCTGGTGCACAGGCGCGACCAGCTGCGCGCGGCGGCATCGTACCTTGAGCGGCTGAATGCTCTGGACAACGTTGAGCTGGTGTGGAACAGCGCCGTGGCCCAGGTGGGCCAGGAGGGCGGCTCCCTTGCCAGCGTGACCGTGGCCCATGTGGCCACGGGGGAGAAGCGGACCATCCCGGCCAGCGGATTGTTCGTGGCCGTGGGCACGGTGCCCAACGCCGAGTTCCTGCAGGGCTTTGCTCCGCTGGACGAAGGCGGCTACGTTGTGGCGGGCGAAGACGGCGTCACCTCGGTGCCCGGCCTGTTCGCTGCCGGCGACGTGCGCACCAAGGTGCTGCGCCAGGTGGTGACCGCCGTTTCCGATGGCGCCAACGCAGCCCAGAGCGCGGTGGAGTACCTGCATACGCGCTAGTTTTACATGACGCGGATATGCTGCGCATGGTAAACTGATTCGGTTAAACGTTCATACGAGTACCGTATACAGATAGGAGCATCTCAGCAATGCGTGACAAGCTGACCCGAATCATCGACGCCTACGAGGAGCTCGAGCTCAAGATGGGCGACCCGGCGGTGCTTTCCGATCAGAAGGAATACAACCGCCTGGCCAAGGAGTACGCCAGCCAGGGCCCGCTGGTGGCTGCCGCCCGCGAGTACGTGACCAGCCTTGACGACCTGGATGCCGCCAAGGAGATGCTGTCCGACCCGGACATGGCCGACTTCGCCAAGGAGGAGATCTCCGAGATCGAGGCCAAGCTGCCCAAGCTGGAAGAGGACATCAAGTTCATGCTGATCCCCGTTGATCCGGCGGACGAAAAGGACATCATCGTGGAGATCCGCGCCGCTGCCGGTGGCGACGAGGCGGCCATCTTCGCCGGCGACCTGTACAAGATGTACGAGCGCTATGTTTCGTCCCGTGGCTGGAAGACCGAGACCATGGACGTGTCCCCGTCCGAGATGGGCGGCTACAAGAAGATCCAGTTCAAGGTCAAGGGTGACAAGGTCTTCTCCGTCATGAAGTTCGAGTCCGGCGTGCATCGCGTGCAGCGCATCCCGAAGACCGAGTCCCAGGGCCGCATCCAGACGTCCACCGCAACGGTGGCCGTGCTGCCCGAGGCGGACGAGATCGATGTGCAGATCAACGAGAACGACCTGCGCATTGACGTGTACCGCGCAGGCGGCCCCGGCGGTCAGTGCGTCAACACCACCGACTCCGCCGTGCGCATCACCCACCTGCCCTCCGGCCTGGTGGTGCAGTCCCAGGACCAGAAGTCCCAGCTGCAGAACAAGGTGGCGGCCATGGCCGTTCTGCGCGCCCGCCTGTATGAGAAGATGCTGGCCGAGCAGCAGGCAGCCGAAGGTGCCAAGCGCCTGGCCCAGATCGGCTCCGGCGACCGTGCTGAGAAGATCCGCACCTACAACGGTCCCCAGGACCGCGTGACGGACCATCGCATCGGCTTCAACAGCACCTACAACGGCGTGCTGCTGGGCGACCTGCTGGACGACGTCATCTCGGCGCTTCAGGCCGCCGACCGTGCCCAGAAGCTTGCGGACGCGGTTGACTAATACTTTCAAGCAATAGACCGCAAGGCGAGCGGGACCTGGAGCAAGGGTCCTGTTCGCCTTGTTTGGTATGGGGGATAAGGAGCGGATCATGGCGGAAGAGAACACCTGGACCATCAAGTCCACCCTGGATTGGTGCGAAGGCTACCTGGAGCGCAAGGGCGACCAGAACCCGCGGCTTTCGGCCCAGTGGCTCATGTCCGAGGCCACGGGGCTTTCCCGCATCCAGCTGTACGCCAATTTCGACCGACCTCTGACCATGGAGGAGCGCGACGTCATGCGCGGCTACGTGACCCGTCGCGGCAAGGGCGAGCCCCTGCAGTACATCACCGGCGAGGTGGGCTTCCGCTACATCACCGTGAAGGTCCGCCCCGGCGTGCTGATTCCGCGACCGGAGACGGAGGTCCTGGTCAGCGAGGCTCTGGCCCTGCTGCCCGCCGCCGAGCGCCGGGTGGCCCGGGACTCCCTGCTAAACGAATACGATGGTGCGGCCCTGCTTGAGGCCCTGGCTGAGGCCGGGGCGGGGGAGCCTGCGGAAGGGGGCGAAAGCCCCGCTCCCGAGGACGCTCCCGCGTCCGAGGCGACGGAGCCGGAGCCCCTGGTGGTGGCGGATATCTGCACCGGCAGCGGCTGCATTGCCTGCTCCATGGCCTCCGAGCGGCCGGACCTGCGGGTGATCGCAACGGACATTTCGCCCGAAGCGGTGGCCCTTGCCCAGGACAACGTGGATGCCTTGGGACTGGCTGACCGGGTGACCGTGGCCCAGGGCGACCTGGGGGACGCGGTGGTCGGCGTGGCGCCGGAGCTCATCGGCAAGCTGGATGTGGTGGTGTCGAACCCGCCCTACGTGCCCACCGCCGTCATGGAGCAGATTCCCGCTGAGGTGGCCGACTACGAGCCTGCCCTGGCGCTGGACGGTGGCGCGGACGGCCTGGACCTGTTCCGCCGGCTGCTGGTGTTCTGCGGGCAGGCGCTGCGCCCCGGCGGCGGCTTTGCCTTCGAACTGCACGAGACTTGCCTGGACGATGCGGCCGACCTGGCCCGCAGCGCCGGCTTTGCCAACGTGCGGGTGGTCTACGACCTGACGAACCGTCCTCGCGTGCTGACGGGCCTGAGGCCGCTGCAGTAGATTCGGGCGAAAGGAGCCTGCCATGCCGTTCACCCTTGTTGCCGCGGGTGACCTTACCCATGCTGGCGCCGATGTCCTGGTAGGGGATGCTGCGGTCGTCGCCATGCCTTCGAGTGTCACCAAGGGGCGGACGATTCGCGTTGCCGTGCCCGCTTGGGGCGGCAGCCGCGACGAGCAGGAGGCGCTGCGGACCGCCTACGACGACGCCTTGGCCCAGGCCGCTGCCGCCGGCGCGCAGTCCGTGGCGCTTTTGCTGTTAGGCGTTGATGCCGGCGCGTCGGCGGAGGATTCCCTTGCGGCTGCCCACGGCTCCGTCCGCGGGTTCCTGGAGGCCCACGAGGATGTGGACGTGATCCTGGGGGTGCCCGATCGCCGCTTGCTGCCAAGCCGTGCGGAGGTCCAGGCGTTCCTCGATCAGGTGGAGGAGCCGCCTGCGCCGGCCGCGGCGTCGTATTCGGGTATGCCTTCGCGGGAGGAGCGCTCGCGGACCAGGTTCGGCCGCCTGCGCAAGCTTGTCGCCCGCGATCGAAAGGTGCGGGAAGAACCCTGCGACCTAGACATGTACCCGCGGATGGCTGCGGACTGCTTCTGCGCCCCGGCGGCTGCGGGAGCCGTGCCGGTTTTCGCCCAAGAATGCGAACCCGACCTGGGGGACCTGCTCAGGAACCTGGATGCTGGGTTCTCGGACACGCTCATGACGCTCATCGATGCCCGTGGGCTGACGGACGCCCAGGTCTACAAGCGGGCCAACATGAGCCGCCAGCTGTTCAGCAGGATCCGCAGCAACGCTGACTACGCGCCCTCCAAGCGCACGGTGCTGGCCCTGGCGGTGGCGCTGGAGCTGAGCTTGGACGAAACCCGCGACCTGCTGGCCCGGGCGGGCTTTGCCCTGTCCCGCAGCTGCAGGTTCGACGTGATCATGGAGTACTTCATCGGTCGCGGGATCTACGACGTATTCACCATCAATGAAACGCTGTTCGCATTCGATCAGCCGCTGTTGGGCGGCAGGGGGTAGGCCATGAAGGTCACGGTTCTGGTAGACAATCAGGCGGGCTGCGGCCTGCAGGGCGAATGGGGCCTTAGCGTCCTGGTGGAGCAGGGGCAGACGCGGGTGCTCCTGGACGCGGGCGCTACGGACCTGTTCGCGGAAAACGCCCGTGCCCTGGGGATCGACCTGGGGAGCGTGCAGGCGGCGGTGCTGTCCCATGCCCATTTCGACCATGCCGGAGGCATGCGGGCGTTCTTCGGCGCCAACGACCATGCGCCGTTCTACGTCCAGGAATCCTGCGGGGAGGACTGCTACGCGGAGCACCCGGAGAAAGGACTGGAGTACATAGGCGTGCCCAAGGGCGTGCTAGGGGAGCACGCCGACCGCGTTGCGCGTGCAGGCGAAAAGGTCCAGGTAGCGCCGGGCTTCTGGCTGCTGGGCCACAGCACGCCGGGGCTGGAGGAGGTCGGCCGCGCCAGCCATATGCTAGTAGGGGAGCCAGGCTGCCTGCGCCCCGATGACTTCGCCCACGAGCAGAGCCTGGTGGTGGAGCTGGAGTCCGGCGGCATTGCCGTGCTGAACAGCTGTTGCCATGCCGGCGCCGACGTGGTGGTGCGGGAGGCGCAGCGGGCCTGGCCCGACCAGCCCGTGCGCGCAGTGGTGGGTGGCTTCCACCTGTACGAAACGCCGGAGCCGGAGGTGCGCGCCTTTGCGCAACGCCTGAGGGAAACAGGCGTGGAGCTGGTGGTGACCGGCCACTGCACCGGCCCCGAGGCGCTGGGCGTCCTGACCCAGGAGCTGGGCCAGGACGTGGTGTGCCCCCTGAGCTGCGGATTGGCCTTCGAGCTGTAGGGCCTGGCTCCGTCGCGCGGCCCTTACCCGCGGGCGGCGTGGTCCCGATCGACGGAGTCGCGCCAGCTGCTGCCGGCCAGCGCCATCCGGGCGGCGCGGCGGGGTGCTGCGCTCATGTCCGCGGTGGCGGCGCACACGGCCTCGTACATGACGGCGCTGCCGGCGGCGTCGGGCACGTAGTTGGCGGCGTACTCGGCCCCGATGCCGATCTTGCCAGCCTCCTCCGCCGCGTCGATGTTGGCGCCCAGGAACAGGTAGCTCCAACCCTCCTCCTCGGTGGCGCTGATCAGGCGCTTGACCTGGTCGTAGTCGTAGGTGCGGCTGGCGTTTTCGTACCCGTCGGTGGTGATGACGAAGATCAGGTTGGCGGCCTGGAACCCTGCCGGCTGGTATCCCTGCACCTGCCTCACGTGGGAGATGGCGCCGCCCACCGCGTCCAGCAATGCGGTGCAGCCACCAGGCTGGTAGTCGTCTTCGGTCAGGTCGGCCGCCTGGGCAATGTCCTGGCGGTTCACCAGCACCTGCGCCTCATGGTCGAACAGCACCACGGTGACCAGCGTGGGCACGCCGCCCTTGCGGTGCTTGTGCAGCAGCGCGTTTATGCCGCCGATGGTGTCGGACTCCATGCCGGCCATGGAGCCGCTCTTGTCCACGATCAGCACCAGCTCCGTGTAGTCCTGCGCCGGCGACGGGCTGGCCGCCGGGCATGCCGCCCACGGGTCCCGGCCCGCTGCGTCCTTGCCCCACGTGGCGCCCTTGCCCTGCTTTGCCTGCTTGCCGAAGAACTTCATCATGACCGTTCCTTTCGTCCTGAATCCTGCGCCCGTCCGTGCGGCGGGCCCCTGTGACGCCACTTACTTTACGGAGGGCGAAAGGCTCCTAGGTAAACTGCCGGTTGACATTCGACGGAGCTGCCGCGCCGTGCTCGCCAGGGTGCGGCTGTGGTACAATGTGCGGCAGCAAATGCAAGCGCAAGCCCCGCTACCAAGGAGGTACCCGTGGAAACACGCCAGGGCCCGTTGCTCGACATCCTGGGCGATGAATCCGCCCGCTTCACCCTGCCCGACTACCAGCGTCCCTATTCCTGGGACGAAAGCCAGTGCATGGAGCTGTGGCGCGACGTCCTGCGCTCCGCCCGCCAGGGCCAGCAGCACTTCGCCGGCATGTTCATCTGCGCCGACGTGAACGACCAGGACGCGGCCGAAGGCAACCGCGTGCTGGAGATCATTGACGGCCAGCAGCGCCTGACCACCACCTTCCTGATGGTGCTGGCCTACTCCCACTACGCCCAGGCCCATGACCTGAGCTTCTACGGAGCCGGCCCCGGCTACCTGAAGGACACGTTCCTGACCTGCGCCGCAGGACGCAAGCTCACCCTGTCCGAGGAAGACCGCGACGTCCTCTTCGCCCTGTTGGACGGCACCCCGGTGGACCAGGTTGCCGCCGACCTGCAGTCATCTGGCAGCCCCGTTGCCGCCCGCAGCCGCGTGCTGGCCAACTTCCGCTTCTTCCAGGAGCAGATGGCGGCGGAGGACTTCGACGACGAGGCCTTCTGGCGGGGCCTGAGCGGCATCTACGTGATCCAGATCATCCTGGGCGAAGGCGACGATCCCCAGGAGATCTTCGAAAGCTTCAACTCCAAGGGCGTGTCCCTGAGCATTGCCGACATGCTCCGCAACCACCTGCTGGTGGCCGAGTCCCTGGAGGAGCAGGAGCGCCTGTACACCAACTACTGGGAGCACGTGCAGTCCGCCTTCGGCGATGACCCGGGCGGAAAGCGCCTGGGCGCCTGCCTGCACTCCTGGGTCACCGTGCGCTGCAAGAACGCCCGCGGCCACAACGACCGCGAGATGTTCGCCGCCTTCAAGGTCTACGCCGCGGAAAAGCTCAACGGCCGCACCGAGCAGTGCCTGAAGGAGATGGTGAACTTCACCAGCATGTGGGCGGAGCGGTACCGCTACCACGCCACCAAGGCCTACGTGTCCTACAACTGGGCCACCCTGGGCGCCACCACGCTGGTGTCCGAGGAGCTGCGCCAGAAGGTCAAGGCCGACAAGGACAGCTGGTACTGGCAGCGCTACATGAACGTCGACGTGACCAAGTAAGGAGACCCCATGCAGACCAAGCAGACCGCGCTCCTGGACTTCCTGGGGCAACCGAAGATGCAGTTCACCATCCCGCCGTTCCAGCGCGTGTACTCCTGGGAGGAAAAGGAGTGCGGCGACCTGTGGGACGACTGCCTGAAGGCCGGACGCAGGGCCCGCTCCCACTTCATGGGCGTGGTGCTCTACGCCGCCAGCACCGAGGGCTGGCGCTCCTGCGACCGCCTGAACGTCATTGACGGCCAGCAGCGCCTGACCACCTTCACGCTGCTGCTGACCGCCCTGTACCACCATCTGCTGGAAACCGGCCAGACCGTTGACGGCATGACCGCCGACGACGTTGCCGCCCGCTTCCTGCTGGTTGACCTGGACGGCCAGATGCAGCCCAAGCTGGTGCTGACCTACCTGGACCGCTTCACCCTGTACGAGCTCATCGTGGGCGCCGAGCCCTCCAAGGAGCACTCCCAGCGCATCCTGGACAACTGCGCCTTCTTCAAGGGCAAGATGGGCGAAAGCGACTTCGACCTGGACGTGCTGTGGACCGGCCTGAAGCAGATGCTGCTGCTGGACGTGTCCCTGTCCGGAGAAGACAATCCCCAGGCCGTGTTCGAGAGCCTGAACTCCAAGGGCATGAGCCTGACCACCGGCGACCTGCTGCGCAGCCGCATCCTGCTGTACGACCGCGAGCATCCCGGCGACGAGCTGTTCGAGCGCTACTGGAAGAAGATCTGGCGGGTGGGCCATGCCTGCATCCCCGAGGGCGTGAAGTCCTCCGACGGCCCCAGCGTGCTGGTGGAGTGCTGGATCACCAGCAAGTGCCGCGACATGGCGCTGATCCACGACGAAACCGAGATCTATCCCTTCTTCAAGACGCTGCTGCGGGGCGAGTACGAAAACTCCCTGCCGGACCTGCTGAAGGACCTGGAGGAGTTCGTGGACGTCTTCAACCGCACCGACGTGTTCCGCGAAGACGCCCTGAAGGACCGTGCCGAATGGGTGAAGGGCCGCATGGGCTCGTCCATTGCCAACTACCGCATGTTCGGCACCGCGGGCCACTAGCGGGCGTTTGCCAGAGGAATAGAAGGGAGTTGCGTGAGCAGTTACGCGCATGAATCCGAAGAGGGGCTGAGCAGCAGCCGCGTTGAGCGGGCGCGCCGCGAGGACGGCCTGGCCATGAACCAGCCGCAGCCGCCGGCCCGCCATGCCCTGCGGCTGCACGTGCTGGCAAGCGGCAGCTCCGGCAACGCCGCCGTGGTGGAAAACGCTGCTACCGGGCGGGGCATCCTGATCGACTGCGGCATATGCAAGCGGGACTTCTTCGCTCGCTGCAAGGAGGCCGGCTTCGACCCCGTCAACCTGGAGGGCGTGCTGATCACCCACGACCACACCGACCACACGAAGGGCCTGGGTGTGGTGCTGCGCGGTCTGGCCAAGCTGGGGGTGCATCCATCGGTGTGCACGGGCCCGGCGGTGCGGGACGCCTCCAAGTACGTTCGAGAGGTGCTGGATACCGACCTGGCCCCTTTCGTCCCCTTTGCCGCGGGAGACGCCCTTTCCCTGGCGGGATGCCAGGTCCACGTGCTGCAGTCGTCCCACGACGCCGCGGATTCCTTCGGCTTCAGGGTGGAGGCGCCGGACCTGCCCGAGGTAGGCGGCACCGACTCCCTGGGCTACCTGACGGACTCCGGCGTGGTGACGCCCCAATGCCACGAGGGCCTTTCCCAGGTGCGCCTGCTGGCCCTGGAAAGCAACCATGACCCCCATATGCTCAAGACCGGTCCCTACCCGTACCACATCAAGCAGCGGGTGGCGTCGGACTTCGGCCACCTGAGCAACCAGCAGTCCTGCGCCGAGCTGGCCGGCCTGCTGCATTCCGGGCTGGAGCAGGTGGTGGCCATGCACGTGTCCCGGAACAACAACACGTACCGACTGCCGCTGGAAACGCTGCGTGCCGGGCTGCAGGAGCAGTGCCATGGCGCCCAGATTTCCGTGGCGTATCAGGACCGCCTGGTCAGCGTGGTGTAGCGCAGGCGGACGAAACATAAGGAGATAAGCAACATGAAGATGCTGGTCATTGGCGACGAGCAGCGCACCCGCCGCTACCTTCCCGACCTGCCCGTGGTGGGCCGGACCGAGCTGGTGGTGGTGCCCCGCGGCACCTCTGACGCCCAGATCCTGGCGGAGCACGGGGACGCGGACTATATCATGGCGGACGCCATCAGCCCCGTGAGCGCGGAGCTCATAGCCGGGCTGCCCAACCTGAAGCTGATCCACTCCGAGGGCGTGGCCTTCAACGCCATCGACTGCAATGCCGCCGCGGAGCGGGGCATACCCGTGTGCAACAATGCGGGAGTGAACGCCGGCGCCGTGGCGGAGCAGGCCATCCTGCTCATGCTGGGCTGCCTGCGCGGCGTGGTCGCCGGCGACGTGGCGGTCCGCGCGGGCCAGCAGATCCAGACCAAGGAGCGCCTGATGGTCCAGGGCATCCGCGAGCTGGGGGACTGCACCGTGGGCCTGATCGGCTTCGGCGCCATTGCCCGCGCCACCGCGGAGCGCCTGCGCCCCTTCGGCTGCCGGCTGCTGTACAACAAGCGCAGCCGCCTTGCCCCCGAAGAGGAGGAGCGCCTGGGCGTGGCCTATGCATCGGTGGACGAAATAGCCGCCCAGGCTGACATCGTGAGCCTGCACTGCCCGGTGACCCCGCAGACCACCGACCTGGTGGACGCGGCGTTCCTGGAGGCCATGAAGCCCGACGCCATCCTGATCAACACCGCCCGCGGAGAGGTGGTGGACCAGGTGGCCCTGGCCCGCGCCCTGGAGCAGGGGCAGATCGGCATGGCCGGCCTGGACACCCTGTCTCCGGAGCCGGTGCAGACCGACCATCCGCTGCTGACGGCGGGGCCGGCGGTCGCCGAGCGGGTGCTGCTGAGCCCCCACGTCGGCGGCGTGACGGAGGGCATGTTCTACCGGGCGCACCGCTGGGTGTGGGAAAACGTTGCCCGGGTGGAGGCGGGGGAGCGCCCCGTCAACGTGGTGAACGGCCTGTAGATAGCAATCGCGGAGGCGGTCCCCAGGGCTTCGGATGGAGCCGTGGGGACCGCCTCCGTACGTTTACGGCCCTTTCACCCTGATTAACCAGGTTGAAACACTTTAGCGTGATGGAGGGGCATACAATGCAGCGAATACCGTAACCCTAAGAAGAAGGAGAGAACGAATGGCTAGGGTGTTTAACTTTTCCGCTGGTCCGGCCGTGCTGCCTGAGGAAGTCCTCCAGGAAGCCGCCGCTGAGATGCTCGACTACCGCGGTACCGGCATGTCAGTCATGGAGATGAGCCATCGTTCCGCTGCCTTCAAGGGCATCATCGACGAGGCCGAGGCTGACCTGCGCCAGATCATGGGCATCCCGGACAACTACAAGGTCCTGTTCCTGCAGGGCGGCGCCACCCAGCAGTTCGCCGCCATCCCCATGAACCTGCTGAAGACCGGCAAGGCCGACTACATCGTTACCGGCGGCTGGTCCAAGAAGGCCTACAAGGAGGCCAAGAAGTACGGTGACATCAACCTGGTGGCCAGCACCGAGGACGCCAGCTTCACCTACGTCCCCGACGTGGACCAGCTGGAGCTTTCCGCTGACGCCGACTACGTGTACATCTGCGAGAACGAGACCGTCTACGGCAACAAGTTCCACAAGCTGCCCAACACCGGCGACGTGCCGCTGGTGGCTGACGTGTCCAGCTGCTTCCTGTCCGAGCCCATCGACGTCACCAAGTACGGCGTGATCTACGGCGGCGTGCAGAAGAACGTCGGCCCGGCCGGCGTGGTGATCGTGATCATCCGCGAGGACCTGATCCGCGATGACGTTCCCGAGTTCGTGCCCACCATCATGCAGTACAAGACCCAGGCCGACGCCGGCTCCATGAGCAACACCCCGCCCTGCTACGGCATCTACATCTGCGGCAAGGTGTTCAAGTGGATCCTGGCCCAGGGAGGCCTGGAGGGCATGCAGAAGCGCAACCAGGAAAAGGCCGCGCTGCTGTACGACTACCTGGACTCCACCGACTTCTACCAGGCACCGGTCCGCAAGGAGGACCGCTCCATCATGAACGTGCCCTTCGTCACCGGCGACGCCGACCTGGACGCCGAGTTCGTCAAGGGCGCCAAGGCCAAGGGCATTGAGAACATCAAGGGCCACCGCTCCGTGGGCGGCATGCGCGCATCCATCTACAACGCCATGCCCCTGGAGGGCGTCCAGGCGCTGGTGGACTACATGAAGGAGTTCGAGGCTGCCCACAAGTAGCCCCGCGCCCCGCATAGATTCGCGACCAAGGCTCCTCGGCACCGCCGGGGAGCCTTCTTCTTTTGGGCGAAAGACCCGGGCGAAGCGCTCGGGCGTAGGGTTCGGGCGGACTTTTGGTCCTTTGTAAAAGAGGCGCTGATCGGGGCTGGTTTTGGCCGATGGCGAATATTTCGTCCTTCAAATGAAAAATCACGGGGCGAAACCGAGCCAGGGGAGTATACTGGACGGAACCTCATAACCTGTTGCTATGACGAGGAAAGTAGGGGCCAACCCATCTTCAGAGAGTCGGCGGTTGCTGCGAGCCGACGGTGGGTGTTCCGAAAGCCGCCTCCGAGCAGTTTGGCATGAACGATTGGCTGCCGCGCGGACGACCTTCGCTGCGGGGCCAAGGCAAGTAGGCTGAACCGGTGACATCCGATAATTGTCAGGCGCCTTGGCGCTTCCCAATCATGAATGACCCGGTGCAGCCGCACTGGGATTTTTTATTTTCCGGCTTGTTTCTACGCGGAAGAAAGGAAGGAACCCGTGGAGCTCAGAAGCGCTCAGATCCGCGAAGGCGTGATGCGCGCACCGCATCGCAGCCTGCTCAAGGCCGACGGCCTTACCGACGAGGAGATGAAGAAGCCGCTGGTGGCGGTCTTCAACTCCCGCAACGACATCATCCCCGGCCACCTGAACCTGGACAAGATCGCCGACGCCGTGAAGGCGGGCATCTACATGGCCGGTGGCATCCCGTTCGAGATCAGCACCATCGGCGTGTGCGACGGCATTGCCATGAACCACGAGGGCATGCACTACTCCCTGGTCTCCCGTGAGACCATTGCGGACTCCTTCGAGTGCGCTGTCCAGGGCCATGCCTTCGACGCTGCCGTGTGCATCCCCAGCTGCGACAAGATCGTGCCCGGCATGATCCTGGGCGCCCTGCGCGTGAACATCCCCACGGTGTTCGTGTCCGGCGGCCCCATGCTCCCGGGCAAGCCCAAGGGCGGCTGCGGTCCCACCACCGACCTGAACTCGCTGTTCGACGGTGCGGGCAAGGTCCAGGTGGGCGCCATGACCGACGAGGAGCTGTCCTACCTGGAGAACACCGCCTGCCCGACCTGCGGCAGCTGCTCCGGCCTGTTCACGGCCAACTCCATGAACTGCCTGTGCGAGGCCCTGGGCATTGCGCTGCCGGGCAACGGCACCATCCCCGCCGTGTACTCCGAGCGCATCCGCCTGGCCAAGCATGCCGGCATGAAGGTCATGGAGCTGCTGGAGAAGGACATCCGTCCCATGGACATCATCTCCGAGGCGGCCATCCACAACGCCATGGAGTGCGACATGGCCTTCGGCGGTTCCACCAACACCGTCCTGCACCTGACGGCCATTGCCCATCAGGCCGGCCACCCCATCACCATGGACGACTGGGACGCGGCTTCCGCCCGCACTCCGCACCTGCTGAAGCTGGCCCCGTCCGGCCCCCGTCCGCTGATCGACCTGCATGAGGTCGGCGGCGTGCCCGTGGTCATGCACGAGCTCAACGAGCTGGGCCTGCTGAACCTGGATGCCGTGACGGTCATGGGCCCCATGCCCGAGTACCTGGAGAAGTGCTGCCCGCCGGCTGACGGCGAGGTCTGCCGTACCCATGACAACCCCTTCAGCGCCGTGGGTGCCCTGCGCGTGCTCCATGGCAACCTGGCTCCCGACGGAGGCATTGTCAAGAAGAGCGCCGTTGATCCCGGCATGCTGACCCACACGGGTCCGGCCCGCGTGTTCAACAGCGAGGAGGAGGCCTGCGAGGCCATCAACGGCGGCAAGATCGTCGCCGGCGACGTGGTGGTCATCCGCTACGAGGGCCCCAAGGGCGGTCCGGGCATGCGTGAGATGTTGACCCCCACCAGCTCCATCTGCGGCATGGGCCTTTCCAGCAGCGTTGCCCTGATCACCGACGGCCGCTTCTCCGGCGCCACCAAGGGCCCTGCCATCGGCCATGTTTCGCCCGAAGCAGCCGCAGGCGGTCCCATCGGCATCATCCAGGAGGGCGACTCCATCACCGTGGACATCGAGGGCGGCCTGCTGCAGCTCAACATCTCCGACGAGGAATTCGCCCAGCGAATGGCTGACTTCACTCCCATGGAGCAGAAGCACAACCACGGCGTCCTGGCCAAGTACGCAAAGCTCGTTTCTTCCGCAGACAAGGGGGCGTTCCTGGCATGAGTGAACTGACTGAAACCAAGCGCACCGCCGCCGTCATGGGCGCAAGCCGCGGCCTGGGCTCCAAGACTCCCAAGCAGGGCAAGGTCATGCGCGGCGCCGAGGCCATCATCGCCTCCCTGGAGGCAGAGGGCGTGGACACCGTCTTCGGCTACCCGGGCGGCCAGGCCATCCGCATCTACGACGCACTGTACGACTCCACCCAGCTCAAGCACGTGCTCGCTCGTCATGAGCAGGGCGCTGTTCACATGGCCGACGGCTACGCCCGCGCCACCGGCAAGCCGGGCGTGTGCATCGTCACCTCCGGCCCCGGCGCCACCAACACGGTGACGGGCATTGCCACCGCCAACATGGACAGCGTGCCGCTGGTCATCGTGTCCGGCCAGGTGGCCCGCTCTACCATCGGCACCGACGGCTTCCAGGAATCCGACATCGTGGGCATCACCATGCCCGTGGTCAAGCACAGCTTCCTGCTGACCGACACCGCCGACCTGACCAAGACCTTCCGCGAGGCCTTCCACATTGCCGTGACCGGCCGTCCCGGCCCGGTCCTGATCGACGTGCCGTCCGACCTGCAGGCCGCCGAGATGCTGTTCGAGTACCCGGATGAGGTCAACCTGCCCAGCTACAAGCCCACCTACAAGGGCAATGCCAAGCAGATTCGCGCAGCGGCCCAGGCCATCCAGGAGGCTAAGAAGCCGGTGCTGTACGTGGGCGGCGGCGTGATCATCTCCGACGCCCAGGAGGAGCTGGTCCAGCTGGCCGAGCTCATGGAGCTGCCCGCCATCACCACCCTCATGGGCAAGGGCGGCTTCCCGGCATCCCACCCGCTGTACTTCGGTCCCGTGGGCATGCACGGCGCCAAGTACGCCAACCTGACCATGAACAACTCCGACCTGATCATCTGCTGCGGTGCTCGCTTCAGCGATCGCGTCACGGGCAAGCTTTCCGCCTTCGCCCCCAACGCCAAGGTCATCCACATCGACATCGACCCGGCCGAGATCGGCAAGATCCGCGAGTGCCAGACCCCCATCGTGGGCGACCTGAAGGGCGTGCTGGCCGGCCTGGTGGAGACCCTGCAGAAGGACGGCGCCAAGCCCAACGCCGGCGCATGGCTGGAGCAGCTGCGTGAATGGCGCGACCGCTACCCGCTGTACCACCCGAACGTGGGCGATGCCGCTGACATGATCGTGCCCGAGTTGGCCCTGACCGAGCTGTCCCGCCAGCTTGACCCCCACAACAGCGTGGTGGTCACCGAGGTGGGCCAGCATCAGATGTGGGCCACTCAGTTCATCGACCGTGAAGAGCCCCGCTCCTTCCTTTCCAGCGGCGGCCTGGGCACCATGGGCTTCGGCTTCCCGGCATCCATCGGCGCGGCTTTCGCCCAGCCTCAGAAGACCGTGGTCTGCGTTGCCGGCGACGGCTCCTTCCAGATGAACAGCCAGGAGATGGCCACCGCTGCCATCAACAACGTGCCGCTGAAGGTCATGATCCTGGACAACCGCTGCCTGGGCATGGTGCACCAGTGGCAGAAGCTCTTCTACAACGAGCGCTTCAGCTCCACGCTGCTGGACGACAACCCAGACTTCGTGAAGCTGGCCGACGCCTACAGCTGGGATGCTGAGCGCGTGACTGACCCGGCCGAGGTGCCGGCGGCCATCGAGCGCATGCTGAAGAGCCAGAAGCCGTTCCTGCTGGACGTGGTCATCGACCGCGAGCAGAACGTGTACCCCATGGTTCCCGCAGCTGCTCCGCTGGACAACATCCTGGGCGCCATCGACACGACCGTCGGCGCCGTCCGCACCGACGTGCCCGGAGAGGAGGACTAGGCAATGGAATCCAAGAAGCATGTGCTTTCCGTCACCGTGGAGAACAAGTCCGGCGTGCTTTCGCGCGTCACGGGCCTGATCAGCCGCCGCGGCTTCAACATCGAGTCCCTTTCCGTAGGCCCCACGGAGGATCCGACCATGAGCCGCATCACGGCAATCGTGAACGCGGACGAAATGGGCTACGAGCAGATCACCAAGCAGCTGCATAAGCTGATCAGCGTGTTCAAGATCACCGACCTCACCAACGACGGCGCCATCGAGCGCGAGCTGGTGCTGTACAAGGTGAACGCTGCCCCGGACCGTCGCTCCGAGATCATCGAGATCGTGAACATCTTCCGCGCCAACATCGTGGACGTGGGCAAGAACTCCCTGACCATCGAGGCCACCGGCTCCGAGGACAAGCTCAAGGGCCTGGAGGACCTGCTGCGCGCGTACGGCATCAAGGAGACCGTGCGCACCGGCAAGATCGCCATGTCCCGCAATTCCCGCGAATAGGGCAGGGGGCGAAGTCCCCGGTGGCTTCGCCCCGTTCCGCCGTTCAGGTGCTGCAACGGCACTTTTCGGGAATCTATTGATTTTCTTTCGCCCTCTTCGACTAGAGCGCGTAGAATACAAAAATTACGAATTGTGAGTAAAGCCAATTGAAAGGAAAGTCCAATGGCTATTGAAATGTGCTACGAGAAGGACGTCGATCCTTCGATCATCCAGGGCATGAAGGTCGCCGTCATCGGCTACGGCTCCCAGGGCCACGCTCATGCGCTGAACCTGATGGACTCCGGCTGCGACGTCCGCGTGGGTCTGCGCGAGGGCTCCAAGTCCTGGGCTGTTGCCGAGGAGGCCGGTCTGAAGGTCATGACCATGGAGGACGCTGCCGAGGAAGCCGACCTGATCATGATCCTGGTTCCGGACGAGATCCAGGCCAAGGTCTACAAGGAGTCCATCGAGGCTCACGTGAAGCCGGGCAACACCCTGGCATTCGGCCATGGCTTCAACGTCCACTTCGGCTACATCGTTCCGCCGGAGGGCGTCAACGTCATCATGTGCGCACCCAAGGGCCCGGGCCACATCGTCCGTCGCCAGTACACCGAGGGCTCCGGCGTGCCTGATCTGATCTGCGTCCACACCGACGCTACCGGCAACGCTTGGGACATCGCCAAGTCCTACGCTTGGGGCGTCGGCGGTGCTCGCACCGGCATCATGCTGGGCACCTTCGCCCAGGAAACCGAGGAGGACCTGTTCGGCGAGCAGGCCGTCCTGTGCGGTGGCGCCGTCGAGCTGGTCAAGGCTGGCTTCGACACCCTGGTCAACTACGGCGGCTACCCGGCCGAGCTGGCTTACTTCGAGGTCTACCACGAGCTGAAGATGATCGTGGACCTGATGTACGAGAAGGGCATCAGCTTCATGAACTACTCCATCTCCAACACTGCTGAGTACGGCGAGTACTACGCAGGCCCGAAGGTCATCAACGAGCAGTCCCGTGAGGCTATGAAGCTCATCCTGGACCGTATCAAGAACGGCGAGTTCGCCAAGGAGTTCATGGCTGACTGCGAGAACGACCACAAGTGGCTGCTGGAGCAGCGTGCCGCCTGCGACGATCTGGAGATCGAGAAGACCGGCAAGAAGATCCGCTCCATGTTCACCACGGTGAAGAAGTAGCAGATACCCGCTTGATAGCACTGCAGGGGCCGAGGGCATGCGCCTTCGGCCCTTTTTGCGTCCAGGGCCCGGATTGCGCGGTATGATGGTGCGCATGTCTTCGAGCCTGCTGGAACATATGACCTCCCGGGAGCTGCCCGCATGGGCCTACCGGGTCATCCTGATATCCTGCACCCTTATCTGGGGCGGGAACTTCGTGGTGGCCAAGGGCGCCGTCACGGCGGTGGGGGCCACGTGGGTCATAGGCATCCGCTTCTTCGTGGCGGGCCTGATCATGCTGGTGGCGCTGCTGCCCCACATGCGACGGCACCTGACCCCGGAGCTGGTCAAGGCGGGCTGCCTGATCGGATTGTTTTCGTTCCTGGGCTACGGCGCCCAGTTCCTGGGGCTGCAGGGCACCACGCCCTCCAAGAACGCGTTCCTGAGCACCTGCTACTGCGTCATCACGCCCTTCGTCTGGTGGCTGGTGGCGCATCGGCGACCCACGGGCCGCAACCTGCTGGCGGCGGCCATCTGCGTGGGCGGCATGGCTCTGATCACGCTGCAGGGCGACCTGACCGTGAGCTGGGGCGATGGCGTGAGCATGCTCAGCGCGGTGCTGTACGGCATCGAGATCGTGGCCATTGCCAAGCTCATCCGCAGCTACGACGTGCTCACCATAACCGCGGTGCAGATGATCAGCAGCGGCGTCTACGCCATGGCCCTGGCGCTGGCGCTGCACCAGCCCCTGGACGTATCCGTGGCCACCAGCCCTGCGTTCCTGGCCCAGATGGCCTACATCATCATCCTGGGCAGCTGCTACGCCAGCACCGCCCAGAACTTGGCCCAGACCCACGTGCCGCCCGCCCAGGCCAGCCTGTTCTTCGCTCTGGAGAGCGTCTTCGGCACCGTGTTCAGCGTCCTGTTCTACGGCGAGGTCCTGACCCTCAAGATGCTTGCGGGCTTTGCCCTCATATTCGCCGCCATCCTGATTTCCGAGCTCAAAGGTGGAAAAGACGTGCAAGAATAGGGGGCGAAGTCCATGGTCGCTTTCGTCCATGGTATTGTAATGAACTCCGCGTCGGGCCTGTTTGCCCGCGCCACACCGCGAAGCCAGGCGCCCCGTGCGCCCCGACCCCGCAGGAGGCAACCATGTCCCAAGATCACGAATACCGCGTTTACGGCGGAGAGGTAGACGGCAGTGGCCCGTGGTACGATCCCGGCCAGGTCTACACCCATGAGGTCCACGGTCACCAGGAGCGCTATCAGAAGCTGCTGCGCTTCACCAGCTCGTCCACCAAGGCCGCAGGCGTCATGCTGCTGGGCGCCATCGTGGCGCTGCTGGTGGCGAACAGCGGCGCCTACCCCCAGTTCCTGGAGTTCTGGCACACGGAGGTGGGCTTCTTCGTGGGCGGGGCTCACGTGGAGATCCACCTGAGCCACATCATCAACGACGTGCTCATGGCAGTGTTCTTCCTGCTGGTGGGCCTGGAGATCAAGTACGAGATGACGGTGGGCGAGCTCACCGACCTGCGTGCGGCCCTGCTGCCCATCATCGCTGCGTGCGGCGGCGTGCTGGCGCCGGTGGCCATCTTCCTGGCATTCAATGCCGGGTCGCCGGAAAGCGCCGGCGGCTGGGGCGTGCCCACGGCCACGGACATCGCTTTCGCCCTGGGCATTCTTGCCCTGCTGGGCAGCCGCGTGCCCGCGGGTGCCAAGGTGTTTCTGTCCACCCTGGCCGTGGCTGACGACATCATAGCCATCCTGGTCATCGCCGTGTTCTACGGCCACAGCCCCGACTTCATGTGGTTGGCCTGCGCCGCCGTGGTGTTCGCGCTGCTGATGGTGCTGAACCGTCGCCATATCTACTCCATCGTGCCGTACCTGCTGCTGGGCGGCGTGCTGTGGGTGTGCATCTACCTGTCCGGCGTGCACTCGACCATCGCCGGCGTGCTGCTGGCGCTGACCATTCCCGTGGGCTCCCGCGTGCACCTGAGCAACTACCTGGGCTGGGCCCAGGACCGCGTGACCGAGGCCAAGCACCTCTACGACGATGGCGCCCACGTCATGGCGCAGCCGGAGTACCTGAAGACCCTGAAGAATCTGAGCCGCGTCAGCAGCCAGGCCATTCCGCCGGCCGTGCGCCTGGAGCACGGCCTGTACCCGTGGGTGTACTTCGCCATCCTGCCGCTGTTCGCTCTGACCAATGCCGATGTGTGCCTGGCCGGCATAGACCTGGGCGCCACCGTGGCCAGCCCGGTGTTCCTGGGCGTGTTCTTCGGCCTGCTGGTGGGCAAGCCTCTGGGCATTCTGCTGGCCAGCTTCCTGACCGTGAAGGCCGGCGTGGCGCCGCTGCCCACGGGTGTTTCCTGGACCCACATGGTGGGCGCGTCCATCCTGGGCGGCGTGGGCTTCACCATGGCCATCTTCGTTTCGAACCTGGCCTTTGCCGATGCCGCGCTGGTGAGCACCGCCAAGCTGGCCATTCTGCTGGCGTCCCTGGCGGCGGGCGTGCTGGGCTTTGCCGTGCTGTTCGTTCGCGCTGCCCGTGACAAGGAGCGGGAATAGGGCGAAAACGCCGCAGGGCAAAGTTGCGCCTCTAGGCCGTCTTGGCCAAGGCTCACGCAGGGCGAGCTGCGGCGAGTGCGGTGACCGTGCAGGGCCCGCCTCGCTACTCGAAGGAAATGCGCAGGGTGCGACCGCAGCCTGCTGCCAATATCTCCATGGTCTCAAGGGTCGGGTTGCGCCGGCCCTTTTCCATTGCGCTGATGACCGGCTGGGGAATGCCCGTGGCCTCCGAGAGCTGGTGCTGGGTCATGCCGGCGGCACGCCGTGCGCGGCTCAGCTGCGTGCCCAGCTGCTCGGGGCCCTGCAGCGGCTCGGTCAGGGATGCGGTGCGATAGCTGGAGGCGGGAACCTCCTCCACCAGGTAGTCGTCGTCCAGGGAGCGGCCATTGGTCTGGGACAGCAGGGTGGGGACGTAGTAGTCCTCCAGGCCGTGGGCTGCCAGCACCTGGTCGACGTTGGCGCGGTCCGCCGGTGGGATGCGGGTCTGCAGCCAGGGCCAGGTCAGGTATGGCGGCACGGTGCGAGGCTGGTCTTGCGTGGGCGGCTCCGCAGCGTAGGCGGCAATGCCCAGGGGCAGATCGTCGGGAGCGGCCCAGTTTGCGATCTCCAGGGAGAATTCCTCGGTGGCGGGCTCGAACAGCAGCCATGCGCAGGCCTTGCGGTGGCGCTTGGAGGAGTCGTACAGGGCAAAGGCGCGCATGCTAGAGCCCCCTGTTCTTACGAAGCTCGCAGTAGGCCTGCCATCGCTTCCAGACGATGGTCCAGGAGCCGTTCAGCTGCACGTGGTCGGCTATGTCCGTCAGTCCGCCGCGGAAGGCCGTGCGGTCGCTGGCGCTCAATTCGCGGCAGGTGAAGGCGGGGCTCATGAGCTGCAGGTTCTGCAGGCAGCTTGATTCGCCCAGGTAGTTGTTAGCGCGGACGGATTCCAGCGCGTTCTTGCGCCAGGTCTGCATGCGGAAGGACGAAACGAGGCACCGACTGCTGGGAAGGATCGGGGCCGGCCGCATGGTGCCGTCGGCGGTGCGCAGCACCTCGATCTGACGTCCGGTGCGGCTGCGGTTGGCGCACAGGTAGTCCGCCAGGAACATGCCGCTGAGCTGATCCTGCCATCCGTTGCGCAGGCAGAACTCCCAGGTGCCTTCGCCGGGCTGGGCGAAGGTGCCGTGGATTTGTTCCAGGCTGGCCTTCTGCTGGCTGGGGTTGCGGTAGTTCATGGTGCGCAGGAGCCAGGTGAGCTCGGTTCTGCCGTTGAGGCTAATCTGCGCGCGAACCAGGGTGACCGGCACGTGCTCGATGCCCAGAAGGCGCATGACGCGGCAGCTCAGGAGCTCGCATAGCAGGTCGCGGTTGACTTCGCCTGGCATGGCGGGGTCGCGGGGAAGCTTGTACAGGACGGCGTGGGCGCCGGTGCCCTCCCGTGCCTTCAGGCGCGAGCCCTGGGCACCGCTGGGGCGCCCACGCTCGTCCCATTCCAGATAGGTCAGGTCCTGGGGCGTCTTCACTATGTCGTAGTTGCGGGGCATGGGCCTTCCTTTCGCCCTCTTGCTCTGCGCGGTCAAGCGCGGCAGGGGAGGGGTGCTTGCATTTCCTGGGTTACGCGCCTTCCTGGCCTTGAGTCTTCCCAGGCCCATAGGCTTGCGGTTGTCCTGCCATGGGCTTTCGTCGGGCTTTCGGTGGGCTTCCCTTGGACTTCCCTTGGACCTACTGTGGATTCGCCGTGCCGCTAGGCCGTCGTGTCCTTGCACGGTGATTTCACTTGTCAAATTATGTATATCATATAAGTGATACTACATTGGGCCTACGCGCGAAAAACCTGATGGGAACGGCCTATACTGTTCAGGATTCAATTTGCTATTGACGTTCGCCGCTTGGCTGATGGGCCCTGAAGGGCTCCGATGGGCCCTGAGGAGCCTGCTGTGCGGCGAGCTTGCACCCGAAGCGTTCGCCAAGCGGCGGACCGTACCTGAAGGAGGATCGAATGTCCCGTAAGATTCACATTTTCGACACCACGCTGCGTGACGGCGAGCAGTCGCCCGGCGCTTCCATGAACACCCAGGAGAAGCTGGTTGTTACGCGCCAGCTGCTGCGTCTGGGCGTCGACGTGATCGAGGCGGGCTTCCCGATCAGCTCCCCGGGCGATTTCAAGTCCGTTCAGCAGATCGCCGCTGAGGTGGGCGACCGTGCTGTGGTCTGCGGCCTGACCCGCGCCGTGGAAAAGGACATTGACGTCTGCGCCGACGCACTGCGCAACGCCGCCCGTCCGCGCATCCACACCGGCATCGGCGTGAGCCCGGAGCACCTGAAGTACAAGTTCCGCGGCATGACGCTGGAGGAGGCCATCGACCGTGGCGTCCACGCCGTCAAGCATGCCCGCCGCTACGTGGAGGACGTTGAGTTCTACGCCGAGGATGCCGGCCGCGCCCCCTTCGAGGACCTGGCCCGCATGATCGAGGCCGTCATTGCCGCTGGCGCTACCGTCGTGAACATCCCGGACACCACCGGCTACAACATGCCGTGGGAGTTCGGCCAGCGCATCAAGTATCTGTGCGACCACGTTAAGGGCATCGAAAACGCCACTATCTCCGTTCACTGCCACAATGACCTGGGCTGCGCCACGGCCCTGGCCCTGGAGGGCGTCCGCAACGGCGCCACCCAGGTTGAGTGCACCATCAACGGCCTGGGCGAGCGCGCCGGCAACACCGCCATGGAGGAGATCGTCATGGCGCTGAAGATGCACGAGAAGAACCTGGACGTCCATACCGACATCAACTGCGCCGAGTTCCTGCAGGCTTCCCGCCTGGTCTCCAGCATCACCGGCTTCACCGTTCAGCCCAACAAGGCCATTGTCGGCGCCAACGCTTTCGCCCACAGCTCCGGCATCCACCAGGACGGCGTCATCAAGGAGCGCAGCACCTATGAGATCATCGATCCCAGCATGGTGGGCGCTGCCGGCTCCAGCATCGTGCTGACCGCTCGTTCCGGCCATGCCGCCCTGCGTCATCGTCTGGAGCAGCTGGGCTACGACCTGTCCGACGCCGAGCGCTTCGAGAGGATCCACAAGGCATTCCTGGACCTGGCCGACCGCAAGAAGGAGGTCATGGACGAGGACCTGCACTCTCTGATGGGCGAGGCCGAGCGCGACGAGAGCGCCCTGTACACCCTGAAGTCCACCCAGATCAGCTGCGGCCAGCCGCTGACCCCGACTGCAACCGTGACGCTCATCGACCCGTACGGCAACGAGCGCACCGCCTGCGACTTCGGTACCGGCCCCATCGACGCCCTGTGCAAGGCCATTGACAAGATCGTTCAGACCGACTGCGAGCTGAGCGAGTTCAGCGTTCAGTCCGTCACCCACGGCATTGACGCTCTGGGCGAGGTCACCATGCGCATCACCGCCCGCGACGGCCGCGTGTACTCCGGCCGTGGCTCCGAGTGCGACATCACCGTGTCCAGCGCCAAGGCCTACATCAACGCCCTGAACCGCATGATCCAGCATCAGGAGTAACGCTCGGGCATCTTGCATCCAAAGAAAACGAGGGGCGCCCTCCCGTCAGCCGGCAGGCTGGGGGAGGGCGCCCTTTTTGCGGTTTGGCGGATGGCTTGGCCGAACGACTGCGCGATGCGTTCGGGATGCGGTTCGATCGGGCGGCGTCGGTTGTGTGCTGGCGCGCGGCGTTGCTATTCGCGGTCGGTGCAGTGCAGCGCCCAGCTGGTGGGCGTAGTGGGGGCGAAGGGACAGCCGGCGCAGCTGGGCTTGGGACAGGCGTCCACCGGCTGCGGCGCCGCGGCGGCCATCTGCTCGAGCTCGGCGGTCTTCTGGCCCTCCATGGCGCTGATGACCGCCTGGGCGATCTGTCGCATGCCCAGGGCGCTGGGATGCACACCGTCCACGGCATCCACGCAGAAGCCGAGGCTCCTCAGGTCAACTACCTGGGCATCGTGTGCTGCGGCCGCCTGGTCGATGGCTCGGTTGTAGTCGTCCAGCTCCAGGCCGCGCAGCCGGAAGGTGAACTGGGCGCTGGGTCCGCAGTCAGCGGGCGTGGTGCCTGGCGTCAGGTTCAGGCACCAGATCTGCGCCTGGGGTGCCAGCTCGCGGATTCCCGCCAGCATGCGATCGTAGGCCTGCTGGAAGAGCTCCAGCGCCTCGGAGCCCACGGCCTCCTGAATTTGATGGGGTGTCGGCAGGTCGTCGGGGACGGCGGAAGCCGACTTGCTCAGGCCGAAGGTCTGGTTGCGGGCGCCGCCCCAGCCGAAGTCGTTGATGCCCATGAAGACCAGCACCACATCGGGTGTTTCGTCCCCTTGGCCTTTAAGGGCCGTCAGGCGCTGGGGGCTCCAGCCTGCGGGAAAGCCGAAGCCCTCCACGCAGCTGCCGGAAAAGGACGCGTTGCCCACCAGGCGTCCGCCGAAGTGGTCGATCACCTGGCCCCACCAGGTGTGCTCGGGGGCGGTCACGCCGTCAACGTGGACCTCGCCTTCGTAATGGACGCGCCAGCCCGCGGGGATGCACCCGCCCAGGGTGCTGATGGAGTCTCCGAGCACGGAGAAGCCGGGCGTGGGGTTGGCGATGTCCATGGGCGGTCCTTTCACTCTTCGGTATTGCGGGCCAATTATACCGTGGGCGAAATCCCCCTGGGGTCGTCGGCTCGGTAGTGGGACCCCAGGCTTTCGGCGCGCGTCAGGGCGGCGTCTAGCATGAGTCGGGCGGTTTCCAGGCGCAGCTGGGTGCGGCGGGTGAGCGCGGCGTCGGCGGGGCAGGCTGCGGGCTGGCGGGTGGCGGCAAGCTGGTCCTGGAGGGCGGCGACCTGGCGCAGGCCATGGCTCAGCCCGCCGCCAGTGCGGACGATGCCGCAGCTCGCGTCCATGACGGCCTGCAAGTCCTCTTCGACCTGAGAGGCGCAGGGGGAGCTGGTGGCGCTCCAGCCAGGCAGGAGCTTGCTGGCGCTGGCGGGCTGGCTTGCGTCCGCGGCGAACCGGGCCGCGGCTTCTCCGGCGCGCAGGCCGAAGGTCAGGCCGTTGGCGCTGGACAGGCCGCCTATGCGGTCGGCGCCGTGCATGCCGCCGGTGCTTTCGCCCGCTGCGTAGATGCCCTCAACGCCCGTGAAGCCCTGGGAATCGATGCTCACGCCTCCGTTGCTGGCATGGGCGTAGTGGGCGATTCGAAGGGGGGCGTCGGGGCTCACGCCCAGGTCATGCTCCAGCCAGTCAAAGTAGGTTCGGGCGAACTCGGGCAGGTCGTCGGCCAGCCGCGGCATCAGGGGCAGGCCCTGGGGACCGGCCCGGTGCACGGCCAGGTCCAGGGCTGCGGACTCAAGCCGGCAGGTGAAGGGCCCGTAGGTGCTTCGCTGGTCCAGCAGACGCGTTGCCGCATCGGCACCGCCCAGCTCCCGGACGGCCTCCGAGGGCAGCTCCATGAAGCGGAAGGCCTTCTCGTTGAACACCACGTTTTGCACCGGGCTGACCAGGCCGGGCATGAACTGCAGGAACTCCAGGTTCACCAGGCGGCAGCCGGCCTGGGCGGCCAGGGCATGGACGGTGGCCCGGCAGTCCGCGCGGGTCAGGCGGCGGGGGAACAGGGAGCTGGCGCCGCCTGCGCAGAGGATCACCGCCTGGAAGGCCATGGACCGCAGCGTCCCGGAGTCGGCGTCGAAGAAGACGGCCGTGCCCGCGTTGGCCAGGTCGGGCGCGCTTAGGTCCAGCAGCTCCCAGCGCTCGCGAACGCGCACCTGGTGCTGCCGCAGCTGGTTGCCCACCGCCTTGACGAAGGGCTCCCGCCGGATGCCGCGCCAGCGCCGATGCTTGCGGTCGAAGCAGGGCACGTACTCCCGCTGGCCCGCTGCCTGGGCGCTGGGCTCCATGAGCTCGCAGCCCCAGCTCTCCAACGTGCGGATGGCGGGCTCGATGCCCTGGACGAAGCTGCGTACCAGTTGAGGATCGGCGGCGTTTTCGCCCACCTGCACGATGGTCTGGGCCAGGTCCTCCTGGTCGTCGGGGCCGTCGGGGGCGATCAGGCCCAGGCCCCAGGTGCCCTTGAAGAAGCTGGAGCCGGAAAACAGCGGCCCGGCGCTGGCCAGCAGCACGTCCTGGCCGCGGCCCAGGACCTGGGCGGCGCGGACGGCGGCCACGGTTCCGGCAATGCCCGAGCCAACCACCAGCACACGGCAGCTGTTGTCATCGTCAGCGGTCTTCGGCATGGGGGCGAAAGTGCTCACGGGCCCTCCTCCATAGAATCGAACGTCATGGAACCCATCATACCCGCTGGGGCGGGGGCGTGCCGATTTCGACGCTCCGTTCGTCCATGGAGCCTTTGCAAAACGCGCTCAATTAATACATAATTGAGCGGAATAGGCGCAGCCGGGGACGCTGTGCCCAGAACAGGGGGACACCCCGCTACGTATTGGAGGAATCCATATGAAGAAGAGCACCATTAGCCGTCGCTCCTTCGTTGTTGCCAGCATGGCAGCAGCAGGCGCTTTCACCGTTGGCCTTTCCAGCTGCGGTGGCGGCGGCGACAAGTCCAAGGAAGAGGGTAAGCCCGCAGAGGACGGCGCACCTGCAAAGGGCGGCACCATCACCGCTGCACTGAGCTACCCGACCAGCAACGCCTACACTCCCGTCGGCGTTTCCGCTGCTGGCGTCATGGCCGCGTACTGCCACACCTGCGAGGCCCTGTACGACCTGGACTACACCACCTTCGAGCCCTACGCCGCACTGGCTGACGGCGATCCGGTGAAGATCTCCGACACCGAGTACAACATCAAGATCCGCAAGGGCGCCAAGTACAACGACGGCTCCGACGTGACCGTCGACGACGTGGTCAACGCCATCAAGATCGAGATGGAGAACGACCTGTACGCTCCGTTCCTGAGCTTCATCAAGTCCGTTGAGCCCAGCGACGGCGCTGTGTTCCTGACCCTGAACTATCCGGCCGAGAGCCTGATCAAGTGCCGTCTGGCCACCTGCCGTGTGTTCCCGAAGGACACCAAGCAGGAGGACCTGGACAAGGGCACCTTCCTGACCACCGGCCCCTGGGTCATGACCTCCGCCAACTTCGAGGACGGCGGCGCCGTGGAGTTCGTTCCCAACGAGCACTACAACGGCCCCAAGCCGGCTTCCGCAGACGCCATGCACTGGGACATCATCTCTGACGAGACCTCCCGTACCCAGTACCTGACCGAGCAGACCGCCATGGCCATGGACAGCGTTCCCGCCGCCAACGTCGACCTGATCACCCAGGCTGGCGCCAGCGTCGAGTCCGTCGACGGCTTCGGTCTGCCCTTCCTCATGTTCAACACCAACAAGGCTCCGTGGAACGACTATCGCGTCCGCCAGGCCATGTTCTATGCAATCGACGTTGAGAAGCTCATCGACAACCAGCTCAACGGCTACGCAAAGGCTCTGACCTGCTTCCTGCCCGAGAACCACAACAACTACCAGAAGGCCGCCACGGTCTACACCTACGACCCGAAGAAGGCCGAGGAGCTGCTGGCAGAGGCTGGCGTCAAGGACCTGAAGCTGGAGCTCATGGTCAACGACCGTTGGCCGAAGGACCTGGCTCCCCAGATCAAGAACGACTGGGATGCCGTCCTGGGCAAGGACGCCGTGACCCTGAACGTGTGCGAGGTCGACTGGGCTTCCTTCGCCGATCCCGATGGCGCCAAGTTCGACATCCTGCTGTCCCCGGGCGACCCGTCCTGCTTCGGCAACGACCCCGACCTGTGGATGTCCTGGTGGTACGCAGACAACATCTGGACCCAGCAGCGCACCTTCTGGAAGGTTTCCGACCCGAAGAAGTTCGGCGAGCTGCAGGAGATCATGCAGAAGGCTCGCGAGGCCTCCGGCGACGAGCAGCAGAAGCTGTTCGGCCAGTGCTTCGACCTGATCGCCGAGCAGGTGCCGCTGTACCCGCTGATGCATCGTCAGGTGACCTCCGCTTGGTGGCCTGAGCTGATCAACGGCTTCCAGCCGGTTTCCACCACGGGCCTGTACTTCCTGGATGCTGCTTGCACCGAGAAGTCCGCTAAGTAAACAGGTTTCGCAGGTAACTTGATCTAAACGTAGGAGGGCGAGGCCATAGGCATGGTTTCGCCCTCCTAATGCTTTTGTTGTTGGAAAGAAGAAAGGGGGAGGGGTGAACAACCTTATCCGACTGATCGGCAGGCGCCTGATTGCGCTTCCCATCATGGTCATAGGCGTCACCATCCTCGTGTTCTTCATCACGTCTCTTTCGCCTATCGACCAGGCCTATTCGGTTCTGGGCGAAAACGCCACCCCGGCACAGGTGGAGCAGTACCGTGAGGAACACGGCTTGAATGATCCCATCGTGGTTCAGTACTTCACGTACATGGGCAACCTGTGTCAGGGCGACATGGGTGTGTACGGTGCTACCAGGACTCCTGTAGCAGAAAAGATCGCACAGGCGCTTCCCGTCACCCTGGAGCTGACGTTCCTGGGCCTGATCGTGGCGCTCATCTTCTCGACGATCTTCGGCGTGGTATCGGCGGTCTACCGTGACAAGTGGCCCGACCAGCTGCTGCGCATACTTTCGATCGTTTCGCTGGCCATGCCTTCGTTCTGGCTGGCGGTCCTGCTGATCTTGGCTGTTTCAGGCGCCCTGCCCGCATCTGGTCAGCTGCCTGACTTCTTCGAGAACCCGACGGGGCACCTGCTCCGCATGGCTCTGCCCACCATCGCCCTTGCGGTGCCGGTGATCGGCCAGATGACCCGCGTCATCCGCACCTCCATGGTCGAGGAGCTGGACAAGGACTACGTCCGCACCGCCATGGGCTTCGGCATCCCGTACCATACGGTCATCGCCCGCAACGTGCTGCGCAACGCCCTCATCAGCCCGGTGACGGTCCTGGGCCTGCGCATTGCCCACCTGATCGGCGGCGCTGTGGTCATCGAGGTCATCTTCAACCTGCCTGGCATGGGCATGGCCATCCTCGGCGGCATCCTGGCCAACTACATCACCCTGATCCAGGGCGTCGTGCTGGTCGTTGCCGTGGCCTTCATCATCATCAACATCATCGTTGACATGCTGTACATCCTGATCGACCCCCGAATCAGGACGGTGTAGCCATGGTGAAGCTTAGAGAGAACACTACCCAGAAGCTGGAGTCCAACGCAGGCAAGAAGATCAGCTTCAAGGCCCTGGCCAACATGAGCTGGGGCAGCCGCATCTCCCTGGTCGTGCTGATCCTGGTGGCCCTCATGGCCCTCACGGCGCAGTTCATCGCCCCGTACGATCCGCTGGAGATCTTCACCGCCCGCACGGCTCCCAACGGCGAGTTCCTGTTCGGTACCGACGACAAGGGCCGCGACGTGCTGTCCCGCGTCATGTACGGTGCAGGCTACTCCCTTATGATCGGCCTTGGCTCCACGGCCTTCGCCCTGATCTCCGGCGCCATCATCGGCGCCATCGCCGCAGTGACCCGCACCTGGATCAGCGAGGTCATCATGCGCATCATGGACGTCGTCATGTCCTTCCCGGGCATTGCCCTGGCAGCTACCGTCGTGGTGGTCATGGGCGCGTCCGTCCCGTCGCTGATCGTGGCAATCGGCATCCTGTACGCACCGCAGGTGGCCCGCGTGGTTCGCGCGAACATCATGAGCGAGTACGGACAGGACTACGTCCGCGCTGCCATGGTCAACGGCGCCAAGGCCCCGTGGATCCTGTGGAAGCACGTCATGCGCAACTGCCTGGCACCCATCCTGGTGTTCACGGTGGTCTGCGTTGCCGATGCGATCGTGTTCGAGGCCTCCCTGGCCTTCATCAGCGCGGGCATTCCCGAGCCGACCCCGACCTGGGGCAACATCCTGGCTGACGCCCGCGCCGGCGTGCTTGCCGGTCGTTGGTGGCAGGCACTGTACCCGGGCCTGATGATCATGATCACGGTCCTGTGCCTGAACATCCTGTCCGAAGGCGTCACCGACGCCATGGCCGCTGCCCCCGGCGCTCCCGTTGAGGCTGGCGACGACAAGCTGGACTCCGACCGCGAGGCCGACCGCCTGGTCGCCGACCCGAAGCTGGCCTACGCCGCTCAGGCCGAGTCCCTGAAGGCCCGCCTGGCCGCCCTGGCCGAGGTGGAGGCAAAGCGCACCGACCGCTTCCAGTCCCGTACCGACGTGCCGCCCATCCTGGAGGTCAAGGACCTGTGCATCAAGTTCCCCCGCCATGGTGACGTGAACGTGGTCGACCACCTGAACTTCGTGGTCCGTCCGCGCCAGACCATGGGCCTGGTGGGCGAATCCGGCTGCGGCAAGTCCATCACCTCCCTGGCAATCATGGGCCTGCTGGACGAAAAGGCCCAGATCTCCGGTCAGATCCTGTACAACGGCCAGAACCTGCTGGATCTGGACTCCAAGGCCATGAACGAGCTCCGCGGCAAGGAAATCGCCATGGTGTACCAGGACGCCCTCTCGTCCTTGAACCCGTCCATGCTCATCCGCTCCCAGTTCAAGCAGCTGACCAAGCGCGGCGGCACCCGCACCGCAGAGGAGCTGCTGGAGCTGGTCGGCCTGGATCCGTCCCGTGTCCTGGGCTCCTATCCGCATGAGCTCTCTGGCGGCCAGCGTCAGCGCGTGCTCATCGCCATGGCCCTGACCCGCGACCCCAAGATCATCATCGCCGACGAGCCCACCACCGCTCTGGACGTGACGGTTCAGAAGCAGGTCGTGGACCTGCTGAACCGCCTCCAGCACGAGCTGGGCTTCGCCATGGTGTTCGTCAGCCATGACCTGGCACTGGTTGCCGAGGTGGCGAACTCCATCACCGTCATGTACGCCGGCCAGGTGGTCGAGCAGGGTCCGGTGACCGAGCTCATGACCAACCCCATCCACGAGTACACCCGTGGCCTGCTGGGTTCCGTCCTCTCCATCGAAGAGGGTGGCGACCGTCTGCACCAGGTTCCCGGTTCCGTGCCGTCCCCGAAGGACTTCCCCGAGGGCGACCGCTTCCGTCCGCGCTCCAGCCATCCGGACAAGATCTCCAACGTCCGTCCCATGCTGAAGCAGCTGAAGGGCACCGACCACTACTACGCCGAGCTGCCTGACAGCGAGCTGACCCGCATCGGCCTTGAGCCGCTGGTTCCGAAGGAGGGGAGGGAATAATGACGGAAAACAACAACGGCGTCATCCCCGTTGAGGAAGACGTGTTCGCCGCCCCCATGGCCGGCCGCCGCGACGTGCGCGAAGCGCTGCAGGCCATTCCCATCCCGGAGACCAGCGTGCCTGACGACACGCCGGACGACGGCCGCGAGCCCATCGTGTTCCTGGACGACATCCATGTGACGTTCAAGACCCGTACTGGCTCCCTGCTGCATCCCAACAAGGTCAAGGCCGTCCGCGGCGTGACCATCAAGCTCATGCCGGGTGAAACCATCGGCATCGTGGGCGAGTCCGGCTGCGGCAAGTCCACCACCGCCAACGTGCTCTGCGGTCTGCAGGCACCCACCAGCGGCAAGGTGTACTTCAAGGGCAAGGACGTTACCAGGCGCACCGCCGCCGACCGCAAGACCATCGGCCGCGTGCTGTCCGTGGTCTTCCAGGACCCGGCCACCGCGCTGAACGCCCGCATGACCATCCACGACCAGCTGCTGGACCCCATGATCGTCCACAACGTGGGCGATCCCGCCAGCCGCGAGAAGCGCATCCGTGACCTGATCCATCTGGTCGGCTTGCCGTCCTCCTGCCTGGAGGCCCTGCCCGGCCAGATGTCCGGCGGCCAGCGTCAGCGCGTGGCGATCGCCCGTGCCCTGGCACTGGAGCCGGAGGCCATCATCGCCGACGAGCCCACCTCCGCGCTGGACGTTTCCGTGCGTGCTCAGATCCTGAACCTGCTGATGGACCTGAAGAAGGAGCTCAACCTGGCCATGGTCTTCATCAGCCACGACATCTCCACCGTTCGCTACATCAGCGACCGCCTGATCGTCATGAACAAGGGCGTGATCGTGGAGCGCGGCACCGCCAAGGAGGTCTTCGAGAACCCGAAGGATCCCTACACCAAGCTGCTGCTGGGCGCTGCGCCGTCCCTGCTCCATCCCGGTGAGGAAAGCTTCCGCTAGGTCGGGGCAACCAAGGACCTGACGCCTTGAAGCAACAGGGCGAAAAAGAAGGGCGACTCCATTGGAGTCGCCCTTCGTGCGTTCAGGAGCCGTGCGTTTGAAGACGCTGCGCTCGGGTCTTTCGCCCGCTTGAAGCCTTAGTGCTCGGCCAGGGAGTCCAGCAGGTGCTCGGCGGCGCCGATCAGCGGCGCGTCGCCGCCCAGGGTGGCGGCTACGATGGGGGTTTCCCGCATGGGCGGCATGGCCTGGGATGCGTAGCCTTCGTTCAGGGCCTGGCGCCACAGGGGACCGGCGTTCACCACGGTGCCGGTGAGCACGATGGCGGCCGGGTCGAGGATGTTGGCCCAGGAGCCCATGGCCTGGCCCAGGGCAAAGCCCGCGGCCTTCAGGGCGTCGACGGCTTTCTGCTCGCCCTGCTCTGCGCGTTCGCTGACCTGGGCGCCGGTGACGGCGGGGTCGTAGTCGGCATTGGTCAGGGACGCGCCCTGGTACAGGCAGCCGATGCCGGTGCCGCTGGTCACGGCCTCCACGTGGTCCTGCCCGCCGCAGGCACAGGTGAAGCCAGATGCTGCCGGGTGGATGGTGTGGCCGATGTGGCCGGCTGCGCCGTGAGCGCCGCGAAGCACCTTGCCGTCCACCACGTAGGCGCCGCCCATGCCGGTGCCGGCAGCCACGAACAGGCAGCTGGAAAGGCCCTTGGCCCCGCCCCAGCGGGTTTCGCCCAATGCATGGCCGTGTACGTCGCCCATGGCGGCAGCGGGAACGCCCAGAGCCTGGGAGGTGGCGGCCGCCAGGGGCTGGCCCGTCCAGCCGGGCATGATCTCGTTGGCGTAGAGCACGCTGCCGTCGTCCGGGGAAATGCAGCCTGCGGCGGCAATGCCCACGCCCACCGGCTGCTCGTCGGAGGCGGCGGCCATTTCCTTGGCCACGGAGATGACGCGCGCCAGGACGTTTTCGCCCCCTTCCTGGGCATTGGTGGGGACGGCGGTGCGGGCCACAATCACGGGGGCCTGGCCGTCGGACTCGTAGCGGACCAGGGCGCCGGCGATCTTGGTGCCGCCCAGGTCGATGGCGACCACGTTGCAAGGCTTCATGGGGATCCTTTCAGGTGCGGGTACAGAAAGGGGCATGCGCGGTGCATGCCCCTGGTAAGTGCGGTTGCGCTGGATTAGATGCGCGGTGCCACGGTGACGTCCAGGAAGCCGCAGCGCTTCAGCGTGCGGACGATCTGGACCACGTCGTCGCCCACCAGCGGCTGCACGGGCTCGCGCATGGCGTTGGTGTCGAACACGCCCAGCTGCCACAGGGCGGTCTTGAAGGCGCCCACGCCGGCGCCGAAGCCGACGGTGGCCTGGACGCTGCGGGTCATGAACATGAGGCGGGCCAGCAGGTCCTGGGTTTCGCGCACGGTGTCCCAGTCCTTTGCCTGGTAGGCGTCCCACTGCTTCACGTACAGCTCGGGGGCAATGTTGGCCAGGCCCGGAACGGAGCCGTCGGCGCCACCCAGGTATGCGCCGTCAACGACGACCTCATGGCCGGTGAGCAGGCTCAGGGGATGGCCGGCATCCTCGTTTTCCAGCATGAGCCAGCGGAACTGGACGTCGTCGCCGGAGGAGTCCTTCACGCCGGCCAGGACGCCGTCCTTGCCCAGGCGAACCAGCATGGTGGGGTCCAGCTTGGTGTGGACGCACACCGGCAGGTCGTAGGCGAACAGCGGCAGCTCGGTGTGCTCGCGGATCACGCGGAAGTGGCGCTCGTTTTCCTTTGGGCCGCCCAGGGCGTAGAAGGGAGCGGTGCAGACCAGGCCGTCCACGTCGAACTGCTGGGTGCGCTCGACCTGCTTGATCACGCGCTCGGTCTCCATGTCGATGACGCCCACCAGCACCGGAACGCGATGGTCGACGATGCGCACGGCCTCTTCCAGGACCTGGTAGCGCTGGTCGTCATTGAGGAATGCGACCTCGCCGCTGGAGCCCAGGAAGAACAGGCCATGGACGCCGGCGTCGATCATGCGGTTGATGGAGCGCTCGAAGGACACCACGTCGAGCTCGCGGTCCTTGGTCAGGGGAACGACTACCGGCGGGATGACGCCGCGGAATCGGGGATCTGCCATTGGTAAAACCTCAATTTCTGTAGAACGGGCCCGAGGGCCCACGGAATTTGACTGCTAACAGTATGCCTAAAGCGGCGGCGTATGGGGAGGGCATCCTGTGGATTTTTAGGTGATTCCTGCAGTGCATCTGTCGTTGCGCGGGTTTTCCGCCCTGGGCGGCTGGGTTAGAATCGGGGGCGAAAGACTTGGTTCGAACTGATTTGGAGGAACATCATGATCCATCCCCTCATCGAGCAGCTCCGCGGCAAGCTCATCGTGAGCTGCCAGGCCTACGTGGGCGAGCCCATGCGCCATCCGGAGACCATGGCCCAGGTGGCCCTTGCCGCCGAGCAGGGCGGCGCCGCGGCCATCCGCTGCCAGGGCCTGGCTGACATCTCGGCCATCAAGGGCCAGGTGGAGGTGCCCGTGATCGGCCTGTGGAAGGAAGGCCATGAGGGCGTCTACATCACCCCGACCTTCCGCCACGCCCGCGCCTGCAGCCTGGCCGGCGCTGACGTGGTGGCCCTGGACGCCACCGACCGTCCGCGTCCCAACGGGGAAACCTTCGAGTCCATCGTGTCCGCCTGCAAGGCGGAGGGCATCCTGACCATGGCTGACTGCTCCTGCATCGAGGACATCCAGCGCGGCCTGGACGCCGGCTGCGACATCGTGTCCACCACCATGGCAGGCTACGTCCCGGGCGGTCGCGCAAAGACCGAGGGCCCGGACCTGGAGCTGCTGCGTGAGGCCGTGGCCATTGCGGGCGAAACCCCCGTCATCTGCGAGGGCCGTCTGCATACTCCCGCCCAGGCTGCCGCTGCCATGGAGGCCGGCGCCTTCGCCTGCGTGGTGGGCACCGCCATCACGCACCCCACTTCCATCACCCGTTGGTTCGTGGACGCGGTGGAGTAGGGGAGCCTACAGCGGGGTGCCCCGCAGGATGACCTTGGTGACGGAGGCGTCATCGTCCAGCAGGATGCAGTCCGCGATCCTGCCCGGGGCGATGGCGCCTCTTTCGTCCTGAATGCCCAGGGCGCGCGCGGGGTTGCAGGTGGCGGCTCGCAGGGCGTGCTCCAGGGGAATGCCCATGTCCCGCACGGCCACGCCCAGGCACAGGGCAAGGTTGGTGTTGCTGCCGGCGAGGGTGCCGTCGTGCAGCGTGGCGCGGTTGCCTCGCACGGTCACGGGCTGGCCGCCCAGGGAGTACTCGCCGTCGTCAAGGCCGGCGGCCTCCATGGTGTCGCTGATCAGGATCATGCGCTCGGGGCCGAACAGGGTGAAGGCCAGGCGCACCATGGCCGGATGGATGTGGACGCCGTCGCAGATGATCTCCGGCGTCACGTCGTCGCGTTCCGCCGCGGCGGCAATGGGGCCGGGGTTGCGATGGTGCAGGCCCGGCATGGCGTTGTACAGGTGCGTCATGTGGCGGGCGCCCGCCTGGAACGCGGCCGCTGCCTGGTCGTAGTCGGCGCAGGTGTGGGCCAGCGATATGCGCACGTCGCTTGCGGTGCGCTCGATGAACTCCAGGGCGCCGGGCTCTTCGGGGGCAATGTCCACCAGCTTGATCAGGTTGCCGCTGCGCTGCTGCAGACGGGACAGCATGCCCTCGTCGGCTCCCTGGACGTACAGGGGGTTCTGGGCTCCCACCTTGGAGGGCGAAATATAGGGTCCCTCCATGTTGATGCCCACCAGGGCCGCCTCGGTCGGGCCGGGCTCGTAGGCCGCTGCGGCGTCCATGATGCGGCCGAGCACGTCCTCGGGGAAGGTCATGGTGGCCGGGCACATGGCGGTCACGCCCTGGGACGCCTGGTAGGCGCCTATGGCGCGGATGGACTCGACGGTGCCGTCGCAGAAGTCGCGGCCCACGCAGCCGTGGAAGTGCAGGTCGACCAGGCCCGGGGCCACCACCTGGCCGGCGGCGTCGACCACCTGGCCGTCGTCCACGTAGTCATCGGGGCTGACGAAGCGGCCGTCCCGGATGAGCACGTCCTGGTTGGTGAATCCTTCGCCGTCGAACACGCGGCCGTTGATGATCTTCATGCTTGAGCTCCTTCTTGCCCTGAAAACAAAAGGAGCCGGGCGCACGGGGCGTCCGGCTCCGGGAATGCGGTTACTGCTGCGGGCACTTGCTGCCGGCGGCGGCGTCCACCACTACGGTCACGTCCGGGTGGAACTGCAGGACGGATGCGGGGACCTGCGGGGTCACCGGGCCGAAGAAGGCCTGGGCCACGATGTCGGCCTTGCCTTCGCCGTTGGCCACCACCAGGATCTTCTTGGCGGCCATGATGGTGCCGATGCCCATGGTGTAGGCCTGGGTGGGCACCTGGTCGATGGAGTCGAACAGGCGGCTGTTGGCGGTGATGGTGGACTCGGTCAGGTCAACGCAGTTGGTTTCCTTGACGAACTCGGTGTTGGGCTCGTTGAAGCCGATGTGGCCGTTGTGGCCCAGGCCCAGCAGCTGCAGGTCAACGCCGCCGTGGGCCTTGATGGCTGCCTCGTACTCGGCGCAGGCGGCCTGGGCGTCGGGGTTGGAGCCGTCAGGCACGTGGGTGCGGGACTGGTCGATGTCCACGTGGTCGAACAGGTTGTCCTTCATGAAGTAGTGGTAGCTCTGGACGTGGTCGGCGGGCAGGCCGCGGTACTCGTCCAGGTTGTAGGTGTCCACGTCCTTGAAGCTGATCTTGCCGTCGGCGCAGTCCTTGACCAGCTCGGCATACAGGCCGATGGGGGTGGAGCCGGTTGCCAGGCCCAGGGTGCAGTCGGGCTGGGCGGCCACCAGGTCGGAGATGACGTCGGCCGCAGCGCGGCTCATTTCGTCGTAGTCTTTGCAGATGATGAACTTCATGGAAGCTCCCTTTCGCACGGAAAAATTTGTTGCGTATGTGCAGGGGATTATACCGAAGTTCGCAGGCTGTCAGCCCCGCAGGTCGTCTTGCGGAGGGTCCTGGTCGGGACGGGGGGCGCGGCTGCGGAGGCGTGTGGGCGGAATGTGGAGAAAATAGGAAACGCCCGGAACCGTGGTGTTGGCAAACCTTGACCTATGTGTTATAAATGTACTCACATACGCGACTGCGTGCAGGTCCGTATGCAGCAACATACTTTCGACATTCAGAAAGTGGGCGTGTCCCGCTTTCTTTTTATGTAGGGCAGAAAACGAGGGGAGGAACCGTGCTGACAGGACGAGAGCAGAAGCTCCTTGACCTGCTTGCCGCCCAGGCTGAGCAGAAGGAGGTCGAAATCGTCACCGTCGAGGTGGTGGGCTCCAAGAAGGCTCCCACGGTGCGTGTCTACATCGATACTCCGGAAGGCGTCAGCTTCGACCAGCTGGCCGCCGCCCAGGTGTGGATCAACGAGCTCATGGACCAGGAGGACCCGTTCCCGGGCGCCTATACGCTGGAGGTGTCGTCCCCGGGCATCGACCGCCCGCTGCGCACCGCCGAGCATTTCGCCCGCTTCGCCGGCCAGGAGGCCGTGGTGAAGCTGGTCGAGCCGATCGAGGGCCGCAGCTCCTACACCGGCGTCATACAGGACGTCAAGGACCAGGACGTGGTCCTGCAGGTGGGCGAAGACCAGGTCGTGCTGCCCCTGGGCGCCATGAAGCGCGCCCGCCTGAAGGGAACCATCAGCTTCAAGTAGGCGGATGCGGACCAACGCATGCTACCGGCCCGATGCGGCCGTGACGATTGTTTATGACAGACCCCGCAAGGGGCCGTGACGAAAGGAAGAGAAGACGTGGCAACTTCTGAGTTGATCGAGGCGCTGCAGGCGCTGGCACACGAGCGCAAGATCGATGAGTTCTACCTGATCGATCGCCTGGAGGCCTCCCTGGCAAAGAGCTATCAGAACATCCTGGACCTTGAGTGGGATGCTCGCGTTACCATCGACCGCCAGACCGGCAAGATCTACGTGTACGAGCTGGTTCCGGTGGGCGAGCCCGATGAGGAGACCGGCGAGTACTCCGAGTTCGAGGAGCGCGACGTGACCCCGAACGACGTCAGCCGCATCGCTGCCCAGAACGCCAAGAGCGTCATCAGCAGCATCGTGCGCGAAGCTGGCCGCCAGTCCATCTACGAGGAGTTCTCCGGCCGCGTCGGCGACCTGGTCACCGGCACCGTGCTGCAGGGCACCCCTGAGTTCACCATCATCAAGATCCGCGAGGGCGTCGAGGCCGAGCTTCCCCACTACGACCAGAAGCACAGCCCCGAGGAGCACAACGAGCGTCCGTCCAACGAGCACTATCGCCACAACCAGCGCCTGAAGGTGCTGATCATCGACGTCCGCGACCCGCAGATGGAAACCCAGCTGAAGGCCCGCGGCGACCAGGCCCGTCCGCCCATCGTGGTGTCCCGCACCCACCCGGACCTGATCCGTCGCCTCTTCGAGATCGAGGTTCCCGAGATCTACGACGGCGTGGTGGAGATCAAGTCCATCGCCCGCGAGCCCGGCGCCCGCTCCAAGGTCGCCGTTTCCTCCCGCGAGGCTAACCTGGATCCCGTGGGCGCCTGCGTGGGCCCCAAGGGCAGCCGCGTGCGCATGGTGGTCGAGGAGCTGCGCAACGAGCGCGTTGACGTCATCCAGTGGAGCGACGACCCCGCCACCTACGTTGCCAACGCCCTGTCTCCGGCAAAGGTCAACCGCGTGATCGTTGACATGGAGAACCACTACGCCACCGTCGTGGTCCCCGACGACCAGCTGTCCCTGGCCATCGGCAAGGAGGGCCAGAACGCCCGCCTGGCCGCCCGCCTGACCGGCTGGCACATCGACATCAAGTCCACCTCCTTCACCGGCGAGCCGCTGAAGGTTGACAACCCCCTCATCGACGAGGAGGACGTCGAGGACGAGGACTTCATCTGCGCCTATGAGGACGAGGACGGCGTTCGCTGCCGTAACCACGCCCGCCCGGGCACCCGCTTCTGCGGCATCCACGCAGATCAGGAATAAGCCGGCATTCGACTGGTAAGAAGGAAGACGACCATGGCCCAGGAGATGGGGAAGAAGAAGCAGCGCACCTGCGTTGCATGCGGCAGGCAGGACACCAAGGTGGGTCTGCACCGTATCGTGCGCCTTGCGCAGGGCGGTGCCGATTTCGACCCCACGGGCCGTGTTGCTGGTCGCGGAGCCTACGTGTGCTCCGCCGATTGCTTTGCTGCAGCGCGCAAGACCGGGAAGATCGACCGCGCCTTGCGTACGAAGCTTGATGAGGACAGTTACGAACGAATCGCAGCGGGCCTTGCCCAGGCGCTGCGCGAAGCTTAATAGTTAGGAGTGATGTATGGCAGTGCGCGTACATGATCTGGCAAAGGAGTTCGGCCTTTCCAACAAGGAGATGCTGGACAAGCTTGCCGCATTGGACATTCCCGCGAAGACCCACGCGACTCCGCTTTCCGACGCTCACGTCGAGGAGGTCCGCAAGGCCCTGGCCCCGCAGGTCAAGGCCCAGGCTGGCGACCTTGAGGATCCGGCAGCCAAGGAGCTGGCCGAGCAGAAGAAGGCCGAGGAGGAGGCAGCTCGCAGGGCTGCCGTAGAGGCCGAGCGCGCAGCCCGCGAGGCAGAGCGCGCCAAGCGCGAGGGCGAGCCCAAGAAGGACGATGCCTCGGCCAAGAAGCAGGCCCCCAAGGCCGCATCCGCGTTCCAGTCCCTGGAGGAGCAGATCGAGGCCGAAAAGGAGCGCGTCGCCCGTGAGAAGGAGGAGGCTCGCCAGCGTGCCCGCGCTGCAGCCATCGCCAAGGAGGTGGCCAAGAAGCAGGCCGTCGAGGACCAGCTGCGTAACCGCGGTTCCAAGAAGGCCGCTACCCCGGCCAAGCAGGCTCCCAAGCCCGCTCCGGTGATGGGCGCCAAGAAGAGCGCCTTCAGCTCCCTGCTGTCCCAGATCGAATCCGAGCAGCAGCGCATCGAGGCCCAGAAGGCTGAGAAGAAGAACGAGCGTGCAGCCGGCAACGGCGCGAAGCGCAACGCCGCTGACGCCAAGCCCGCCCGCGGTGCTGGCAAGAAGAAGGGCAAGAAGGGCCCGAACACCATCGAGCCCGACGTGCCCGAGCTGCAGGGCGCAGGCGAGCCCGCCGAGGACCGCTACGCTCAGATGGCCGTCCAGGCCGAGAAGCTCCAGCGCGACAAGGTGCTGGCCGAGGCCCGCGCCGCCGTGGCTGCCGCAAGCACCCATGAGAACGAGGGTCGCCGCAAGAGCCGCAAGAAGAAGCGCGAGGCTGAGAAGCGCGAGAAGCTGGTCCAGGTGGCCGAGGAGCGCGGCATCGACGCCGCCCTGCTGCTGGACGACTCCGTGGTGGAGATTCCCCAGGGCGCTACCGTGGCCAAGTTCGCCGAGCTGCTGGGCGTTGCCCCCAACGACGTCATCAAGCGCCTGTTCATGCTGGGCCAGATGATGAC
>JAUNCQ010000066.1 GCA_030526515.1 Coriobacteriia bacterium
CTGGACGGACCTGCACTGGTAGCCCCTGGCGGACACACTTTTTTGCCTATAACCCGCAGTCGCAACCTGGGCCAGAACACAAAAAGGAGCCCCGAAGGGCTCCTTCAAAGTTCTGGTGGTCGGAGGGGGACTTGAACCCTCGGCACGCGGATTTTCAATCCGCTGCTCTACCAACTGAGCTACCCGACCATAGGCACTTCGTAAGTGCAGATATATATAATACGCGGACACTCGCCCGCCGTCAACAACTTTCCCGAAAAAATATTCTAGACCGCGCCAAGGAATCCCAGGACGAAAGGAAAACCACAAGCTTCCCGCGCTCGACCCGCGCGCTTACTCCTCCAAGTACTTCGGGTTCGCGGGCAAGTCGTAGCGCTGCGCAATATCCCGCAGCCCGGAAACGGAAATCCCATTGGCAAACTCGTCGGACCCGCCGTTAGCAGCTCGCGCGCTCAAATAGATTCCCGCGGCCTTGTCCAGCGTGTGCAGCAAGCTGAATGCGTCGTCAAAGTCGGATCCGCAGCAGAACACACCGTGCTGCGCCATGACCAGCGCGTTCCCTACCGCCATGGCATCACGACACGCTGCCGCCAGCTCAGCGGAGCCCGGGGTGATCCACCCCGCCACCGCCACGCCATACGGCGCCGCGATAATGCACTCAGCCATGCTTCGCCACAACATGCGGGTCAGCGACACATCATCCCAGCTCCGCAGCAGCGTCATGGCAATCAGGTTGGACGGATGCGCATGGTAGACCACGCTGGCGTTCGCAAAGCCTGCATCACGACGCGCCGCCAGGCAGCTGGCGTGAGCGGAAATCTCGCTGGTCGGCCGTCCGCCGCCTTCGAACCCCCAGACCATGCGCCATGCAGCGCCGTCCGGAGCAATCTCCACCATGCCGGCATTTCCCGCCACGTCACCTGGCACGTTGCGCAGGTGCGCACCCGTCGCCGTGGTCAGCAGCACCCGCCCCGCAAGTCGCGGCACCGCCTCAGTCAGCGGCGCCCACTCGCCAGGCTCCCGGAAGAACGGCCGCGCCTCCCCAACCTGCTCGTCAGTCAGCAGGCAGGTCAGGTTGCCGCCGTTGCGCTCATGCCAGCCCTGGCCCCAGCCTTCCTGGCAGACCCGGGCGAAGCCGCGCACCACGGCAAGCTGCTCCACGGAGCCCATCGCTACGCCTGCTCAGCCTCAGCGGGCGAAACAGCCTCCACAACCGCGTCACCAGCGGCAGTAGCAGCAGCCGGCGCAGCAACAGCCGCAGCCACCAGGTCATCGGCCGCAGCCTGGCAGGGCTTCTTACCCGCATCCACGCCGCCGTCACCGAAGATCAGCTCACGCTCCTCACCGGAAAGGGCCGCGCGGGCCTGGTCGCGCAGGTTGTTCACGCCAATGAAGAACTGGCGCATCATGACCACGGTCAGGTAGCGACCGAACGGGGTCAGCGTGAGCTCATCGGCGTTGTCGGTGGCAAAGGCCTTGTTGGCGCGCATGAACGCCATCTCTGCCGGCAGGCCCGCCTCGACGGAGCAGCCGAAATCGCGCTTGAACTGCTTCTTGTCCAGACGTAGGCCGAACAGCTGCATCATGAAGCGATAACGCATGCGGTTGCGACGGTTGAAGGTGGTCTTGCTCATCAGCGACATGCGACCGGACTCAATGGCCTGGTTGTACTCCGCCACGCTGAAGGTGTTCACGTACAGGTTCTTGCCCAGGTAGGTGATGCCGCCGGAACCAATGGCCGGGTACTCCTCGTACTCAACCACGTACTCGTCGATCATGCCCGTCTCATTCTCATGAGCCAGGGACTGGCGCTTGCCGGCGCTTTCGCCCGCCTTTGCGGAGCCTTCCACGATGCGGTTGAAGGTCCAGGCGGAGCCATGCTCGAACAGCGGCTTGTCGCCACCGGCCAGGATGCCATCGATGATCTGGTAGAACTTGTACTCGCGGTCGTAGTCCACCTTGCCCACCGTGCGGGCCAGGCTGCGCTCGACGGACGGCGATGCCATCAGCGGGTAGAACGTGGTCTGGGTGCAGCCGCTCATGACCACCTTCTCGATGTCCGCCATCAGGATCTCCTCGGTCTGGGCCGGGAAGTTGAAGATCATGTCGGCGTTCAGACTGGTAAAGTGCGGGGCCGCATAGGCAATGCGCTCCAAGATCTCCTCGCCGCAGCCGTACTTGTCAAAGCGGTCCATCTGCTTCAGCAGGCCGTTGTCGAAGCTCTGCACGCCCACGGACAGGCGCTGCACACGGCCCTCCAGCTTCTCGATGTACTTCGGCACCAGATGGTTGGGGTTGGTTTCGCTGGAAACCTCGTTGATGCTGAACAGGTCGCGAGCCTGGTCGATGGTCTCGCACAGCTCGTCGATCAGGATCGTGGGCGTGCCGCCGCCAACGTAGACGCTGTCGAAATCGTAGCCCTGCTCCTTGAGCATGGCCATTTCCTTGCGCATGTTCTGGAAGTAGTGGCGCGCCTTGTCCTCGCGGAAGGGGAAGCGGTTAAAGCTGCAGTACGGGCACAGTCGCTCGCAGAACGGCACGTGCATGTACAGCATGTAGGACTGGCCCGGCACCGGGTCGGGCATACGGGTTTCCTGGGTGGGCTTCAGGTTCAGGATCTGCCCGGTCATGGTGCGGATCACGGTGGAGAGCATTCGCTCGCTCAGCATACGTTCTTCCCCTTGCTAATCAGTGCAGAAGGCGCCGCCCACGCGGGGCAGCGCCGTTCGGTCTTGCTCAATACGCCCCCTGCCAGGGGCTTCTTCAAATCATGGGGCGAAAACGAGCCCCGGCATCAGCGCCGCGCTCCCTTTCGCCCCGAGTAGTTCCTAGTCCCAGGAGCTGCGGCCGGCAGCTGCCTTGGCACCGATGTCGGTGCGGAACTGCTTGCCCTCGAAGTTGATCAGGTCCACGGCGGCGTAGGCCTGCTTCTGGGCCTGCTCGAAGGTTTCGCCCATGGCCACCACGTTCAGCACGCGGCCGCCGTTGGTCAGCAGCTGGTCGCCGTCCATCTTGGTGCCGGCATGGAACACGGTCACGCCATCCAGCTTCTCGGCCTCGTCGATGCCGGTGATGACCTTGCCCTTCTCATAGGAGCCCGGGTAGCCCTGGCTGGCCAGAACCACGCTCACGGCCCAGGCGTCGGCCCACTTCAGCTCGATCTGCTCGGGGGTGCCCTGAGCCACGGCCATCATGACGTCCACCAGATCGGACTCCAGACGCGGCAGGACCACCTGGGTCTCGGGGTCGCCGAAGCGCGCGTTGAACTCGACGATCTTCGGACCCTGCGGGGTCAGCATGAAGCCGCCGTACAGACAGCCGCGGTAGTCGCCCTCGAACTCGCGAGCGGTCGCCTCTGCGGCCTGCTGCATAATCTCCTGCATGCGGGCCATTTCCTCGTCGGTGACGATGGGCACCGGGGAGTACACGCCCATGCCGCCGGTGTTGGGACCCTTGTCGCCGTCATAGGCGCGCTTGTGATCCTGGGCGGGAGCCATGGGGTTGGACACGCCAGCGGAAACGAAGGAAAGCAGGCTGCACTCGGGGCCGGTCATGCATTCCTCAATGACCACGCGGCTGCCGGCTGCGCCGAACGCGCCGTCGAAGCAGTCGCGAACGGCCTGCTCGGCCTGCTCCAGGGTCTCGGCAACGACCACGCCCTTGCCGGCGGCCAGGCCGTCAGCCTTGATGACGATAGGAGCGCCCTGCTCGCGCACGTACTCCAGCGCGGGCTCGGCGGCCTCGAAGGTCGCGTAGGCAGCGGTGGGCAGGTTGTTGCGGACCATGAACTGCTTGCTGAAGTCCTTGGAGCCCTCCAGCAGCGCGCCCTGGCCGTTGGGACCGAACACGGCAATGCCCTCGGCGCGGAGCACGTCGGCCACGCCAGCGACCAGCGGAGCCTCGGGACCAATAACCACCAGGTCGATTGCATTTTCCTGGGCGAAAGCCAGCACGGAGGCACCGTCGTTGATGTTGACGCCGTCCACGTTGGTGGCAATGCCGGCGGTGCCGCCGTTACCCGGGGCAACATAGACCTTGTCAGCCTTTTCGGACTTGGCAAGAGCCCAAGTCAGGGCATGCTCGCGGCCACCGGAGCCAAGGACCAGAATGTTCATGTGAGGTTTCCCTTCTACTGGCGGAAATCTTACAAAGCAAGCGGCAGCACGGCCCGCCAGGGCACGCACCCCGCCCAAATACAGAAAAGGGGCCCGGACCGCTCGGCCCGGGTCCCGGATGAATTACCTATCCCAACCGCGGAAGATGGTGCAATCGCGCTCGGGGGCAACGGAGATCATGGTGATGGGGGCGCCGACGAAGTCCTCCACGTACTGGATGTACTTCTGGGCGTTTTCGGGCAGCTCCTCGAAGGTGCGGCAGCCGGTGATGTCAACGCCCTTCCAGCCAGGCAGCTCCTCGTAGATGGGCTTGGCGTGGAACAGCACGCTCTGCTGCATGGGCAGGTAGTCGTAGCGCTTGCCCTCATGCTCATAGGCAACGCAGACCTTGATGGTGTCGAACTCGGACAGCACGTCCAGCTTGGTCAGGGCAATGTCGGTCAGGCCGTTCACGTCAACGGCGTACTTGCCGATGACGGCATCCAGCCAACCGCAGCGGCGCTTGCGACCGGTGGTCACGCCGTACTCATGGCCGACGGCGCAGAGCTTTTCGCCCACCTCAGCCATTTCGCCCGTACCACCGTTTTCCGGGAACAGCTGCTCGGTCGGGAAGGGGCCGCCGCCCACGCGGGTGGTGTAGGCCTTCATGATGCCGATGACCTTCTCAATGGCCATGGGGCCCACGCCCGTGCCGATGGCAGCACCGCCGGAGCCGCAGCTGGAGGAGGTGACGTACGGATAGGTGCCGTGGTCGATGTCCAGCATGGTTGCCTGGGCGCCCTCGAACAGGATGCTCTTGCCAGCGCGGCGTGCCTCGTTCAGCAGCTGCGTGGTCTCGGCCATGTAGGGCTTCAGGATGGTGGCGTAGGGCAGGTACTCCTCCATGATCTCTTCCACGGTGTAGGTGTGGATGCCGTAGATCTTCTCCAGGATGGGATTCTTCTGGGCCAGTGCGGTCTCGACCTTAAGGCGGAAGATCTTCTCGTCCATCAGATCCTGGATGCGGATGCCCTTGCGAGCGGCCTTGTCCTGGTAGCAGGGGCCGATGCCGCGCTTGGTGGTGCCGATGGAGTTCTTGCCCAGCACCTTTTCGTCAGCACCGTCCAGGTCCTTGTGGTACGGCATGATGACGTGGGCGTTGCAGCTGATCTTCAGGTTCTTGCAGGAAACGCCCTCGGCCTCCAGCAGCGCCATCTCCTTGACCAGCGCGCCGGGATCGATGACAACGCCATTGCCGATGACCGGAATCGCGTTCTCATACATGACGCCGGAGGGCATCAGGTGCAGGGCCAGCTTGGTGTCGCCGTGAACCACGGTGTGTCCGGCGTTGTTGCCGCCCTGGTAGCGAACCACGTAGTCATACTGGCTCGCGATGAGGTCAGTGATCTTGCCCTTGCCCTCGTCGCCCCACTGGGTGCCTACAAGAACCGTACTTGCCATTCTGGATTCCTTTCATCCTCTGCCCAAAAGAGCCCGCTGAGCCAGGGGCTTTTCGGCTTTCCCGCGAACCTTGATTATATCCTAGTAGCCACCCATCCGCGAATCATCGTAGTAGTCCATGAAGCGCGTGTTTTCGGCGCTGAAGGCAAGGTCGATGTCGCGGGTGGCGCCGTTACGATGCTTCGCCACGATCAGCTGGGCCATGCCCATGTCGGGACGGTCGTCGTCCTCCGCCTCGACCTCGTTCATGCTTCGGTCAATGAACATAACAATGTCGGCGTCCTGCTCGATGGAACCGGATTCACGCAGGTCGGAAAGCTGCGGGCGCTTGCCGCCGCGCATTTCGACCGAACGGGAAAGCTGGGAAAGCGCCAGCACCGGCATGTCCATCTCCTTGGCCAGAACCTTCAGGCCTCGGGAGATCTCGCCGACCTCGACGGCGCGGTTGCCGTCGCGGCGATTGGTAGCCGGCTGCATCAGCTGCAGGTAGTCCACGATGATCAGGCCCTTCTCCTTACCGCGCAGCTCGCGACGTGCCTTCGCGCGCAGCTCCAGGATGGACAGGGCCGGGGTATCGTCAATGAGCAGGTCCACCTTGGACAGCTCGTTGGACGCGTCTGCGATGGCGCTCCAGTCCGCCTCGGTCACCTGACCGGCGCGCAACTTGCCCAGGTTCACGCGAGCCTCGGAGCACAGAATACGCTGGACCAGCTGGTTTGCACCCATCTCCAAGGAAAGGAATGCCACGGTCACGCCCAGCTTGGCAGCGTTAGTAGCAATGTTCAGGGCGAAAGAGGTCTTGCCCACGCCGGGTCGGGCCGCCAGGATGACCAGGTCACCGCCGCGCCAGCCGTGGAACAGGGCGTCCACGTCCTTGAAGCCCGTGGGGACGCCGGCAATGGTGTCCTTCTGCTCGGCCAGCTTCGCGATCTCGTCGAAGGCCTGGGTCAGCAGCTTGTCCATCTTCACGAAGTCGGAGGAAACGCGCTGCTCGGTGACCTCGAACAGGATCTTCTCAGCATCCTCCACTACGGCGTTCAGGTCATCGGGGGCCTCGTAGGCCAGGGCGTTGATCTTGGCGGAGGCAAAGACCATGTCGCGCAGGATGGAGGTGCGCTTGACCACCTCGGTATGGTTGCGCCAGTTGGTCAGGGCGAAGGTGTTGTCCGCCAGCTCCACCAGGTATGCCTTGCCGCCGGCAGCCTCCAGCTGGCCGGTACCATGCAGGTTTTCCGCCAGGGCAATGTGGTCGATGGGAATGTGGCGCGTGTACAAGTCCATCATGGCCTCGTAGATGATCTTGTGCGACGGACGGAAGAAGTTCTTCGGCGTCAGCTTGGGGGCAATCTCCTCCATGGCCTCCTGGTTGAGCATGCACGCGGCCAGCACCGACTTCTCCGCCTCGATGTTCTGCGGGAGCATGCGGCGCTTGGGGTCGGCCTGCGGGGGCGCCTCGCCCACGGCATTGGGGACGAAGTCGGTCTGAGAAGACGGGATAGCGGAGTAATCCATCTGATCGAACGCTGCCATGGGAGTCCTTCCTGTAGTGGTTCCTCACATAGTAACCCAACGGAAATTGCAGGTCAGCCTGCGTTTCAAGCGGGCGAAAGCCCCGGTTTCAGGTTTTCCACACCAGAAGCAGGAATCCCCCTGCTCCCCATCTGGGGGGCAGGGGGATTTCCCCGTTTTCCACCATCGGGGACGGTGGAAAAATATTTTTTCGAGGATTTATTCCTCGGTAGCCTCCACGGCCTCAACAGCCTCGGCTGCCTCCTCGGCAACCTCAGCCTCGGGCTCCACACCCACGGCAACCTTCAGGTTAGCCTTGATGGTGCGGTACAGACCCACGGTGACCTCATGGATGCCGGCGGTCTTGATCGGGGAGCCGATCTCGATGCGACGACGGTCCATCTCGACCTCAGCCTGAGCCTTCAGAGCCTCGGCGATCTGGGTGTTGGTCACGGAGCCGAACAGCTGGCCCTCGTCGCCGACCTGAGCGTCAACAACGATGGTCAGAGCGTCCAGCTTAGCCTTCAGGGCCTCAGCCTCAGCAACGCGCTTCTCCTCGCGCTTGGCGATGTTGTGCTTGCGAGCCTCCAGCTGCTTCAGGTTGCCCTTGGTAGCCAGAATTGCATAGCCCTGGGTCAGCAGGTAGTTGTTGGCAAAGCCCGGAGCAACGTCGATGACGTCGCCTTCGCCGCCCTTGCCCTTGAGTTCCTTGAGCAGAATAACCTTCATGCTGATCCTCCTTTAATCGCGCTTGCGGCGATCGCCACGACCGCTGATAGAAGGAACAGTGTACGGCATCAGAGCCATGGTGCGGGCGCGCTTCACAGCGTTAGCGATGTCACGCTGATGCTGGGTGCAGGCGCCGGTCACGCGACGGGGCTTGATCTTGCCGCGGTCGGTGACATACTTGCGGAGCAGCTGGGTGTCCTTGTAGTCGATGTACTGTGCGTCTTCCTTGCAGAACTGGCAGTACTTGCGACGAGGCTGCTTCTGATAGTCGGCCATTTTCAACCTCTTTCGTTCGCTTAAAACGGGATGTCTTCGTCGTAAACGGAAGAAGTAGCGTCAACAACCGGCGTGGACGGCATGGGCGCATAGCTGGGCTGGGGAGCATAGCTCTGCGTCATGGGCATGCTGGCTGCAGCAGGCTGCTGCATGCCGCCGCCGTTACGGCTGGACATGAATTCCAGCTCGTCCACGATGACTTCGATCTTGCTGCGCTTCTGTCCGTCGCGCTCCCACTGGCTCCAACGAAGCTTGCCTTCAATGGCGACCTTCGTGCCCTTGGACAAGTACCTTGCCAAGGACTGGCCACGGGTGCCGAACATGGTGCAGTCGATGAAGTTCGGATAATCCTCCCATTCACCGGTCTGGGCATTGCGACGACGGTCATTGACCGCCACGCCGAAGCCCAGCACGGGCATGCCGCCAGCAGTCTGGCGCAGCTCGGGGTCGCGAGTAAGGTTACCGCTGATTATCACCTTGTTGATGCTCATGTTCTTCCTCTTTCCATGCAAGGACGGCTAGCAGCCGGCCTCATTGTGATGATTAGTCACGGTCAGTGCGCTTCACGATCATATGACGCACAACAGCATCGTTGATGCGCAGGATACGATCCAGCTCTGCAATGCTCTCGGGATTTGCATGGAAATCGATCAGGGTGTAGCAACCCTCGGTCAGACCGTTGATCTCGTAAGCGAGTTTACGCTTGCCCCACTCGTCAACGTTGTCAACCACACCGTTGTCAGCAGCGATCGTGTTCTCGATACGCTTCATGACTGCCAGGCGAGTTTCCTCGTCAATGGTCGGAGCGACAAAAAACAGCAGTTCGTAAGCCTTCATCAGCTCACCTCCTTTGGTCTTTAACGGCTCCGGGGCTGTGAAGGCAGATAACCCGGAGCAGGATTAGCCTGACTAGTTTAACAAACGCAAATGCCCCGTACAAGACGCTATTTCACCATATGTCCAACACCACATTTCCACCACAACTCCCCGATCGGGAATCTGGCCGAAACTCCGTATGTCCGTAGATTAGGACGAAAACCTTGCCGGTTTCTTCGCCGTATCAATGAAAAGGCTGCGCGCCCTTCGGCACGCAGCCCCGTTGTTCTTCCGGTCTCCTCAGGTTCGCCGTGGCTTTCGCCCAACTTTCCTCAGATGGATTCCGATTGAGTTCCCGTTTGATTCAGATGAGTTCCCTGTAGGCTCTACTCTTCCTCTTCGTCCTCCACGCCGAAGACCTGCTCCAGGTACTTCTGGTCGATCTCCTCTTCGTCGTACATGCTGGGATCGTACAGGTCCATCATGAAGTTGGGAGCCTCGCCAATGTAGACGGCCTCCTCGTCAATGGCGTAGCCCTCTTCGCTTTCCTCGTAGATCAGGCCGATGGCATAGCCGTCAGCGGAGCCGGGCAGGCCGCCCTCGGCGATGATGACGTCCAGCGGGCCGTCGTCGGTCTCCACGAAGCCGTCGTAGCAGAAGGCATAAGCCTGGGCACCGCGGGCGTTGGCGACTTCCTTCTTGGCGTTGGCGAAGCACTCGTCAGCGTCGTCGCCGGGATGGGACTCAATGAACACGTTGTCCTTCACCACCAGGCAGGTGAACGGGGTGATCTCGTCGCCGCCCACCATGGTGACCTTGGCCTCGTCCAGAGCCATCAGCAGAACAGCTTCGACGACCTCGGGAATCTCAGGGACTTCCTCGGAATCATTTTCGATAACGCGATCGCTCATTGCTTCTCCTTTCGCAGGTGATTTCGATCGGGTAGCAGTTGCCACCTAGTGTAAATGAAAGACCCCCATTGCTGGGGGTCGCGTCAACAGATGGCGGAGGATGAGGGATTCGAACCCTCGTTAGCGGGAATACCGCTAAAACAGTTTTCGAGACTGCCGCCTTCAACCACTCGGCCAACCCTCCGTATTCAATTAGTCTCATCATTGTACCAAAAGCGCAGACCGACTGCGAGCGCACGCCGCGCACAAGCCCATGCAACTCCGGGTTATAGGACAAAAAGTGTGTCTATTTCAGCGTATATTCCCAGGTCAGGTTA
>JAUNCQ010000067.1 GCA_030526515.1 Coriobacteriia bacterium
CTCGTTTGCGGACGTCGCTTTTTCGTGTTGCGATTTATGGGCCCGTGACTCGCTCCCCCAAAAAACGACCCCCGAGTTATGGGCCCGCAACTCGAGGATCGCGTTCGGGCCCCGCAACCCACCAGCGAACTTCCGGCAACCGCAAAAAACGAGCGGCGCACCGGGATCGATGCGCCGCTCGCAGGCAATGTATATGTTGAGACCAGGCCCGGCTGTAAGGACGAACCAAGTTCGGCGACGGAGGACAAAAGCCCTTCCAGCGACGGCGGGTGAAAGCCCCGCTGGCGGAACGAAGTCCCAGCCGCTGGCACTAGTTGGACTCGGAGGCGTTTTCGTCCGACGCGGAAGCCGTGATCTTGCCGCCGGTGCCCTTGGACGTGGTCGGCAGGGCGCTGGCGATGCTGGCGCCGGAGGTCAGCTTCACCTTGCTGGGATCCTTGCCCTGGTCCATCAGGGAAATCATGTCCGCAAGACCCTGGGAGTCGCTGAACACGTAGCTCACGCCGCCCTCGGTGCCGGTGGTGGACGGGGCCATGGCGGAGTACATCTTCACCTTGTCCACGCCAATATCCATGAACTGCATGGCCAGGCTGTACACGTCCATGACGGACAGGTCGGTGGTCACGCACTCGGATGCGGTCTGCAGCACGCCCAGCAGCTCGGTGGCCGGCAGCTTCAGGACCTTCTTGGCCATGGCCTGGATCACGATGCGCTGGTTGGACGTACGGGTGAAGTCGCCGTCAGCGTAGTGGCGGCTGCGGGCGAAAGTCAGGGCCTGGCGGCCGTTCAGCGTCTGCTTGCCCGGCTCGATCACGGACTGGCCGGCCTTCTTGTCCTCAATACGGTAGGGCACGTCGACCTCGATGCCGCCGATGGCGTCAACCAGGTTGCGCATGTCCTGGAAGTTGACCTCCACGTAGTGGGCAATGTCCACGCCGGTCAGCTCCTTGGTGGCCTCGATGGTGCCGGCCGCACCGCCACCGTAGGTGTAGGCGGCGTTGAACTTCATGGTGGAGCCCTTGTAGGTGATCTTGGTGTCACGCGGGATGGACAGCATGCTGATGACGCCCTTCTTCGCATCCACGCGCGCCAGCACGTTGGTGTCGGAACGAGCGCCCATGGCCTCGTTATTGGCACGGCGGTCGGAGCCGATCAGCAGCATGTAGAAGGGCTTGTCGAAGCTTTCCGTCTGCACCAGGCTGTCCTTGATGGCAATCTGCTGCTCGGCGCTGTAGCCCTTCTGCATGTTGGAGTTGATGGAGTTCACGTACAGCGCACCGGCCGTGCCCGCGCAGGAAAGCGCGCACACCACCACGGCGGAAACCACCAGGCCCACCTTGGCGCCCACGCTCATCTTCTTGTTGCGCTTGGACGTGTAGTTCTGGCTGTTGCGAGAATACTCGGACGCATGGGACGCGTGGCTGGCGCGGCCCACGGCCTGCACCTGGGTCTTGCCTGCGTTCTGCGCGTAGTTGGCAGAAGGCTTCACCGGAGCCACGCCGGACGCGTGACGCCCCGAGCCATAGCTGGCAGAGTTACGAGAATAGTCCGCCGCGGACTTTTCGCCCGCACCCTGATCATTCCTGCGCTTTCCAAAAGCCATGTGTTGCACTCCTCAATGACTAGACGCGCCAAAACAAGCCCTGGCGCGCTCATAACCCTTGCAGTTTACCATCTGGGCGAACGTCGGCCGACCCGGGACGCGGGTCGTGGGCGTCATAGGCCACGGTTTCCACAAGGCGCACACAGAAAAGGACCTGGCCCGCCGGGGAAAGGGCGGCAGGCCAGGTCCTATGGAAAGGGCGAAATATTCGCGAGCAGCCTAGGCGTCGATCAGGGCCTCGGCGGGAGCGCCCAGCTCCTTGCCGATCTGCTGGTCGATCTCGCGGTCGGTTGCGCTCTTGGGCTCAGGCGGGTTCACGTCGAAGGGCACGGCCTTGGTGAACAGGGACACCAGCGGCACGATGACGATGGAGGCCATCATGGCGAAGGCGCCGCAGTTCAAGCCGTTGGCGAACACCCAGCTGACGATGGGGATGCCGGCCACGGCGCCCTGCAGGGCGGGGGTCAGGCCAGCCAGGCCGATGAGCATGTTGCCGGTGGTCAGGCACACAGCAAAGATGAAGCTGGTCCAGACGGCAGCGCGGGAGATCTTGCCGGAGTACAGGCCCCACAGGTACGGACCGATGAACGCGCCGGACAGAGCGCCCCAGGAAATGCCCATGAGCTGGGCGATCCAGGTGATGGTGGAGTGGTACTGCACCAGGGCGATGGCGGCGGACAGCAGGATGAACACCACGATGAACACGCGCATGTAGACGATGCGCTTCTTTTCGTCCATGTTCTTGACGATGTTGCCTTCGATGAAGTCCAGGGTCAGGGTGGACGAGCTGTTCAGGACCAGGCCTGCCAGGGTGCTCATGGAAGCGGACAGGACCAGCACGATGACCAGGCCGATCAGGACCTCAGGCAGCGTGGACAGCATGGTCGGGATGATGGAGTCGAACACCGGGGTGCCCGCATCCGTGTAGGCGATCTGGTCTGCGTACAGACGACCGAAGCCGCCCAGGAAGTAGCAGCCGCCGGCCACGACCACGGCGAACAGCGTGGAGATGATGGCGCCCTGCTTGATGGCGGGGCCGTCCTTGATGGCGTAGAACTTCTGGACCATCTGCGGCAGACCCCAGGTGCCCAGGGAGGTCAGGATGACCACGCCCAGCAGGTTGGCCGGGTCGGGTCCGAACATGCTGGTGAACACACCCTGGAAACCGGTCTCGCTCGGGACCTGGGACAGGGTAGTCATGGCCTCCATGAAGCCGCCGTTGGCGCTCATGACCGCCAGGATGACGGCGGCGATGCCGAACAGCATGACGATGCCCTGCAGGAAGTCGTTGACGACCGTGGCCATGTAGCCACCGACCACCACGTAGATGCAGGTGATCAGGGCCATGGCGATCACGCAGACCTCATAGGGCAAGCCGAAGGCCATGCCGAACAGGCGGGACAGGCCGTTGTAGACCGACGCGGTGTACGGGATCAGGAACACGAAGATGATGGCCGCGGCGGCAATGCGCAGGGCCTTGGACTGATAGCGCAGGCCGAAGAACTCCGGCATGGTGGTTGCGCCAATGCGATGGGTCATCTCTCGGGTGCGGGGACCCAGGACCCACCATGCCATCAGGGAACCCAGGATGGCGTTGGCCAGGCCTGCCCAGAAGGCGGCGATGCCGTACTTCCAGCCGAACTGGCCGGCGTAGCCCACGAACACCACGGCGCTGAAGTAGCTGGTGCCGAAGGCGAAGGCGCTCATCCACGCACCGACGTTGCGGCCACCCAGGACGAAACCGTCCACGCTGGTAGTAGACCTACGGCAGTAGATACCTACGCCGATCGCAACGCCGAAGAAGATGAGAACCAAGCAGATTTTTGCGATCATGTTCTCTTCCTTTCACACGTAATCACATCCACCTCACAAATTATGTAAAAGCAACCTATCACGCTCATATGTTTTGTGAATAAATTAATAAGACTTATCACAATTTGTTATAATGCGAGCAGCGTGTTTTCTCAGGCGAATGGAGCTTCATGGACATCAAGCGCTGCGCGGCCTTCGTAGCCGCCGTCGAAACCAAGAGCATGTCGGGTGCGGCAAAGCAGCTGGGCTACACGCCGTCGGGCATCATCCGCCTGATCAACGCCCTGGAGTCCGAGCTGGGCTTCCCGCTGCTGGACCGCAGCAGCACCGGCGTCAGCGCCACGGCCGAAGGCGCCAAGATGCTCCCGATCCTGAAGGAGATCTGCCGCCTGGACGACCTGGCCCAGCAGACCAGCGCCCGCATCCGCGGCCTGGCGGAGGGCACCCTGACCATTGGCGTGATCTTCAGCCTGGCCAGCGAATGGCTGCCCCCGGTTATCAACGCCTACCAGAAGAAGTTCCCCGGCGTGAAGGTGAACATCGTGGGTGGCAGCGACGTGGTGCTGCGGGAGAAGCTGGACCAGCACGCCATCGACTGCGCCATCTTCCATGGCGACCACTCCAAGCTGGACTGGATTCCCCTGGGCCAGCAGGAGCTCATGGCCTGGGAGCCCATGGGCAGCCCCCTGAACCGCCACTCCGAGCTGCTGTTGGCGGAGCTGGACGGCCAGCCGTTCATCCGCATCCATCCCGAGGGCGAGACCTTCGCCGAGCGCCTGCTCCGCGAACGCGGCATCGAGCCCGACTTCCGCTTCACGGCCAACGACTGCTACACCGCCTACTCCATGGTGTCCGCCGGCCTGGGCTTCACCCTGTGCTGCGACGGCATCAGCGACCGCTGGGACGGCAACGTGGTGGTCCGCCCCCTGAGCCCCCGCCAGTTCCTGGAGTTCGGCATTGCGGTGCAGCCGGTGCCGGGCCTTTCGCCCGCCGTGGAGGAGTTCATCACCATAGCCAAGACCTTCGCCAACGCCTGGCCCAACCGCTAGGCACGGCGCGACGCAGCCCACTAAGCGCAGCGCGGACCCGACCGGCGGCGGCGAACCCGGGCCCAGCTCCGCAGGTCCACCCCATAAACAGCAAAGGGGACGAAAGCCACGCAAGCTTTCGTCCCCTACTTATATATATGCGTTGCGCCTGTTCAAAGCGCTACAGCTCGCGCGCGCCCGACGCGCACGCAGCGAACCCCGCGCGACGACCTAGTAGCGGTCGTCGAAGATGCGCTTGGTCTTCTTTTCGCTACGCGGCAGATCGCCCACGTGGAAGGCCTTCGGCACAGGCGTCATGCCCAGCTTGGCCTTGAACACGGTGGCCAGGTTCTGCTCGATCTTCTCCCACTGGTCCTCCGGCGCGTCGGACTCGAAGTACAGGTTCAGGTTGTCGCGGCCATTTTCGTTGTTGATGTAGACCTGGTATTCGCTGGAGCAGCCGTCGGTGAAGGCAATGCACTCCTCGATCAGGGCCGGGAAGATGTTGCAGCCGCGGACCTTGACCATGTCGTCAGTACGGCCGGTGATGATGTCGATGCGGGGATGCTTGGAGCCGCACTCGCATTCGCCCGGCACGATGCGGGACAGGTCGTGGGTGCGGAAGCGGATCAGCGGCGCGCCCTCCTTCTGCAGGGTGGTCAGGACGATTTCGCCCTCTTCGCCGTCAGGCAGCAGCTCGCCGGTCTTGGGGTCCACGACCTCCACGAACACGTAGTCGGACCACACGTGCATGGCGCTGCCGGCCTTGCAGTTGATGCCGATGCCCGGGCCGTAGACCTCGGTCAGGCCGTAGATGTCGTACAGCTCAATGCCCAGCTCGTCCTGGATGCGCTGGCGCATCTTCTCACCCCAGCGCTCGGATCCGATCACGCCGCGCTTCAGCTGGATCTTGTCCTTCAGGCCCTGCTTTCGGATCTCCTCCGCCAGCAGCAGCGCAAAGGAACTGGTGGCGCACAGGGTGGTGGTGCCGAAGTCCTGCATGAACTGCAGCTGCTTGGGGGTGTTGCCGGGACCCATGGGCAGGCACATGGCGCCCAGGCGCTCGATGCCCGCCTGGAAGCCGGCGCCGGCAGTCCACAGGCCGTAGCCCGGGGTCACCTGGATCACGTCCTCCTTGGTGCAGCCGGCATACTCGAAGCAGCGGGCGAACTGGATGGCCCAGTCGTCGATGTCCTTCTGGGTATACGGGATGATGACCGGCGTGCCCGTGGTGCCGGAGGAGCTGTGGATGCGCACGATCTTTTCCTGCGGCACGGCGGCCAGTCCCATGGGATAGGCTTCGCGCAGGTCGCCCTTTTCCGTGAAGGGCAGCTTCTGGAAGTCCTCCTGGGACTTGATTTCGGAAAGGTCAATGCCTTCGAACTTCTTGGCGTAGAAGGGGCTGCGCTCCTTCAGGTCAACGAACTGCTTCATGATCATCTGAAGCTGTTCTTGCGTCATCTCCATGGGATCCCCTCTCAATTGGGCGAAAGACCCGCGGATCTTTCGCCCCCTAAACAATTTAGCGTAGTAAAGCGCTACCCATTATACGCGCTTGCGGCCACGTCGATGGCGGCCAGGTTCATATCCACGAACCGCGGCTTCACGCAGGCCTGCACGGCACCGCGCAGGTCGTCCAGGTCCAGCGGCACGTCGGCCTGGGACAGGGCGCATGCCAGCAGCACCACGTTCAGGGCCTTGCGGTTGCCCACCTGCTCCATGATGGCGGCATCGTCCACCACCACCAGCTTGGCGTTGCCGCCCTCCAGGGACGCGCGGATGCCCTCCACCACGTCCTGGGCCCTATACGCGCTGGCGGAAAGGGCGGACGTGACCGGCTGGATTGCCGTGGATGCCGTGACCAGCGTTCCGTTGGGCGAAAGGTACTCCAGGCAGCGGGCCGCCTCACCGGGCTCGAAGGCAATGACCAGGTCAGCGGTGCCCTTGGCCAGCAGCGGCGCCAGCACCTCTTCCCCGCCGTCGCCCATGCGCACATGGCTGGTGACGTTGCCGCCGCGCTGGGCCATGCCGATGGTTTCAGCCGTGCGCACCTGCCAGCCGCGGGTCAGCGCGGTTTGGGCCAGGAGCTTTGCCGCCAGGACCGTGCCCTGGCCGCCGATGCCGGCAAGAAGGATGTTAAGCATGAGCGGCCTCCTTGATGGAACCGAACTTGCAGATCTGGGCGCACAGGCCGCAGCCGTCGCACAGGCTGGCGTCGATGCAGGCCTGGCCGCGCTCCTTGGACAGAGGGCCGCGGGCGTCCGGGTCGAAGCCAACGGCGGGGCAGCCGATCTCGGTCACGCACTGCTTGCAGCCGGTGCAGGTCTGGTCGTCCACCACCAGGGCCGGGTCCGGCTTCTTCAGCTGGATGCACGGCTGCTGGAACAGGATGGCCGACGGACCCTCGAAGTCGATGGCCTGCTGGGCAGCGGCAATACTTTCGTCCAGGTTCAAGGGATTGGCCTTCACGATGCACTTGAAGCCAAGGGCCTGCAGCACCGCCTCAATGCTGATGGGCTCGGTCTTGGGACCCATGAGGGTCTGGCCGGTGCCCGGGTGGGGCTGGCTGCCGGTCATGGCGGTGGTGGCGTTGTCCAGGACGCAGACGGTGATGTCGTGCTGGTTGTACACGGCGTTGGCGCATCCGGTCAGGCCGCTGGCGAAGAAGGTGGAGTCGCCCACGAAGGCAACCTGCTTCTTGTGGGGCTCGGCCACGGCGAAGCCCTGGGCCATGGTGATGCCGGCGCCCATGCACAGGCACGTGTCGGTGGTATGCAGCGGGGCGGCGTTGCCCAGGGTGTAGCAGCCGATGTCTCCGCAGTACACGGCGTCGCGCTTGCCCAGCGCGCGCTTCACGGCGTAGAAGCTGCCGCGATGGGGGCAGCCTGCACACAGCACCGGCGGGCGCACGGGCAGCGGAGTCTGCTCCTGGGCTTCGTAAGCGTAGGGGGTGCGGCGGGGCAGGCAGCCAGACAGGGCCTTCACGTAGCGGCCGTCCTCCGGGTCATGCCAGGAAACCTGGCACACGCCGGCCATGACCTGGTCGTCGAAGAAGCGGGCGATGCGCTCGGCGGCGTCGTCCACGTCGTTTTCGCCCCGATCACGGGTGCTGCCGGTCAGCTTGCCGTACACGTCCAGGGGCAGATGGTACATGCCGGCCAGGCGCAGCAGCTCCTCCTCGATCACGTAGTCGAGCTCCTCCAGCACCAGCACGGCGTCCAGGCCTTCGGCGAAGTCGGCCACCAGCTGCTGAGGGAACGGATACGGAGTGCCGATCTGCATGAACTTGTAGGCCGGCAGCTCCAGGCCCTGCTCCGCAGCGCGCTGCTCCAGCATGGCCAGGGCCTCGCGGGCGTATGCGGCAGACACGCCGCCAGCCACGATGCCCACCTTCGGAGCGGCAGCACCGGCGCTTGCGTTGTTGTCGGCAGCATCTGCGATGTCGGCGCTGGCGTTGTCAGCACTGCCGGCGTTTTCGCCCGCTGCTTCATGGGATCCGCCGCCGGTGAACTGCGGGTTGAAGGCGGAAAGCACCGGGTCGGTGCCGAAGTCGTCCGCCATGCAGGCCAGGCGCTCGTTGATCTCGGCGTGGGCCGCGTAGGAGCGCTTGGGGAAGATGATCCACTTGGGGTCCTTTTCGAAGCCCTCCTCCGGGACCGGGCGGGCCTGGGTGCGGTCGGCCACGTCAAAGTAGGTGGAGGCGTGGTCGATGCGGGTGGTCGGGCGCACGATGACCGGGGTCTTGTAGCGCTCGGACAGGTCGAAGGCGGCCTGCATCATGGCAAAGCCCTGGTCGGGGGTGGCAGGGTCGAGCACCGGCACCTTGGCGAATGCGGCAAAGCGTCGGGTATCCTGCTCGGTCTGGGAGCTGATGGGGCCGGGGTCGTCGCACACGAACAGCACCAGGCCGCCCTTGACGCCCACATAGTTCACGCTCAGCAGCGCGTCGGCTGCCACGTTCAGGCCCATCTGCTTGCAAGTGAACAGGCTGCGGGCGCCAGTGTAGCTTGCGCCGCACAGCAGCTCCAGGGCAGCCTTCTCATTGGTGGACCACTCCACGTGCACGCCTTCGGCGACGCCCTGGGCGTGCAGCTTGGCCACGGTTTCCACCAGCTCGGATGACGGGGTTCCAGGGTAGCCCGCCACCACGCGCACGCCGGCTTCCAGCGCAGCGTGGGCAAAGGCTTCGTTGCCCATCAGTAGTTTCTTGGTCATAGGATTGCTTTCTATTTCGCCCGCACGGGGCCGCTCTTGCTAGCGCGGCGGCGTGCTCTGCCGATACGCCTGGTTTAGGCCTCGGCCATCTGCTTCTTGTAGTCGATGATCTTGTTGCGGGCCACATCGCAGCCGGTGCCCAGCATCTGCACGGCCAGGATGGCGGCGTTCTTGGCGCCGTTGATGGCCACGGTTGCCACAGGCACGCCGCTGGGCATCTGGACCATGGACAGCAGGGAGTCCAGGCCGCCCAGGTCGCTGGTCTTCATGGGCACGGCGATAACCGGGCACGGAGTGAAGGCTGCGACGACGCCGCCCAGGTGGGCAGCCTTGCCGGCGGCGGCGACGATCACCTTGATGCCGCGCTCGTGAGCGGTGGTGGCCCAGTCGTGGACCTCGGCCGGCTTGCGGTGGGCGCTGGCCACCTTGACCTCGTAGGGCACGCCGAATTCATCAAGCTGCTTCATGCATGCTTCCATGACGGGCATGTCGCTGGTGGAACCCATGATGATGCCGATAACCGGAGTCTTTTCCTGAGCCATTTCTTCCCCTTCGTTCGGTTGCCTTGGCGCGCGACGCGCTCGGCGGCGACATTTCGCCAGCTGCGCGGCATCTCATGCGAGGCCGCGTTTCGCCATCAGCGCGATGCCTTGCTCGCAGCGCCGTTGTTTAACTTTCATATTGTACCGATTGTTGGGGCGCGGCGGGGCGGTCGGCACGCAGGCGGCGGGGTCCACCCAGCATCCGCGGCTGGCGCGCGGAACCCGCCGCAGGCCATGACATTTCAGCGAGTATCGGTAGCAAGATCGAGTTCCGCCGACAGATTACCCAAAACTGGTAGGGTCAAACCCTCTTCCAAGCCGACCAAGCGCCGCGGCGATGACAAACCAGAAAGAATTTCTGTAAATAATCAACGAACTGGCACGGTCTCACCCAAAGCAAGGCGCCAGACCTACCGATTTCCACTTACCTGCCGAGCGCGAGCCAACTCGCTACCGATTTCCGCGGCTTTGTCAGACCATCCAGAAATCCAGAAACCATCATCCGGACGCAGCCCCGCCTACCCTCCTCAGCCACAACTAGAAGCACACCGGTTTTTCAGCAGCCACTTTTCCAGTCCTGACCAGGCACTTCGCCACCCGGTCGGACACACATTTCTGCCGACCTGAGAAAACCAAACCAACTTTTTCCAAGAAAACCTGAGTCTGACCTGCACAAACGCCCGAAAACAGACACACTTTTTGTCCTATAAGGTGAGTCGCAGGCGCTTAGATTTTCGATGCGATTTTCCCTGCTGTGACCTGGGGATACACACGAGAGCAGACACACTTTTTTGCCTATAACCCAAAGCCGCATCCTCCGCATCCACGCCACATCCGCCGCCGCAGTCGCGGGTTATAGGCAAAAAAGTGTGTCCGCTTTCATGCAGGGCCCCCTGGTCAGGAC
>JAUNCQ010000010.1:0-20139 GCA_030526515.1 Coriobacteriia bacterium
GAGCCGGGGCCACGGGCCGGGCCGGGGACCGCGGGCGCGCCGCGAGCCGGGGCCAAGGTCGGGGCCGGGCGCGGGCCGGGCACGTGCGCGCCGCGGAGCGCGCGAAGGGCGTGGTGGGCGGCCGCGAAGAGCCGGGCGACCGCGAAGCACGCCCCGCCCGCAGGTTGCGGGTTGGTAGCAAGTTTGTAATCCCCGTGCAGGAGCAACGCGGCGGTGGGAAAATGTGTCATCATTTCCTGCGCTCCCCTATACGGGAGCGCTTACTTTGACCTAGTTTTCGCCCATAGAGAAAGAGATGGTATGAAGAGGGACTATCCGAACCTTTGCAAGCCCCTTAAGATCGGCAACCTGACGCTGCGCAACCGCATGTGCTCCGCCCCCATGGGCGCCACCGACATCGACCGCGAGGGCACGCCCGGCCCGCGCACCCTGGGCTTCTACGAGGCCCGCGCCAAGGGCAGCGCTGCCATCGTGACCGTGTCCGAGCTGGTGGTTCATCCGGAGACCGACGGCTCCCAGATGCTGCACCTGAGCCTGAAGACCATCGGCCAGCTGGGCGCGTTCACCTACGTGGCCGACGCTATCCGCCGCCACGGGTCCATCCCCAGCATCGAGCTGTCCCACTCCGGCCAGTACGCCGGCACCTACATGGTGGACAAGGACGGCAAGGGCGAGCTGTGCCAGTACGGCCCCAGCGACGGCGTGCGCCCCGACGGCATGAAGGTGAAGGCCCTGACCAAGGAGCAGATCGACGACATCGTCGCCGCCTACGCCGAGGGCGCGGCCCTGGCCCAGCGCGCCGGCTTCCAGATGTGCATGCTGCACTGCGGCCACGGCTGGCTGATCAACCAGTTTCTTTCGCCCTACTTTAATAAGCGCACCGACGAGTACGGCGGCAGCCTGGAGAACCGCACCCGCCTGGCCCGCGAGGTACTGACGGCCATTCGCGAAAAGTGCGGCCGCAACTTCCCCATCGAAATCCGCATGAGCGGCTCCGAGCTGTTCGACGGCGGCTATGACCTGGACGAAGGCGTGCGCATTGCCCAGGCGCTGGAGGACTACTGCGACCTGATCCACGTTTCCGCCGGCAGCTACCAGTTCGGCTTCGGCGTGACCCACCCCAGCATGTTCCTGGACCACGGCTGCAACGTGTACCTGGCGGAGGAGATCCGCAAGCACGTCAGCAAGCCGGTGGCCACCCTGGGCGGCCTGTCCGACCCGGAGCAGATGGAGCAAATCATCGCCGACGGCAAGGCCGACCTGGTCTACATGGGCCGTGCCCTGCTGGCCGACCACATGCTGCCGTCCAAGGTCGAGGCCAACCGCGGCGACGAGGTCGTGAAGTGCCTGCGCTGCTACGTGTGCATGGCCGAGCGCGCCATGACCCAGACCCGCCGCTGCGCCGTGAACCCGCTGATCGGCCGCGAGCTGGAAGGCTACGAGGTGGTGCCGGTTTCGCCCAACCGCCGCAAGCGCGTGCTGGTGGTCGGCGGCGGCATCGCCGGCATGGTGGCCGCGGTGACCGCTCGCCAGCGCGGCCATGAGGTCATCCTGTGCGAGGCCGAGTCCGAGCTGGGCGGCATCCTGCGCGCCGAGTGGGCCATCCCCTTCAAGCACGACATGTTCGAGCTGGGCGTGACCTACGCGCGCCTGTGCCAGAAGGAGGGCGTGGAGATCCGCCTGAACACCCGCGTGGACGCCGCGTACGCCGAGGCCGTGAACCCCGACGCCGTGATCATTGCCGTGGGCTCCGAGGCCGTCATGCCGCCCATGCCCGTTGCCGACGGGGCGAAAGTGCTGCTGGTGGACGACATCTACCTGGATGGCGCCGAGGTCGGCGACCGCGTGTTCATCATGGGCGGCGGCCTGACCGGCTGCGAGTGCGCCCTGCTCATGGCCTCCAAGGGCAAGGAGGTCCACATTGCCCAGCGCAGCCCGCTGGCCAAGGACTGCAACATCCGCCATCGCCCCATCCTGCTGAAGGAGATCGAGCGCAACGGCATCCACGTGCACCAGGGCTTCCGCGTGAACGAGGTCCGCGTGGACGGCGTGGTCATGTCCGACGGCGAGCATGACGAGTTCGTGCCGGCCGACACCGTGGTCTGCGCCCTGGGCCAGCGCCCCCGCGAGGAGGCCGTGGACGCACTGCGCGACTCCGCTCCCTTCGTGCGCGTGGTCGGCGACGCTGTGGCGGCCCGCACCATCACCAACGCCACCTACGAGGCATTCCACGCAGCCATGGACATCTAGCGGACCAGGGCTTTCGTCCCACCCCGCGCAACATTTCCCGCGTATAGCAAGCGGTGCCCCATCCCGGGGCGCCGCTTTCATTTGTGCGAAGTTTTTCCTGGGCGAAAGCCCCGACCGTGCGAAATTTCGGCCCCGAAGATGTCTACCGTGCGAAGAAACGGGCTCCGGCGCCGCCAAAAACTTCGCACGACCGTAAACCACACGCCCTCAGTATCTGCATCCAGCGTCCAGCAGCCTGGTATATTATCCCTATCAGAGAATATAAACCTCTCATCAAAGGAGTCGGCATGCAGGATTGGCGCATTCGAGGCAACACGCAGGACTGGCTTCGTGGGCTCGAACTCCTGCATGAGTCCTGGAGCGGGAGCCCCACCCTGACCTACGAGCCTGGAAGCCCCGATCCAACCGAAGCCATCTCCGACCACGACCACTGCGCATTCTGCTGGGCGAAACTATCGGAGGGCTCCGCGGGCTACCTGGCCCAGAACGGCCCTCGCCACGAGTGGATCTGCGAAGACTGCTTCAAGGACCTGGCCGTCGACTTCGAGTGGACCGCCAAGGAATCCCTCCCCTAGCCCTGCTGGATTTCGCCCGAATCATAGGCGGCCAGAAGCGCGCGCAGGTCGTCGGCCAGCGCCATGAGCTCGCGGCCCTCGTCGGTCTGGGCCACGGTCAGGGGCGCAGCGGCCTCCTGGACCACGCGGAACTCGGAGACCACGTCCAGGTTGCGCTCGACAGCCGCCGCCGTGGACTCCAGGGGCTGGTGGGTGGCCAGGCGCACGCCCGTGGCGTCGCTCACCACCGTCATGCCGGCAATGCCCGTGGTCTTCTGGTACGCCGCGGAGAAGCCGCCGTCAATGCGGAGCACGCGACCGTCGGCGCAGATGGGATCCTCGCCGTCCTTGACCTTCACCGGCACGTGGCCGCAGATCAGGCGCGCGGTTGCCGGGTCCATGCCGAAGTCCGCGAAGATGCGGCCCAACACCGCCGGGTCGTCCAGCAGCGAGTAGAACGGGTTCTTGACCTCCTTGCGAGCCGCCTTGTCAGCAATCAGGTAAAGCTCGAAGGTGGCCATCTTGCTCTTGGCGAACAGCGGCGAGCCCGGGCCCAGCCACAGGTACCACAGCAGGTCGCGGCCGCGCTTGCACATGGCCGGATCGGGGTCGTCAAAGGCGGCGTAGACGTAGCGCTGCATTTCGTCGTACAGGGCGCGGCCGGCGCAGACGCGGCCGAACACGTTGGTCTGCAGCAGGGTGCCGTCGGGGTTCAGCGGCACGCAGGCGTGCAGGGCCAGGGTGCCGTTGCTGATCCGATACAGGCTGCCGCGCTCCAGGAAGAAGCCCATGTGGCGCTGGAGCAGCTGGCTGCCGGTGAAGGCCTGCTCCAGGGACTCCATGACCGCTTCCTCGTCAGGCGTCAGGGCAAAGGGGTCGCTCGGGTCCACCGTGGGGAACACCCGGTCGGTGAGCTCGTAGGTCACGCCGTCCACCACCACGGTGCCGGCGTCGTGGTCGATCTTGTCCAGCAGCTTGCGGTCAGCCAGGCCGAACTCAGGGTACTCGTCGATCAGCGCAGCCTCCACCTTGAACTGCAGGATGGCCATGGCCTTCTGGATCTTCACGTTCAGCTCCAGCTCCGCCGGCGGCAGGTCGGGGCTGCCCTTCAGGCCGAAGGCCACGCAGGGGTCGTCCGCATAGGCGCGTAGGGCGAAATCCGCCAAAGGCCGCAGGTTGATGCCGTAGGCGTCCTCCAAGATGGACAGGTTGCCGTAGCGGGCGCAGTTGCGGACCACGTGGGCGATGCAGCCGCGCTGGCCCAGGGCCGCGCCCATCCAGACCACGTCGTGGTTGCCCCACTGCACGTCAACGGCGGGGTGCTCCATGAGCTCGTCCATGATGGCATCGGGGGCGGGGCCGCGGTCGTAGACGTCGCCCACCAGGTGGACCTGGGACACGCACTGACTCTGGATGACCTGGGCTAGCGCCTCCAGCAGATCCACGCCGCGGCCGGTTTCCACGGCGGCGGCCAGAGCGGCAGCGCGCTGAGGAGCGGCGCCGGCCAGGAGCAGCTCCATCACCGGGACCAGGTCCTGGGGCAGGCCGCTCAGCGTCGCGGCCCGATCGGCACCGGCAGCCACGTGGGCAGCCACGGCGACCAGGCGCTCCAAGGCGGTCGCCAGCCAGGCGTCGCCGGCGTCGGCAGCGTCGGCAGCGCCAGCAGCAGCGGCGCTTTCGCCCTGCTCAAAAGCGGCCTTGCGGCGGGGATAGCAGATCAGCGTCACCACAGCGTCCTGCTCCGCGAGGGCCAGATCCGGCAGCGCAGCGGCCACGGCAGCGCGGACGGCGCCGCAGCCGTTGCGGAGGATGTGGCTGAAGGCAGCGAACTCGCCGTGGACGTCGGAGGCGTAGAGCTCCGTGGGCTTGGGGGCTGCCAGGCGGGCCTGCAGCTGGATGAGCTGGGCGGATGCATCGGCGGCGGTCGGGTACGTGTGGGACAGAAGCTCCAGATAGCGCTTTTCGGCTGCGTCCACGGGTCCTCCTTGGGTCGCTAGGTTTTCCTGATGTCATTCTACCCCTTGGGCCGGGAGCACCGAGCCCGGTTCGGCGGACGCCAAACCGCGGCGCTTGACTGAATCGCCTTCGGGTACAATCGAGCCCATGAGCAACAGCAAGAACAGAGTCATCCTCCAGCCCGCCGACCTGACCGTGGTGGCGGCCGAGCCGTCGTGCCTTGAGCGGGCCAAGGAGCTGGCCGAGCGTCTGGGCGCGACCTGCGCCACCGAGCCGCCGAGTCTGGAAGAAGCCCCGATCCACCTGCGCGTGGACGCCCGGGGAGTCACCTTGTCAGGGGGCGAAATGGAGCTGCGCGGCGACTTTTCCCGCCTGCTCCCCCGCCTGAAGCCCGGCAAGCTGCAGCAGGAGCTGCTGGTCAAGGCCGCGCGCATCAAGGGCGCAGGCACCTGGGACGTGCCGCCGCTGGCCGTGGACGCCACCGCCGGCCTGGGTGAGGATGCGCTGCTGCTGGCCGCCGCGGGATTCCGCGTGATCATGTTCGAGTACGACCCGGTCATCGGAGCGTTGCTGGAGGACGCGCTGCGCCGCGCCACAGTTGACCCTGCGCTGGCAGACATTGCCGCCCGCATGGAACTGCGGCTGGAAAGCAGCGTGGACGCCCTGCCCCACCTGGACGAGCAGCCCGACGTGGTGCTGCTGGACCCCATGTTCCCGGAACGGACCAAGAGCGCATCGGTGAAGAAGAAGTTCCAGCTGCTGCATCATCTGGAGCAGCCCTGCGGCGACGAAGAGGCGCTGCTCGATGCCGCCATTGCCGCGCAGCCCCGCAAGATCGTGGTAAAGCGGCCGCCCAAGGGCCCGTTCCTGGCCGGCATGAAGCCCGCGTACCAGATCAGCGGCAAGGCCGTGCGCTACGACTGCCTGGCTTTCGCCCGCAGCTAAACGCCAAACATCCTCCCCCAAAACGCAGAAGTGCCGCCCGACCCGCAGGTCGAGCGGCACTTCTAATTCACAGCAAGAAGGGGCTTTCCCCTCTGGTGCGCGAAAGGCTGCGGAGCTTCGTCGGCGCGCCTTCGGCCCAAAATGACCTCGGCGCCCCATGCCTCCGAAACACTGCGCAACCCCCCTTCGCTTCGCTACGGGGTATCGCTTGGTTTCGTCGGCGCGCCTTCGGCCCTAGTGATGGAACAGGCGCATGCCGGTGAAGGCCATGGCGATGCCGTACTTGTTGGCGGTCTCGATGACGTTGTCGTCACGGATGGAACCGCCCGGCTCGGCAATGTACTTGGCGCCGGACTTGGCAGCGCGCTCGATGCTGTCGCCGAACGGGAAGAATGCGTCGGAGCCCACGGCCACGCCGTCCAGGGACTTCAGCCACTCCTTCTTCTCCTCCAGGGTCAGCACCTCCGGCTTGGAGGTCCAGGTCTGCTGCCACACGCCGTCGGCCAGCACGTCCTCGTAGTCGTTGGAGATGTACACGTCAATGGCGTTGTCGCGGTCAGCGCGGCGCACGCCCTCGACCCACGGCAGGCTCAGGACCTTCGGATGCTGGCGCAGATACCAGAAGTCGGCCTTTTCGCCCGCCAGGCGCACGCAGTGCACGCGGCTCTGCTGGCCGGCGCCCACGCCGATGGTCTGGCCGTCCTTGACGAACACCACGGAGTTGGACTGGGTGTACTTCAGGGTCAGCAGGGCAACCAGCAGGTCGGTCTGAGCGTCCTCGGGCAGGTCCTTGTTCTCGGTCACCATATTGTCGAACTGGCTCTTGTCGATGGTGAAGTTGTTGCGACCCTGCTCGAAGGTGACGCCGTAGATGTCGCGGCACTCCTGAACGGCGGGAACGTAGTCGGGATCCATCTGGATCACGCAGTAGTTGCCCTTCTTCTTGGTCTTCAGGATCTCCAGCGCCTCCTCGGTGTAGCCGGGAGCGATGATGCCGTCGGAGACCTCGGTCTTCAGGTAAGTGGCGGTGGCGGCGTCGCACACGTCGGACAGGGCGGCCCAGTCACCGTAGGAGCACAGGCGATGCGCACCGCGGGCGCGGATGTACGCGCAGGCCAGCGGGGTCAGCTCCAGCTCCGGGTCAACGAAGTAGATCTGCTTGTCAATGTCGGACAGCGGCTTGCCCACGGCTGCGCCGGAGGGCGAAACATGCTTGAAGGAAGCGGCGGCCGGCAGACCGGTGGCCTCCTTGATCTCCTTCACCAGCTGCCAGCTGTTGAAGGCGTCCATCAGGTTGATGGTGCCCGGGCGGCCGTTCAGGATGGTGATGGGCAGGTCGGAACCGTCCTTCATGTAGATCTTGGCCGGCTTCTGGTTGGGATTCAGGCCGTACTTCAGCTCGAATTCGTTCATGTAGTGCTCCTCATATATAGGTAAGGGAGCCGAACGCCCCGCGCCCGGCTCCGTTCAGTCCTAAATTACTGACCCTGGTTCTTGTTCCACAGGGTGACCTTGCCGCCCACGTTGGCGTACAGGGACACCTTGTTGTCGGCGTTCAGGGCCTCCCACACCTGCTCCGGCGCGGGCATGTCCACCTTGATGGGCTCGCCGGCGAAGGTCGGCAGCGGGTTGCCGTCGCCCTGGTAGGTGCTGATGAAGTAGCCGTTGCCCTCCTCGACGCCCTCGTAGCAGAAGAAGTTGCGCTGGCAGGTGCCGTCGTTGTGCTTCAGGATGGAGATCTCGAAGGTACCGTCCTCGCGGATGTACGCGGAAATGCGCGGGGTGAAGTTCGGTGCGTCGGGCTCGTACTCGCGGGCCATGCAGCCTTCGCGCCAGCCCAGGTCGCGGATGGTGTCGGTCTGGTCGCCGTTGGTCACGATCAGCGCGCCGTCGACCTTGCGGACCGGATGGTAGATGATCAGGCTCGGATCCTCCAGCTTGGACGGATCGAACGCTTCGGTGCGGATGCCGTCCTCTTCCAGGCAGAAGATGCGGTTGCGGCTGTTGGAGCTGCGGCCCATGATCCAGTAGTACACGCAGTCCTTGCCCACCACGATGCCGCGGCCGGGATACGGGTTGCTCTTCAGAAGCTCAAGCAGATCTGCCATGCCTCTTCCTTTCGCACAGAGTTGGTACATAGATGGGTTGAGTTTATCACGCAGCCCCGCCCCAGGTCCGCGCAACCCGTTGATTGGGACGAAAGAAACGGCAGGTCGCCAGCCGTCACCGACGGCGCGCCAGCAGCCCCTCCGCCAGCCCTGCAACGCAGAGGCGCTACTCGCAAGATTCGACGGCGAACTCCGCGCACTCCTTGGCCAGCTGGAACAGCAGCTTGCGGGCCGGCACCTGGCTCACGTCCGCGCGCAGGGTAAGCCGGAAGGCTATCAGGCCGGCGCCCTCCCCTGCCTCCGGGTCCAGCTGCTCCAGGCGCTCCACGTTGAAGCCGTGGTCGCCGATCATGCTCAGCACCGCCCCCAGGGAGCCCGGCTGGTCGGGCCGTGCCAGACGCACGATCACGCGCTCGCTGGGCTGATCGCACAGCTCATGGCCGCTGACCAGGTCGAACACGGCGGGATCGTCGTCGTACAGGATGCCGTACTGATACATGCGGCTGGTCTCCATGACCTTGCGCACCACGCTCAGGTACGGCGCACGCCGGTCCGCGGGAACGTCCTGCCCCAGCCGCTCCAGGATCTGCGCCTCCCGGTCCGCCCGGTAGATGGTGGTGCTGCCCGCCTCCTGCTTTGCGCGAACCACCTGCACGGAGCAGTCCATGCGCTCCATGAGCAGCGCGCGGATCTGCGGGTCAATGCGGTCGATTCCCTTGCGTGCATCCTCCAGCGACATGTGGTCTCCTTCTTCCCTCGGCGGCGCGTGCTACGTCAGCAAACTACATCAGCGGGCGAAAGCCACGTCCGCGGTTCGGAGCGGCGCTTTCGTCCGACCCATTGTATACAATGGCTACGAACCAAGGAGGAAACCCATGCCCATCATCCCGCTTGAAGACGTGAACGAGCCGCGGCTGCGGGCGTTCGGCGCCATGACCGACTCCGAGCTGCGTGACCCCAAGCAGCTGCTGGGGCTGAGCCTGGCCACCGGAGACGACCGCGTCAACGACGGCCTGCTGGTGGCCGAGTCCGCCAACGTGACCCTGCGGGCACTGGCCGCCGGGCTGACGCCGTACTGCGTGCTCATCGAGCCCAGGTGGCTGGAGTCCAGCCGCGACGTCATCGAGCAGCTGGAGGCCGCCGTGCCGGACCTACCCGTTTTCGTGGCCACGCCGGAGCAGCGTCTGGCCCTGACCGGCTACCAGATGACCCGCGGCCCGCTGACCACGTTCCTGCGCCCCGCCCCCACCCCCGCCGCGGAGCTGCTGCGCACCGCCCGCCGCGTGGCCGTGCTGGAGGACGTGACCAACTACACCAACGTGGGCGCCATCTTCCGCAGTGCCGCCGCCCTGGGCGTGGACGCCGTGCTGGTGACGCCCCGCTGCCACGACCCGTTCTATCGGCGCGCCGCCCGCGTTTCCATGGGCACCGTGTTCCAGGTGCCGTGGGCCCGCATCGGCGAAGACGCGCCCGACGGCGACTGGGCCGCCACCGGCCTGCCGCTGCTGAAGGAGCACGGCTTCACCACGCTGGCGCTGGCGCTGTCCGACGACTCGCTGGCCCTGGGCGACCCCGCGCTGACGCAGCACCCCAAGCTGGCCATGGTGCTGGGAACCGAAGGCGATGGCCTGGCCAGCCGCACCATCGCCGCCTGCGACTACACCGTGCGCATCCCCATGGCCCACGACGTGGACTCCCTGAACGTGGCGGCCGCCAGCGCCGTGGCCTTCTGGGAGCTCCGCGCCCGGGACTAAGGGGACGAAACAGCCGACCGCACCACAGCCCGCACCTGCCGACTCCGAAAGGACCGCACATGTACATTCCCGAAAGCTTCATCGAAGAACTCATCGCCGACGACGTCCCCAGCCTGGACCTGACCACCCATGTGCTGGGCATTGGCGCCGAGCGCGGCCGCATGGAGTACTTCACCCGCGAGGACGCCGTGCTCTGCGGCACCGAGGAAGCCGCTCGCGTGTTCGCCAAGCTAGGCGTGACCGTGGTGGACTACCTGCCCACCGGCACCCAGCTGAGCGCTGGCCAGACCTTCATGACCGTGGAGGGCACCGCCGCCGGCCTGCACATGGGCTGGAAGTGCTGCCTGAACGTGTTCGAGTACTACTCGGCGCTGGCCACCAAGGCCCGCCGCATGGTGGAGCTGACCCACGCCGGCAACCCCCGCTGCCACGTGCTGACCACCCGCAAGCGCATGCCCGGCACCAAGGCCATGGACACCAAGGCCCTGCTGGCCGGCGGCGCGTTCCCGCATCGCCTGGGCCTGAGCGAGACCGCCCTGGTCTTCGACCACCACCTGACCTTCTACGGCGGGCTGGACAAGTTCATTGCCGACCTGCCCGAGCTACGCTGCAAGCTGTGCGAAAAGAAGCTGTTCGTGGAGTGCTCCGTAGCCGACGCACCGCGCCTGGTGGAAGCCGGCGTTGACGGCGTGCAGCTGGACAAGGCGCCCGCGGATCAGATCGCCGCGCTGGTGCCGCAGCTGCGGGCCATCAACCCGCGCATCACCATCGTTGCTGCCGGCGGCGTGAACCTGACCAACGCCACCGAGTACGCCGCCACCGGCGTGGACGGCCTGGCCACCACCTGCCTGCACTTCGCCAAGCCCCTGGACATGAGCGTCCGCATGACCGCGCTGTAGCGGACGAAGCTTACTGCGACCGTTGCGGGCGGCGATTTCGCCCGCCTACTCCCCCGCTTCGACGATACGCAGGGAGTCCGGGCGGACCTGGCACATGAGCGGCAGGATGCGCACGCCTGCAGCGCGGGCCTGGTCCAGGGCCTGGCCGAACTCGGGATGGGTGGCCACGTTGGGCCGCACGTCGGACACGCCCTCCATCTGGATGACGAAGGCCACGGTGCACTCGTATCCCTGCTGCTGGGCGGCGGTGAGCTCCCGCAGGTGCTTGACGCCGCGCTCGGTGGGGGCGTCGGGGAAGTATCCCACGCCGTCCACCTCCAGGGTGCAGCCCTTGACCTCCAGCAGGCAGCGCTGGAGCCGGCCGTCGACCGTGCGCTCCATGTAGAAGTCCACGCGGGAGTCCCCGAAGCGATGCTCCGGCTTGACAAGGTCATACCCCTGGTCGGCCAGCCATTCGGCCACCACCTTGTTGGGAGCCTGGCTGTCTATGTTGAACAGCCGTCCCTCCGGGTGCTCGGGGGTGACCTTGTACACGCCCACCAGGTCATAGGGGGTCTTGCGGTTGGGGTTGGCGGCGCGCTCCAGCACCACCTTGCAGCCGGGGACCAGCAGCTCGCGGCACCGGCCGGTGTTCTTCACATGCACGGTGACCGGCTCGGCTGCGGCTGCGGCGCCAGTCGCGCGCGAGCCCGCGCCCGCACCCGCGGCAGCCGCGGCATCCGGCGCCGGGTCGTCCAGCAGCACCTGGGCCACGAAGCGGTTGGGCCGGCTCACGAAGGTGCCGAAAACGATTTCGCCGTACTGCATAGACTGCCTTTCTTTCCAGGTCGCAAAACAACGCGCTGCGGCGCGCCACCCCATGATAGCGCGCCGCAGCCCAACCCCTATGCCAGGGATGCCTGGAAGCCCAGCTCGTTGACCACGGCCACCAGGGCCTCCGCATCAAGGCCGCGGCCCTCGACCACGGCGTTTTCCTGCTCCAGGCTGACCTGCACGGACGTGACGCCATCGGCCGCCTCCAGGGCCTCGGTCACGCGGGCCACGCACTTGGGGCAGTGCATCCCCAGCACGCTCAGGGTCACCGTCTGCTTTGCGCTGAACAGGCTCATGTTGGTTCCTTTCGATCGGATTTCTATTCTCAGGACGAAATTTTCGTCCACTTGGGCTTCCACCGCCGCAGGCGCAGGGCGTTGCACACCACGCAGATGCTGCTGCAGCTCATGGCCGCAGCGGCCAGGTCCGGCGTGAGCACCACGCCCAGCGGACTCAAGGCGCCGGCTGCCACCGGAATGCAGATGGCGTTGTAGAACAGCGCCCAGAACAGGTTCTGCTTGATGTTGCGCAGCGTGGCCCGGGACAGCTGGATGGCCGCCGGCACGTCCAGCAGGTCGCTGCGGGTCAGCACCACGTCGGCGCTCTCCAGTGCCACGTCCGTGCCGGCGCCGATGGCCACGCCCACGTCGGCGCGGGCCAGGGCGGGGGCATCGTTGACGCCGTCGCCCACCATGGCCACCTTGCCGTCCTGGGCCAGCTGCCGCACGTGGGCCTCCTTGCCCGCGGGCAGCACGCCGGCGACGACCTCATCCACGCCCACCTGGGCCTGAATGGCCGCGGCGGTACGGGGGTTGTCGCCCGTGAGCATGACCGTGCGGATGCCCATGGCCCGCAGCTCGGCCACCGCCTGGGCGCTGGTGGGCTTCACCTGGTCCGCCAGGGCTATCACACCCAGCAGCATGCCGTCCCACGCGAAGAACAGCGGCGTGCGCCCCTGCTCCGCCAACGCGGCGGCGCGCTCCTCCAGCGGGCCCAGGGCAATGCCGTGCTCCTCCATGAGCGCGCGGTTGCCGGCCAGCGCCGGCGCGCCCTCCACCATGGCGGTCAGGCCACGGCCCGGCACCTGGGTGAAGTCGCGGGTGGGCAGCACGTCAGCCCCCTGCTCGGCCAGGTACGCGCACACGGCGCGGGCCAGCGGATGCTCGCTCTTGCGTTCCAGGCCGTTGGCCAGCATGAGCAGGTCGCCCCGCTCCACGCCCTCCGCAGGCAGCACGTCGGTGACGATGGGCTGCCCCGTGGTCAGGGTGCCGGTCTTGTCCAGCACCACCGTGCGCACGTCATGGGCGGACTCCAGGATCTCGGCGCTCTTGATCAGGATGCCCTGCCGCGCGCCGCGACCGGTGCCCACCATGATGGCGGTGGGCGTTGCCAGGCCCAGCGCGCACGGGCAGCTGATGACCAGCACGCTGATGCCGTGAACCACCGCCGCCGTCCAGTCGCCGCCACTGACCACCAGCCACACCGCGAACACCGCCACCGCAATGGCTATGACCGCCGGCACGAACACGCCGCTGATACGGTCGGCCACCCGCTGGATAGGCGCCTTGGAGCTGGTGGCGTCGTCCACCAGCCGGATGATCTGGGCCAGCGCGGTCTGATCGCCCACCGCCGTGGCGCGCATGGTGAAGTAGCCGGACGTGCTCACGGTGCCGCCGGTCACCGCGGCGCCGGGCGCCTTCTCAACGGGCAGGCTTTCGCCCGTCAGAGCGCTTTCGTCCACCGCAGCCGCGCCTTCCAGCACCACGCCGTCCACGGGAACGGACGCGCCCGCCCGGACCACCAGCACGTCGCCTACCTGGACCTGCTCCACGGGAACGTCGGATTCGGATCCGTCGTCGGCCAGCAGCACCGCCACCTTGGGCGAAAGATCCGCCAGCGCAGTCAGCTCCTGCGTGGTGCGTCCCTTGGCCCGGGCCTCGAAGAACTTGCCCAACGTGATCAGGGTCAGGATCATACCGGCGCCTTCGAAGTACAGGTCCATGGCCGCCGCATGGGCGCCCTCCAGATCGCCCGCACCCAGGCAGATACCCACGCCGTACAGCCGCACCACGCTCCACAGCATGCTGGCCGTGGCGCCCAGGGCCACCAGCGTGTCCATGGTGGGCGTGCCGTGGGCCAGGCTGCGGAAGCCGTTGCGGAAGAACTTGAAGTTCACGGCCACGATGGGAATGACCAGCAGGAACTGGGTCAGGCTGAAGGTCATGGCGTTGGCGTGGCCCTGGAAGCAGCCGGGCAGCGGCCAGCCCCACATGTGCCCCATGTCCACGTAGAACAAAGGCAGGGCGAAAACTATGCTCACGATCAGCCGCCTGCGAACGGCTGCCGCCTCCGCCGCAGCCGCAGCGGCCGGGTCGTGGGCCGGAGCTGCCACAGCAGCGCCGGAAGCGCCGGCAGCCACCCGCGGGGCGGCACCGTAGCCGGCGGCCTCCACGGCCGCGCAGACATCCGCGGTCACGGCGTCGTGGTCGGCGTCGGCGGCGAAGGTCACCTCCATGCAGTTCTTCAGCAGGTTCACGGCCACCTTCTGCACGCCGGGCGCGCCGCCCGCCGCCTTCTCCACGCGAGCCGAGCACGCCGCACAGGTCATGCCGGTTACGTCGAACATCCGGGAATCGCTCATGCGCGTCACCTCTCCCTAGCGCTGGAACCGCGCCATGAGCTGCAGCGCCTCGTCAATGACCTGGTCGTTGCCACGGCGCACCTGCTCCACCACGCAGGTGTGCATGTGGTTGATCAGGATCAGCTGGCTGACCTTGCGCACGGCGCTTTCGGCAGCGGCAAGCTGGGTCAGCACGTCGCCGCAGTAGCGGTTGTCGTCGATCATGGCCTTGACGCCGTTCAGCTGGCCGATGGCCCGGTTCAGCCGCTTCTGCAGGTCCGCCTGGAACTCAGCGTCCCGCGGGGTTTCCTTGTGACGGCAGCAGCACTCCTTCTGCTCGGTCATGGGGCCTCCGATCTGCGCACGGGCACGGTGCGGACGAATCACGTCAGCACCGTGCCCTCGTTATCTTTCGCCCGCTATTATATACCCCCTGGGGGTATGCGCAAGACCCGCGAGCCGCCCGCGCCGAGCCCGCCCACCGGCCGTGCGAAGTTTTCCCAGGCTCTTTCGCCCGTTTCTTCGCACGGCCGTAGCCCCCGCACCCATTTCTTCGCACGACCATCCAGGGTCCACGCCAAAAACTTCGCACGACTGACCGGAGCCCGCTCGACGGCACCGCCCCGCACCAGATTCTTCGCACAACTGGCAAAAATCAAAGAAAAGGTCGCTGGGCGCGGATTTTCCGTGCAGCCTCCCGCTCCGCCGCCAGGTCCGCGCCGTCGGCGCATATGACCGCCTGGCAGGCGTCATACAGCAGCTGCCCGTCCAGGAAGCCAGGCCGGTCCAGCAAGGACGTCAGGTAGTACGCGTGCTCCAGCTCCCCCAGCATGGCCTCCAGCTCCCCATAGAACCGCACCCGTCGGGCAAAGTCCCAGGCCAGCAGGGAAACAAGCATCAGGGCGAAAAACCCTCCCAGCACCGCGGACCCCGCCGCGTTCACGCCCAGCACCCGGGCCACGAGCGCCAGGGCAAACGCACCCGCCGCCCCCAGCACCAGCACGGGCAGCCGGTCCCGCAGGAAGCTCCCCAGCGTGAAGGTCCTCATACCAGGTACCCTTCGCCCTGTCGGGTCCGCACGTAGTCGGCCGGAGCGCCTATGGACTGCAGGGCCTTCCGCAGGCGGTTCACGTTCACCGTCAGGGTGTTGTCGTCCACGAAGGCGTCGGACTCCCACAGCTCGCACATGATCTCCTGGCGCGACACCACGCTGCCCGCCCCGCGCCCAGGATGCGGACCTCGTTGCGGGTCAGGTCAGCGCTGCGATCACCGCAGGACACGCGGCCGGAGCCCGCGTCCAGGCTCACGCCCCCATGGGACAACAGCCGCTGCTGTCCCTGGCCGCGCCGGCGCAGCAGCGCATGGACCCGCGCCATGAGCACGGCGGGCCTATAGGGCTTGGTCAGATAGTCGTCGGCGCCCTGGTTCAGGGCGGTGACCTCGTCGAACTCGGAGTCAAGGCAGGTCAGCATGATAACGGGGACATCGGAGGCGGCCTTCACCTTGCGGGCAATGACGCGCCCGTCGATCCCCGGCAGCATGGCATCCATGATCACGCAGTCAGGACCTGCCGCCAGGATCTCCTCTGCGGCCCGCCCGAAATCGCAGGCCACCCGATGCTCGAATCCCTCCAGGTCCAGCAGCGCGCACAGCTCGGAGCGCAGCGCGTCATCGTCTTCGACCACGAACACAACCGCCATGGGACCCTCCTCGAGCAGCAAACCGGCAACCGCTCCCAGCGTACGCCCTAACGGCGACGGCGGTCAATTCCCTTCTGCTCGTAGTACGCGCGCTTGGCGGCGTACATGCGCTGGTCGGACTCTCGGCACAGCTGGGCGAAATCAACGCCGGGGTTTTCGCCCGCAACGGCGAAGCCCCAGGACACGGCCATGGACTTGACCTTGTCATGCTTCCAGCCGGCAGCCAGCTCGTTCAGGCGCTCGCCGCATTCCTGGAGCTCCTGGGAGGTGGCGCGGGCCACCACGCAGAACTCGTCGCCGCCCGTGCGGAAGCAGGTTCCCTTGGCTCCGAAGGCCTCCTTGATGAGGCCGCCCATGTCACGCAGCAAGTCGTCGCCGGCATCATGGCCGAAGGTGTCGTTGACGCTCTTCAGCTCGTTGGCGTCCAGGCTGACCACCGCCAGCTCCGCCGGCAGCTCCTTGCCCTCCCAGGAGGCGCGCTCGTCATGGAAGGCGCGCTGGTTATGCAGGCCGGTCAGGGAGTCCACGGTGGACTTGGCCAGCAGCTCGGCTTCATTGCGCTTCTGCTCGTCAATGCTGATGACCATGAACGCCAGCTCCACCGGGTTGCCCCAGCGGTCGGCCCGCAGCACGTGGAAGGACGCGCGGCACCAGCCGCTGACGCGCCCCTCGAAGTCAAAGGAGATGGAAGAGCGGCCGCGCAGGCGGTCGCCCAGGGTCTCGAAGTCCACGAACAGCAGCATCTTGTCCAGGTAGTACTCGGTGACCAGCTCGACCATGACCCGGCGGAACTTGGCGGAAACGCCCTCCTCCTGGGCAAGCAGCTCCTCCACCAGGTCCGTGGAGGTGACGGTGCGGATGCTGTCCTGCGGAAGGTCGATCAGATGGCAGGTAACGTAATCCCTGGTCAGAGCCTGGTTGATTCGTTCCCAGTCCACGCTTTCCTGCTGGCTGCGGTCCAGCGCCAGCACGGCGTCGGCCACGGCGAAGTAGGTGCCGTAGGAAAGCAGAAGGCCGCTGACAGCGGTCAGGGTCAGGCCGGTTATGTGCAGGTCGACGCTGACCAGCGGCATGACCAGGCAGGCAAAGGCCACCAGCATGAGCATGAACACCGACGTGCCGCGAGGGCATCCGCGCTCCTTGCCGGCCAGGTACAGCTCAACGGCCAGCAGAACGAACGCCGCCGCCAGGGGCAGCGCGGTTGCCAGGAACCAGGGGCCGTCGTGGACGGATGCGGGAAGATCGGAAACGAAGGCAAGCCTGCCCAGCTGCAGGGCGGCGTTGGCGCTCAGGATGACGACGGTCGGGAACAGGCGCCGCTCCAAGGATGCGGCCAGGGCCAGAAGGCATGGCACCGCCGGGGCAAGCAGGCACTTCACCAGATCGGCTGCGACCATGGCCTGCTCCATCTGGAAGTAGTTGGCCACCACCAGCGCGGACTCGGCCAGCAGCACGCCCATGGACACGAAGAACGCACCCACCAGCGCCCGGCGCACGGTCCGGTCCATGTGGGTACCTTGAAGAACCTGCGATTGCACCGCAAGCAGCACCAGCAGGCATACCAGCTGCATGACCAAGTAGGCGTTCAGTCCCAGCGTCGGCCTCCTTCGGCACAGGGTTTACACGTTATGCACATTATCCCAGAGCGGGGCGAAATAATTTTCGCAAATCAGCCCATCGTCACGAAACGGACACCCGGACCGGCGCCGAACCGCATTTCCGGGCGTCGCTCTGCCGCGGGCCTGCGCCTACGCCTGAGGGTCCGACCCTCCGGCCGCCTGCAAGAACTCCAGCGTGCGGTCCTGCAGCATATGGTAGAAGTCCAGGCCCTTGTCCTGCCCCATGCGCATCAGGCCGGCGGCGGCCACGTCCATGCCGCCCAGGGCCGCGAACCGCTCCCCCAGCTCCCGAGCCTGAGGATCGTCCGGCTGAACGCCCCGCTGCATGGCCTCGATGGCCTGGCCCATGAGCCCGTGCCACTCCAGCACCGCAGAACGGGTCAGACCGGCGCTTTCGCCCGCATCCTCCGCGGCCAGGCTGCCCCAGAAGGCGTCCTTGTCCGCCTGGCCCCGGTCGATGACCGCCTTCAGCTCCCGCCAGTCCACCTGCTCCGCACCCTCCAGCGCGGCGCTCAGCTCCCGCAGGGTGGACAGGCGCTGGAAGAAGCCCATGAGCTCGTCGTCCAGCTTCCGATGGCTTTCGGCCACCACCTGGGCAAGCTCCGCCCGCTCACGGGTGGCGTCCAGGCGCTCGGCAATCTGGGAAAGGGAAAGGCCCAGGTACTTCAGGACCAGGATGTGGTGCAGCTCGGCCTCGTCTTCCGCGGAGTAGCGGCGCTGGTTGCCCGGACCGGTCTGGCTGGGATGCAGCAGGCCCTTCTGGTCGTAGTACTGCACGGTGCGAACGGTCACGCCCACACGGCTTGCCAGGTCGCCCACGGACATGAGCTCCTGCGCCTCCTGCTCCTGCCGCTCCATCCCGGCACCCCTTTCGTCCTGTTGCATGCTCAGCCAGCGTAGCCCATGACGCTACGTTGCGGTCAACCATTCTGATGCATTTCGTCGCCGCTCGGCCCCACAATTCCCGCGCTGGCAGCAAGCAGGAGCGCCCGCCCGCCGCATGCAGGGAAAAACCCCTTGCCATGACGTAGCGTCGCCCCGCTACCATGCCCTCACCACATTCGGCGACCAGGCCTTTTTCCCTTGGGGCGAAAGACCCGGCCGCACCTGAACCGCAATCAGAAAGGAACATCCATGAAGCACCTGAAGCGCCTGGCCGTCATGGCCGCCAGCGCCGCGCTGGCCGCGTGCGCCTTCGTGGCCCCGGCCCACGCAGCCGAGCTGGTGAGCCCGGCTACCTACTCCGTCAAGGCCGACCTGGAGTGCCGCGTTGCCATGACCACCCCCATGATGAGCTTCGACAAGAACTTCGGCGAAGGCCTGGTCGCAGACAGCAGCGTCATGACGGTTGCCCCCGGCGCCCAGTTCCTGGTGCTGGACCTGCAGTCCACCCCCGGCGTGCTGAACATGACCATGAACGGCCAGACCATCCCCAACCCCTACGTGGCCTACGTGAGCGTGGGCGAAGGCCAGGCCCTGGGCTTCCAGGCCGCTGACGGCTCCTGGAAGAGCGCCCAGCTCCTGACCTCCAGCAGCAAGATCGACCTGACCCAGGCCTACTACTCCACCCAGCAGATGAGCGTGGGCACCGAAGACGAGCCCAAGACGGCCGAAGGCGTTTCCCGCCTGCTGTTTCCCGTGACCGCGGACCAGGCCACCGTGGAGCTGGCGCTGTACGTGAACAACGACGTGAAGCCGTCCCAGTTCGGCGGCGAGGGCGCCAAGTACAAGGCCACCGTGACCCTGGACTGGAGCAGCCTGCAGCTGACCCAGCGCATCATCTCCGGCATGACCGCCAAGCTGTCCACCACCAGCTACACCTACACCGGCGCTGCCAAGAAGCCCCGCGTGACCATCGACGGCCTGACCAACGGCGTTGACTACTCCGTCTCCTACAGGAACAACGTGAGCGCCGGCACCGCCACCGTGACCGTGACGGGCAAGGGCGTGTGCACCGGCACCATCACCAAGACCTTCACCATCAAGAAGGCCAGCCAGTCCCTGACCGTGTCCGCCGCCAAGAAGTACGCCAAGCGCGGCGGCTACACCAGCGCCGTTTCCGTGAAGGGCGCCAAGGGCACCAAGGTGTTCGTCAAGCGCACCGGCTCCTCCAAGTACCTGACGGTGACCAAGACCGGCAAGATCAAGGTCAGCAGCAAGGCCAAGAAGGGCTCCACCTACTCCATCAAGCTGAAGGTCTACGCCAAGGCAACCGCCAACTACAAGACCTCCGCAGCCAAGTACGTGACCGTGAAAGTGAAGGTCAGCTAGGCCATGCCCCAAGCGTCACCCCTTGCACCCAAACCGCATAGGAACGCACCCAAGGCGCCCGTCGCAATCGCGGCGGGCGCCCTTGCGGTGCTCATGGCCCTGCCGCCCGCGGTCCCGGCCCTGGCCCTGGACGATCCCGCCGGCCCCGCCGACGACCCCGCCGTCCAGGAGCCGGCCCAGCCCCAGGCCTACACCGTGCACATGCGCAAGAGCACGGACCTGAACAGCGCCAGCATCTGCGACACGCTGTTCTGCCGCACCGCCGACGTGCTGATCCAGGGCGCCGATGCCCAAGTCACCCTGTACGTGGCCGACCCCGTGCCCAAGTACGCCAGCGCCGGCCAGTCCCTGGGCTCCTTCCAGGCGCGCTACCAGGGCCGCACCTACCCGGGCGTCCTCCACACGGACCAGCGCGTCAAGAAGGACTTCGGCAAGGACCCCATGTTCTTCCCCGCGGCGGGAAGCTACACCGCCACGCCCATCACCTTCACCGCGCCGGCAACGGCCCTGGCGGAGTCCGCCACGGGCGCCCTGACCTGCACCACCATGGTGAACATGCTGGGCATGGAGCAGGAGTTCTACGTGCTCCTGACCCCTGCCGCCGTGGAAGCCCCTGATCAAGGGGGCGAAAATCCCGACGGCTCCGACCC
>JAUNCQ010000010.1:20149-52275 GCA_030526515.1 Coriobacteriia bacterium
AGGCGAAGGGCAAGGCCCGCGACGCCCTCGACCAGCTCGACGGCAAGAACGACGACATCGGGCCGGGGTCGGCCAAGACCCACGGCGACCCGCTGCACCCCGACGGCTCCGACCCCGGCAACGGCACCGGCCCGGGCACCGGCACGGACAAGCCCGCCGCCAAGCCGGAAAGCGGCTCCGGGTCCGGATCGGGCAGCCAGAAGCCCTCCCCCAGCAAGCCCAAGCCCTCCTCGGGCTCCAGCTCCGGGTCCAGCACCAAGAACCCCAGCTCGTCTTCGTCCTCCAAGAAGAACGCCACCACCACGGTGCGCACCTACACCTACGCGGCGTCCTTCCGCAAGGCGGACGCCTTCGGCACGCCCAGCATCTGCGACCCGCTGTTCGCTGCCAAGGCCGACGTGGTCGTGTCCGGCGACCTGGCCAAGGTGACCGTGTACGTGGTGGACCCCATCCCCAACTACACCGACGAGGGCACGCCCCTTTCCCGGGTTAAGTTCGTGTACCAGGGCAAGGCCTACAGCGCCGCATACCAGTCGTCTTCCAAGGTCAAGCGGCAGTTCGGCACCAGCGCCATGTTCATATCGACCGCCGGCACCTACCCCGCCACCCCGATCACGGTGACACTGCCCAAGGCCGCCCTTGAGGCATCCAAGTCCGGCGGACTGAAGTGCCAGGCCCACGTCAACGCCGTGCTGGATGCGGACCAGGAGTTCTACCTGGTGCTGTGCAACGCCAAGCTGATCAGCACCAAGACCGTCCGCACGGGCAGCTCCAGCAGCACCCTGAAGAAGAGCAGCTCCGGCACCGCCACCACCCTGCGCACCAGCGCCACCTCCGGCAGCGGCAGCGTGAGCACCCTTTCGTCCGAAAGCGCCGATGACGCAGCCGAAGACGAGTCCGCTGACCGCAGCACCTCCCGCAAGGCCGGCGCCGCCGAGTCGGGCGACCAGGGCGGCATCACCAGCCGCCGCAGCGGCACCGCCCACGGCTCCTACTCCCACCCCACCACGGGCGAGGTAGCCGACTCCGCCGGCCCCGTGGGCCAGGCCATGGGATCAGCCATGATCGGCAAGGTCATCGATCCCCAGTGCCTGCTGGAGGAAGGGACCGACGGCACCTGGCTGAGCCTGCGCTGGCACCTGACCAACGCCATCTCCGACGTGGTGCTGCAGACCCAGGAGCCCGGCCAGGACAGCTGGACCGACGTCGACTACGAGCTCACCGCCGAGTCCGATGACTCCTTTGACCTGCGCCTTCCCGTCCAGTCCGACCAGACGGTGATCAAGGCCCAGTGCCTGATCAAGCCCATCGGCCGCACAGTGACCTTCTTCATCTACGCCGACGAATGGACGGACGGCAACGCGGGCGGCTTTGCCCAGCTGCCCGATGCCACGGATTCGGGCGAAAGCGCCGCTCCGACCCCCGCCCCCGCCGCAGCCGCCCCGGCCTGGCAGCCCACCCTGGGCTTCTGGGCCACGCTGGTGGCCGCGGTGTTCGGCAGCGCCTTCCTGGGCGTGCTGGCGGCCCTGCGGCTGAACCGCCGCCTGGAGCACAAGCGCTCGGCCGCAGACGCAGCTGGACCCGGACCCGAGCCAGAGCCCGCCGACATCCCCGCGGACGCGCCCGGCTCCCAGGCCTAGCACCAATAGCCCCGCAAACGCACGACGGCCGCAGCATGATGCTGCGGCCGTCTTTTCTTTCGTCCGAATAAATTAGAGTGCGCGAGCCTAGAAGCCGCCCTGGCTGAAGCGGGGCGGGACCAGCGTGGTGCGCTTGCCCTTGGCCCAATCCCAGGAGCGGAACTCCTTGGAGCCGGTCATGACGTCGTGGCTCTTGTAGTTTTCCGACCACATCAGGCAGAAGTCGCGCAGCTCGATGAGCAGGTCCTCGATGGGGCCTTCGTATTCGTCCTCCACGTAGGTCTTGAAGACGCTGTAGGTCTCGCCCTTGTTGTGGATGTGGACCTTGACGAAGCGCACCGTCAGCCACGCGCGAATGCCCGCGTTGAGCTTGGCGGACTCGGGGTCGTCGCCGAACATGGTCTCGATGGGCTTCCAGTACTCTTCGTACAGGCGCTCCTGCTCTTCGCGGGATTCGCTGATCAGCAGGTAGTTGCGGACCATGTCGCCGGTGGTCAGCGGGGTGCCGCGGGCGTTCAGGGACTCGAAGATCAGCTGGGGACGGTCTTCGCCCGCCAGGTTGGCGCTGATGAGCAGCAGGTGCTGCATGCCCTCCCACAGGCGCTCGGCATCGAAGCCTTCTTCGCACATGCGGTTCAGGAAGTACTGGAAGTTGGTCACCACACGCTCGGACACGCGCTCGGGCATGTCGGTGCCGTCCATCAGGGCGAAGAGCGTGTGGCGGTCGGTGCGGGAAAGCACCAGCTTGTGCTCCGGCCCCACCATCAGGTAGTTGTTGCGGATGAAATCGGCGTCCACGAAGCCGACCTTCTTGCCGGTGGTGCGCAGGTGCTTTTCGAAGGCCGCCAGCAGCAGCGTCAGGGTGGTGGTGCGCTGCTGACCGTCGATGATGGCGAAGCGCTCGATGCCTTCGGTGCGCACCGGCTCCTTGGAATACAGCAGCGTGCCGATGAAGTGCACGTTCTTGGTGCGTCCGGAGCGCATGACGTCCAGCCACAGCTCGCCGCACTGCTCGGTGTTCCAGGAGTACACGCGCTGGAATACCGGGATGACGAACTGGACGCCGCGCTTGCCGAGCAGCTCCAGGAACAGTTCCTGCTGGGTGATCATTGGGTCCCTCCTTGGTAGTGCTTAGGGTACAGGGGTGCCGCTAGAGCCGGTCCCGCACGGCGGCGGCCAGGGCCGGCACCGCCTCCTCGTACGCGGGATGCTGCTCCAGGATGTAGCGGGCAAAGGCCAGGCAGCTGACGTTCAGCGCGGACGCGCACTGGTTGGCAACGGCTTCGCTTTCGCCCCTCTTCTTGGCATGGTGCGCGGTGTCGGACATCTGACGCAGGCGCTGGTTGATGTAGCCGTTTTCGTCCAGACGGCGGCCGTCAACGCCCACGGCCTGGAACAGCTTCTTCATGCGGCGGTCGGTCACGCTGACGCAGCCGAAGTAGGTGTTCTTCAGGTACCTGCGGCTGTTCAGGCGGGCGATGTCGATGTCGGTGTCCTTCAGCGGCACCATGCAGGCCACCAGGTCGCCGAAGAGCGGCTGCTCCAGCAGCTGCGGGTCCAGGCCCTCAGCGCCCTTGAGCTTTGCCAGCTTCCGGTCCGATACCAACGGCTGCGGCTTCTTCAGAATGTCGAGCAGTCCCATGCTGCGCACCTTTCCCCGGTTCGTTCGAACACATAGCCTGACCAACATACCACGCTTGCGGGAAGGCGTGCGCTACAATCGTGAATACCGCTTGCTTGGCCTTGGTTCTTTTGGCCCCTGAGCGGCAGTTATGTAATCCTCAGGACGAAAGGGAGCTCGTGGGAGCAGGCAGGGCATCGGCGTTGGTCTTGGTGGCGGGAGTGCTGTGGGGCGTCATAGGCGTGTTCACCAAGGCGCTCACCGCGGCGGGGCTTTCGTCCGTGGAGATCACCGCCGTGCGCATGTTCGTGGGCACCGCGGGAATGCTGGCCGTGATCCTGCTGACCGACCGGTCCAAGCTGCGCATCCAGCTGCGGCACCTGTGGATGTTCGTGGGCACGGGCATTGTGAGCCTGGTGCTGTTCAACGTGTGCTACTTCACGTGCATCCAGCTGTCCGAGGTCTCCATTGCGGTGATCCTGCTGTACACCAGCCCCCTGTGGGTCACGCTCATGAGCGCCGTGCTGTTCCGAGAGCGCCTGACCGGCCGCAAGCTGGCGGCCCTGGCCATGGCACTGGTGGGCTGCGCGCTGGTGGCGGGACTGACCGGCGGCGGACTGGCTCTTTCGCCCCTTTCCCTGGGGCTGGGCCTGGCATCTGGATTCTTCTACGCGCTGTACTCGATCTTCGGACGGGTGGCGCTGGAGCACTACGCGTCCGAGACCGTCACCTTCTACACGTTCCTCATGGGCGCCGTGTGCCTGGTGTTCCTGGGCAGCCCCGGTCACATTGCCGGCGTGGTGGCGGCCGACCCGGGCGCGGGCCTATGGTGCATCGGCATTGGCCTGGTGTGCACGATCGCGCCCTACCTGCTGTACACCAAGGGCCTGAAGCGCATGGAGACCGGCCGCGCTGCCATCCTGGCCACGGCCGAGCCCCTGGTGGGCGCCGTGCTGGGCATTTGCGCGTTTGGCGAAACCGCCGGCCCCGCCAAGCTCTGCGGCATGGCCCTGATCCTGGTGGCCGTGGTGCTGCTTAACCTGCCGGCCCGCACTGACGCGGACGCAGCCGAGCCCGACGCCTCGGTCCAGTAGCGTCCGCGAACCCGCGCGATCCTCGCATTCGCCCGTGCCTCATACCCGCAACGGCTCCGCACGCCCGCGCTCCCCTGCCCCGAAACGCAAAGCGGCCCCGCACCAGGCGGGGCCGCGATCTCAACGCTCGTGCAGCTGATCGCTACTTGATGTTGGCATGAACCTCCTGCAGGCTCTTCACCTTCGGGTCATCGATGCCCTGCGCCTCCTGGATGCCCAGCGCAGTCGCCTTGGCGGCGGCCATGGTGGTCATGTAGGGCACGTGGGCCTTGATTGCGGCCTTGCGGATGGCGGAGCCGTCCTCGGAGCTGCCGGCAGTGCCGCTGGGGGTGTTGATGACCAGGTCGACCTGCTGGTTCAGGATCAGGTCGATCAGGTTCGGACGACCCTCGGACTTCTTGAAGGTGCGCTCGCACGGAATGCCTGCATCCACCAGGATCTGGCGGGTGCCTGCGGTGGCGATCAGCTCCATGCCGGCCTTCTGGAACTCCTGGGCGACCTCGACCAGCTTGTCCTTGTCACGGTCGCACACGCTCATGAGCACGGTGCCGGAGGTGGGCAGCACGGTCTGGGTTGCCTCCTGGGACTTGAAGAAAGCCTCGCCGAAGGTGCCGGCCAGGCCCAGGACCTCGCCGGTGGAACGCATCTCGGGGCCGAGCACGGGGTCGACCTCGGGGAACATGTTGAACGGGAACACGGCTTCCTTGACGCCGTAGTGCTTGTAGGTGGCCTGCTTCAGGTCGCCCACCGGAGACGGCTTGCCCGTCAGCGGCATGGTGATGACCTCGGTGGCAATGGGCACCATCTGGGTGCCGCACACCTTGGAGACCAGCGGCACGGTGCGGCTGGCGCGGGGGTTGGCCTCCAGGACGAAGATCTTGTCGCCCTCGATGGCGTACTGAATGTTCATCAGGCCGCGCACATGCAGGCTCTCAGCGATCTTGCGGGTGTAGTCCTGGATGGTCTCCAGCTGCTCGTCGGAGATGCTCACGGACGGCAGGATGCAGGCGGAGTCGCCGGAGTGGATGCCGGCCAGCTCGATGTGCTCCATGACGGCCGGGACGAAGGCGTGCACGCCGTCGCAGATGGCGTCGGCCTCGCACTCCAGGGCGTTGTTCAGGAAGCGGTCGATCAGGATCGGACGGTCCGGGGTCACGCCGATGGCGGCTGCCATGTAGGCGCGCAGGTTCTCGTCGTCGTACACGACCTCCATGCCGCGGCCGCCCAGCACGTAGCTGGGACGCACCATGACCGGGTAGCCGATCTTGCGGGCAATATCCAGGGCCTCGTCGGTGGTCACGGCCATGCCGGCCTCAGGCATGGGGATGCCCAGCTCGTCCATGATCTCGCGGAAGCGATCGCGGTCCTCGGCCAGGTCGATGATCTCAGGCGACGTGCCCAGGATGTTCACGCCGGCCTTCTCCAGCTGGCTGGCCAGGTTCAGCGGGGTCTGGCCGCCGAACTGCGCGATGACGCCCAGCGGCTTCTCCTTCTCGTAGATGCTCAGCACGTCCTCGGCCGTCAGCGGCTCGAAGTACAGCTTGTCGGAGGTATCGTAGTCGGTGGACACGGTCTCCGGGTTGCAGTTGACGATGATCGTCTCGAAGCCCAGCTTCTTGCAGGTCAGCGCTGCATGGACGGAGCAGTAGTCGAACTCGATGCCCTGGCCGATGCGATTGGGGCCGCCACCCAGGATCAGGATCTTGTTGTTGTCCGTGGCCGTGGACTTGTCCTCGGCGTTGTAGGTGCTGAAGTAGTACTCACGGTCCGGGGTGCCGTACACGTGCACGCCCTCCCAGGCCTGCGTGATGCCCAGGCCCAGGCGATGGTTGCGCACGTCGTCCTCGTTCAGGTTCATCAGCTGAGCCAGGTACTTGTCGGAGAAGCCGTCCTTCTTGGCGGCCAGGAACTGCTCATCCGGCAGCTGCTGGCAGGGATGGCTCTTGGCAAAGGCCAGGATCTGCTCCTCTTCCTCCACCAGCTCCTTCATCTGCTCGATGAAGTAGGTCTTGATGCTGGTCAGCTCATGCAGCTCCTCGACGGTAGCGCCCTTGCGCAGCGCCTCGTACATGACGAACTGGCGCTCGGAGGTGGCAAAGGACAGCATGCCCAGCAGCTCGTCCTTGGTCTTGTCATGGAAGTCCTTGGCAAAGCCCAGGCCGAAGCGGCCGTTCTCCAGGGAGCGGATTGCCTTCTGGAAGGCTTCCTTGTAGTTCTTGCCAATGGACATGACCTCGCCCACGGCGCGCATCTGGGTGCCCAGCTTGTCCTCGACGCCCTTGAACTTCTCAAAGGCCCAGCGGGCGAACTTCAGCACGATGTACTCGCCGTTAGGAACGTACTTGTCCAGAGTGCCGAACTTGCCGTCGGGGATTTCGTCCAGGGTCAGGCCTGCTGCCAGCATGGCGGACACCAGGGCAATGGGGAAGCCCGTGGCCTTGGAGGCCAGAGCGGAGGAGCGGCTGGTGCGGGGGTTGATCTCGATGATGACGTCGCGGTCGGAAACCGGGTCGTGGGCCCACTGCACGTTGCAGCCGCCGATGACCTCCACGGAGTCGACAATGCGATAGGACTTCTCCTGCAGGCGGTCGATGGTCTCCTGGGCAATGGTCTGCATGGGCGCGGCGCAGAAGGAGTCGCCGGTGTGGACGCCCATGGGGTCGATGTTCTCGATGGTGCAGACGGTGATCATCTGGCCCTTGGCGTCGCGGACGACCTCGAACTCGAGCTCCTCCCAGCCAAGGATGGACTCCTCCACCAGGACCTCGGTGACCGGGGATGCAGCCAGGCCGCGGGCCACGACGGTGCGCAGCTCCTCGACGTTGTAGACCAGGCCGCCGCCGGTGCCGCCCATGGTGTAGGCGGGACGGAGCACGCAGGGGTAGCCCAGGCGGGATGCGATCTCAACCGCTTCCTCCACAGTGTGGGAAACCTCGGAGCGAGCCATCTCAATGCCCAGGGACTCCATGGTGTCCTTGAAGGCCTGACGGTCCTCGCCGCGCTCGATGGCGTCCACCTGCACGCCGATGACCTTCACCTCGTACTTGTCCAGCACGCCGCTCTTGGCCAGCTCGGCGGTCAGGTTCAGGGCGGACTGGCCGCCCAGGTTCGGCAGGATGGCGTCCGGGCGCTCCTTGGCGATGATCTGCTCCAGGCGCGCTGCGTTCAGCGGCTCAATATAGGTAGCATCCGCAGTGCCCGGGTCGGTCATGATGGTTGCCGGGTTGCTGTTCACCAGGACGATCTCGTAGCCCAGGCTGCGCAGGGCCTTGCATGCCTGCGTGCCGGAGTAGTCGAACTCGCACGCCTGGCCGATGATGATCGGACCGGAACCGATGATGAGGACTTTATGGATGTCTTCGCGCTTGCTCATATGAAGAACCTTTCCTCCTTCTTTATTTATGCACAGGCACGGCAGTGCCCATTTTTTGCCGATTATCAATTTAGCGGTTCTGCCCGTAATTCATGTTAAGAACTGGATATTTTCCGCCAGGACTCGGCCAAATTGCACCCCTTCCCACCATAGGGCGAAACGAAGGCTTTCTTTCGTCCTGCAGCGCTACAATAGGCCCCTGACCCAAACGACTGCACGCAAAGGACTGACCATGCCTGAAATGATCGACATCTACGATAAGAACCACCAGCCCACCGGGGAAACCGCGCCACGCAAGGGCCTGTTCCTGAAGGAGGGCCAGTACATGCTGTACGCGCTGGCCATCATCCAGGACCCGCAGGGCCGCATCCTGATCACGCAGCGCGCCCACACCAAGCACTGGGGCGCTGGCTGGTGGGAGGTCAGCGGCGGCGGCGTGCTTGCGGGCGAGACATCGCTGCAGGCCATCACCCGCGAGGTGGCCGAGGAGGTCGGCCTGGACGTGAGCGACCAGGAGCCCGAGCTGGTCTACTCCTATGAGAACGTGGACCTGGAGCGGGGCGACAACTACCTGGTGGACATCTATCGCTACCAGCTGGACGTGACTGCCGACGACGTGACGCTGCAGGAGGAAGAGGCCGTGGACGCACGCATGGCCACCTGGGAGCAGATCACCGAGCTGAAGGCACAGGGCATCTTCCTGCACTACGATCGCATCCGCCTGGCTCTGGAGGCCTGCGGCCAGCTCTAGGGCGAAAGCGCCGTCCGCAGCCATGGCACGGCCCGGGCGCCGTCCGCAGCTAGCCCAGATCCACCACGCGGGTGGCCACGTGCTCCAGCAGCGCCGGCGAATGGCTCACCACCACCATGCCCAGCCCACGCCGATCAGCCTCGGCGACCAGGAAGCGCCACAGCTGGGCCTGGGTCACGGCGTCGAGCATGGTCGATATCTCGTCCGCGATCAGGTACCGCGGGTTGGCCGCCAGCGCGCGGGCAATGCAGAACCGCTGCATCTCACCGCCGGACAGCTCATGGGGGAAGCGGCTCATCCACTCATCGCGGATGCCCAGCTCCGCCACAACCCGCTCGTCCACGGGACCCGCCTCCGCCAGGGAGCGGCCCAGCCGCATGCGCGGGTCCAGCACCCGCTCCGGATGCTGCCAGATCATCTGCACCGGGCACGCCCCGCGCTTGGGCAGCGATGCGCCGTCCACCAGCACCTGGCCGGCCGTAGGCTGCAGATACCCCGCCAGGATCTGGCACAGCGTGGTCTTGCCGAAGCCGGACGGCGCCCGCAGCGCCACCCTTTCGCCCGGCGCAACGGTCAGGTCCAGCCCCGTATAAATAGGTGCGCCGCCGGCGTACCCGAACGCAATGCCCTTCGCCTCTAGCACGACTCCTCCCCTCCCACGCGCAAGCCGTGCTCAGGCAGCGCGTGCCACAGTTCCCGGGAAAACGGATGGCGCAGCAAGCTGGGGTCCGCAAAGGACGAAACAGCCGTTTCCTCCACCACCGTGCCGTCCTTGAACACGGCAACGCGGTCGGCCACCCGCAGGGCCAGCTCGATGTCGTGGGTGATCAGCATCACGCCGCCGCCCCCGTCGGCGAAGGCCCGCAGGTCGTCCATGGCCCGCACCGCCAGCTCCAAGTCCATGCCAGGCGTGGGCTCATCGGCCACGATGAGCCGCGGCTCGTCCATGAGCGCGCAGCACAGCAGCACGCGACGGGCCATGCCGCCGGAAAGCTGATGCGGGTACAGCCCCGCCACCTCTTCGTCCAGGCCGTAGCGGGCGAAAAGCTCGCATCGCCGCCGGGCCCTGCGCTGGGCATCGGCCGCGTCGGCTGCCCAGCCCTCCACCTGACGGCCCACCTTCATGAGCGGGTCCAGGTGATCCACGCTCTGGGGCACCAGCGATATGCCATGCCCCCGCAGCGCCGCCAGGCCAGCCGCGTCCTGCAGGTCGCCATCGAACCAGATGGTCCCCTCCACCGTGGCGTTGGGGTCGGAAAGCCCCAGCACGGCGTCGGCCACCAGGGTCTTGCCGGAGCCGGATGCGCCCACCACGGCCACGATTTCGCCCTGATGGACGGAGATGCTCAGGTCGTGGATGACCTGCACGTCCCGCTGGCGCGCACGGAAGAAGGGCGCCGCGTCGTCGTACATGCGGAAGCTCACGCTAAGACCCTCGCAGGTCAGCAGGTGGTGGTGGCCCGGGTGCACCGAATGGGCCGCGTGGGTGTGATGATGGTGCTCCTGGGCATCCGCGTGGGGCCCGTGGGCCGGGGCCGCGGCCGCCGGGGCCGCGCCCGCCGCATGGGCATGCGCGCTCGCGACCGCGTCCGTCGCGGCCGTTTCGCCCACCGTATTCGAAATCAGCTCGTCCATCTGCCCTCCTACTCCTGCGCGCTCTGGGGGTCAACCAGCCGGCGCAGGTTGGAGCCGGCCGCATCGAACAGCAGCACCGTGGCCACCAGGGCCACGCCCGGCAGCAGCGCCAGCCACCACATGCCCGCGGACAGGCAGGCCATGGACTCGCTCAGCACAATGCCGATTGCCGGCTGCTCCGGCGAAAGACCGAACCCCAGGAACGTCACCGATGCCTCGTGCAGGATGGCGTGGGGGAACAGCAGGATCAGGCCCACCAGGTACTGGGGCAGCACGTAGGGCACCATGTGATGCAGGGCAATGGCCAGCCGGCCGCATCCCAGCCGCTGCGCCACCGCCACGAAGGGCGCCTCCTTGCACTGCAGGACCTCGGCACGGACCACGCGGGTCAGGCTGGGCCAGTGGGTCAGCGCCACGCCGATGGTCACGCCCCAGAAGCCCTTGCCGCTGGCGTAGCTGATCAGCAGCACCAGCACGATGTGGGGCACGCCCATGCACAGGTCCACCAGCCACGTGACCGCCGCGTCCACCCGTCGGCCGCCCAGGGCCGCCGCGGTGCCCAGCACCAGCGCGATCACCGAGGAAACCCCCGCCGCCAGCAAGCCCACCATCACGCTGGTGGACAGGCCCGCCACGGTGCGCAGGAACATATCGCGCCCCATGACATCGGTGCCGAACCAATGGGCGGCGCACGGCGCCAGGCCCTTGGACGTGAAGTCGCTCACCTGTGCCGCGTCTTGGGCGAAAGCCCCCACGACCACCACGGCCACCAGCGCCACGGCGCAGCAGACGAAGGTGAGCAGCGCCCGCAGGCGCCCGTTCATGCGGCTGCGGCTACCCACGGCCATCACCCGCCCGGCCCGCGCGTATGCGAGGGTCGATCACGCCGTACAGCACGTTGGCCACCAGGTTGCCGCCGAACACCAGCGCGGCGCTGACCAGGGCAATTGCCACCAGCAGCGGCGCGTCGCCGCCCAGACCGGCCGTAACCGCCGCCTGCCCCAGGCCCGGATACGAAAACACCTGCTCCACCAGCACCGATCCGCCGAAGATCTCCGAAATGGACGCGAACTGCAGCGTCAAGGCCGGCAGCGCCACGTTGCGCAGCACGTGTCCCCACAGCAGCTGCCGATCGGACGCGCCGCGGGCCCGGGCAAAGCGCACGTAGTTGGACTCCAGCACGTCCACGGTCTTCTCGCGCGTGTGCAGCGCGATGTTGGCCACCCCCAGCAGGGACAGGGTCAGGGCCGGCAGCACCATGCAGTGCAGCGACTGGAACACCGTCACCTCCGCCGCCGGCACGCCGATGGGCGCCGAAAATCCCAGCGGGAACCAGCCCAGCCCCACGGAAAACACCATGAGCGCCAGCAGACCCACCCAGAACGTGGGGGTCGATGCCAGCACGTAGCAGTAGCAGCGCACGGCCCGGTCCAGCAGCGTGCCCCGGCGCATGCCCGCGGCCACGCCCAGCGCAAAGCCCAGCACGCCGCTGAGCACCCAAGCCGTTGCCATGAGCACCAGGGAGTTGCCAGCACGCACGACCACCACCTGGGCCACCGGCGCGTTGAACCGCAACGACGTTCCCCAGTCGCCGGCCAGCACGGCTCCCAGCCAGCTGGCGTACCGCTCCCATATGGGCACGTCCACGCCCCAATGGGCGGCAAGCTGCGCACGCTTGGCGTCGGACATTCCCAACAGCGCGTTCTGGCCCACGTTGGCCTGCACCGGATCAATGGGCGAAAGCCCCACCAGCACAAAGGTGATCACGCTCACGGCGAACATGAGCGTGATCAACCTGATCACCTGTATAAATATGTGCCTTCCCACGAATCCCCCCGGGCTATGCGGACCAGGTCCACTGATCCACGTTGTTGGCCAGGGACCAGCCGTGGCCGTGGGGATGAGGCTTCTGCTGGGCCACCTTCAGGTTGGAGCGCTTGAAGTACAGATGGTCCACGTTGGCCAGCCACACCCAGGTGGCAGCACCCTGGGGAGCAACACCGACGCCGGCTTTTTCGTCCCACTGGGCCAACTTGTAGTGCTCGTAGGACTCCTCCACCGACGGCGCCGCCAGGGCAGCGTCCAGGTGCTTGTCGATGTCCTTGCTGTCATAGGCGGCCACGTTGCCCCAACCCGTGGAGTAGGTGAGCTCGTACAGCTCCACCGGGGCGTTGGAGCCCCAGCCCCACAGGATGGGCGTGGTGAACTGAGCCGGATACAGGTCGGTGTCCCAGTCGCCGCCCTTGGGAGTGACCTCCACGCCCAGGGCCTTCATCTGGTTGGCAAACTCGTAGGCCAGAGCCTGGCGCACGGAGTCGCCGCTGGCATACAGCAGGTCGAAGGCCGCCCGGACGCCGTCCTTCTCACGGATGCCGTCCTTGCCGGGCTTCCAGCCGCCTTCGTCCAGGATCTTCTTGGCCTTGGCCACGTCGGTTTCCACCTTCATGTCCTCGGACGCCCACGGCATGCCGTCGCCCACGCTGTAGGCCTTGGTGCCGTAACCGTTCAGCACGTTCTTGATCATGGCGTCGCGGTCCACGCCGTAGTTCAGGGCGCGACGCATGGCCAGGTCGCAGGTGACGTCGTTGCCCACCGCGTGCTCGGCGCCGTCCATGCCCACGCGGGCCGCGTCCTCGCCGGCAGGCCGGGTCGGCAGGCTGATGCCGCGGGAGTCAACGGACTCGCACACGAACAGCTCGTAGCCGTCGGGCACGTTGTCTGCCAGCAGGGCGGACGTGTACGCAATGTCCACTTCGCCCGCCTTGGCCGCCGCCATGGCCGCATCCTCCTCCATGAACACCACCACGACGCGCTCCATCAGCGGGGCGTCACCGTAATAGTCGGGGTTGGCCTTGAAGATGATCTGCTGGCCCTGGTCCCACTGCTCCAGCAGGTAGCGACCGGAGCCTACCGGCTTGGCGCCGTAGTCCTTGCCGTAGGCGTGCTCGGGAACAATGCCCAGCACCGCCAGGGTGTACAGCAGCGCGTTGTTGGGCTTGGCCATGCGCAGCTCCACGGTGGTGCCGTCCAGGGCCACGGCCTCCTTGACCATGGACAGGTCCGCCTGGGCGGTTTCGGAAGCGTTGATGGTGTTGATGGTGAAGGCCACGTCGGCCGCGGTCAGAGGCTGTCCGTCGCTGAACTTGGCGTCGTCGCGCAGGGTGAAGGTCCAGGTCATGCCGTCCTTGGAGCACTCGTAGGACGTGGCCAGGTCGTTGACGAACTCCAGGTCAATGTTGGTGGTGATCAGCGTGGACTGGATCAGCGGCTCATGCACGTGCTCGCCGCAGCCCCAGGAAACGCAGGGGTCGAAGCCGGCCGCCGGCTCGGAGCTGGGGCTCATGGCAATGATCACCTGGCTGGCCTTGCCTTCTCCCTGACCCTGGCCCTGGCCACCGCAGCCGACCAGACCGGAGCCCAGCAGGCCCGCGGCCGAAAGCAGGCCGAACCCCTTCATGAAGCTTCGCCGAGAAATCTGGGCCACAATGCCCTCCCCTCCCGCGCAGCCCGGACGCGGTCATAACCGCAACCGCAGCCACGACCGCAACCGCGCCTATGCCGCCGTCAGCAACGCGCGTAACACAATTCAAAAATTCGTGTTACCAGTATACGGACGCAAATACCCCGCGCAACCCCCAATGTTACGAATGGTGCGAATTTCACAACGGGCGAAATCGCCGGGGCTTTCGCCCTACCCTAGAAGCACAGCTTGCAGGGGTCGAACCCTCGGGACCGGGCGCTGCGCAGGGTCGTCTTGATCTTGGAGTATCGCAGGCAGGAGCACCAGGACCGGTGGTACTTGGTGCCGGTGCGCGTCAGGTACACCGCGGTCCCCGAAGACGCCGTCGACCCGGAGCCGCTGCTGGCCGACGACCCGCTGCTGGACGAGCCGCCGCCCGCCGTGGACGTGGACGCCTTGGCGCGCGTGGACACCTTCCCCGCGGAAACTACCAGCTTCACGCTGCCCGAACGGTCGGTGCGGTACCACTTCACGCCAGCGCGCTTCAGCCGCTTCAGCACCGTGGATGTGGGATGCCCGTAGGAGTTTCGCCCCACGGAAACAAGGGCGTACTTGGGCCGCACCCGCTTCAGGAACGATGAGCTGGTGGAGTAGGACGACCCATGGTGGCCCACCTTCAGGATGGTGGACCGCAGCGTCCGCCCGCTGCGCATGAGCTTGGACTCGACCTCGGTGGACGCATCGGCCATGAGCAGGGCCGAAACCTTCCCCGATACCGCTCGCAGCACCAGCGACCCATCGTTGGAGTCGCCGTGCTTGGAGCCGCCGAACAGCACCGTCACCTTGGCCGAGCCCAGCTTGTAGGTGGCGCCGGCCCGCGGATGCGAATAGGAGCACCCCTCCGCCCGCATGTAGCGCAGGAACCGCTTGTAGGTGCGGGTAGTAGAGCTCTTGGGCGAGTACAGCGTCCGCTTGACCTTGAAGTTCTTGTACACCGCCACGGAACCGCCAATGTGGTCGGCGTCCGGATGCGTGGCCACGTAGTAGTCCAGCGTCTTCACGCCCGCCTTCTTCAGGTAGCGCACCACGGACCGCGCCTGGCTGGCATCGCCGGAGTCCACCAGCATGGCGTGGCCATTGCTCTTGATGAGCGTGGCGTCACCCTGCCCGCAGTCGATGGCCGTCACGGTCATGGCGGCGTGGGCGCTCGCACCGGGCAGGCACAGCGCAAGGCCGGCAATAATCAGGGCGAAAATTCCGCCGCGCAGGCGGGCAGCAACGTTCATGGGCATCTCCCGGAGTCGATAAATCGTTCACACACTTCCCCCATTATAGAGCCGCACCCGAACCCCGCAGGCACCGCCACGCAAGCGGCGCGCCCTGCGGCGCCCCACGCCCCGCGCCCCGCGGCGCCCCTGCGCGCCCCACAACCGCCCGCGCGCCGTGCGCTTTTGACCCCTGCAGGCAACGTGATACTATACGACCCGTAAACTAGTACGAACTGGACTAGTCCAGTTCCCAAACGTAGGGGGCGTTTGACTATGAGAACTCCACTTGATGCACTCATCATCACCGACGGCAACCGCGAAGGCTTCCAGCGCGTCATCGACTGCACGCATGCCGAGGGCCCGCAGCTGCTGTTCATCGTGGGCGAAAAGGGCACCGGCAAGACCACGCTGCTCCGCGCCCGTCAGCTGGAAAAGGACCTGCTGTCCACCAAGCACGTGACCTACAAGCCCTGCGCTCAGATCCTGGACGCCATCCACGCCTGCGCCTTCGACGAGGACCTGGACGCCCTGGGCACCACCGACGTGCTGCTGCTGGACGACATCGAGGGCTTCCTGGAGGACGAAACCCTGGGCGCACCCACCGCTCACTGCCTGCTGAAGGAGCGCATCGACCGCGGCTTCACCACGGTCATCACCTCCTCCAAGCCCATTGCTGAGCTGGGCGAAATCGGCGAGCTGGCCGACGACCTGGCCAAGTTCGAGGAGTTCACCGTCCAGCCCATCGACGACGACGCCATGCTGAGCCTGATCCAGTCCCTGGTCGACTCCTACGCCGACCTGGAGACCGCGCCCAAGCTCACCGACGAGGCCATCGCCTACATCGCCAACGAAATGGACGTGAACACCACCATGAAGGCAAAGGCCATCGACTTCCTGATGACCCAGTACCAGGGCGAAGCCGGCGAAACCCTCTCCCTGACTGCCGTCAAGCAGATCCTGGAGTAGGGAATCAGCCCAGATCCCGCTTCAAACAGGGCGGTCACACGGGTAAAACCGGGCGACCGCCCTTCTTTTTCGTCCTCATACGGGCAATACGAGCGACCGCGCGCTTTGCCCGTTGAGACCAAAATTACAGCACGCAAAATTCTCATACTCTCCATAAAGTGGTACGATTCAAACGTTATGCGAATGTCGCCTTCCCTCCGTGCGCAGCCAACCCCTGACTTTCCTGCCCATGGACGAAAGGCGCGATGCGACGCACTCACGCCGCATAAGCACACATTGAGTGAGTTCCAATCAAGAAAGGAAAGACATGGCTGAAATGACTGCTGCTCAGGTCAAGAGCAAGCGCATGGTATACCTGGCTCTGTCCGTGGTGTCCCTGCTGTTCCTGGGCCTGATCTACGCATTCTCTATGTTCGCCGCGCCTATGTGCCAGGTGTTCGGCTACGAAAAGGCTGCTGTTGGCCTGACCTTCAACATCATGATGATCACCTTCTGCGTGGGCGCCGTCCTGGGCTCCCAGATCGAAAAGAAGCTGGGCGTCAAGGGCACCCTGATCGTGGGCGCCGCCATGTACGCCATCGGCTTCATCGGCAACGGTGCCATGGGCGGTAACGACGTTATGTTCGTCTACCTGTTCTACGGCGTCATCGCAGGCCTGGGCGTGGGCGTTGGCTACAACACCGTCCTGGCCACCACCAACGTGTGGTTCCCCGACAAGGTCGGCTTCTCCTCCGGCGTCCTGATGATGGGCTTCGGTCTGGGCTCCCTGATCTTCGGCACCCTGGCCACCAACCTGTACAAGGGCGGCATGGACCTGCATGTCATCTTCATGGCCATCGGCGTCATCGGCGGCATCGTCATCGCCATCTCCGGCCTGATCCTGCAGCGTCCGCCGGCAAACATCGTTGCCCTGATGTGCCCCGAAAAGGCCGCTGCCTCCGGCAACACCGGCTACGACCCCGCTGACGACGACGCAGCCCTGAAGACCCCCATGTTCTACGTGTACTGGGTGTGGGCAATCATCGTCATCGCCGTGGGCCTGGCCACCATCGGCAACTGCGCATCTGACGCTCAGGCCGTGGGTTGGGACGAAGGCTTCGCCACCCTGCTGGTCGGTCTGGTCTCCGTCTGCAACGGCCTGGCCCGCGTGGTCATCGGCATGATCTTCGACAAGACCAACGTCAAGGTCACCATGCTGATCGACGGCCTGGTCTCCGTCGTCGCCACCGTCTGCATCATCGGCGGCTTCATGCTGGGCCAGCCGGTCCTGTACGTGGTCGGCGCCTTCTGCTGCGGCTTCTGCTACGGCGGCGTTCCGGTTGTGGCATCTGCGTTCTCCCGCTCCCGCTTCGGCGCGAAGAACTACCCGCTCAACCTGTCCCTGGCCAACTTCGCCATCGTGTTCGCTTCCCTGCTGAACCTGCTGATCCAGAACGTCACGGCCGGCGCACCGCGCTACGTCGTGTTCGGCGTGCTGTTCGTCCTGACCATCATCGCCGTCCTGGACGTCATCCCCTTCTCCAAGATGTTCGACAAGGGCGTCGCGGAGCTGGAGGAGCGCCGCAAGGCCCACGCAGCCAAGGCTGCCTAGCCCCAAGCGCATAGCATCTGCAAGGCCGGTCGCCTTCGGGCGGCCGGCCTTTTTATTTCCAGGACGAAAGGAAGGCGCGTCGCATGCGCAGCACTCCCCTTCCTTCTATTTCGCCCTGAAAAACAGAAGGCCCCCGCAAAAGCGGGGGCCTCCCTAACGATGTAGAACGTCTAGCTTTCCGCGACTACTGGAACTTGCGGTCCTGGTTGCGGCGCTCGGACTCATCAATCGGCTTGTACGTGGCACCTGCGATGTCGTCGGTGATGACCTTGTCAGCACCACACTTCTTACAGGTCGGAGCTTCGGCAGCGTTAAACGTGTCGCACTCAGGGCAACGCCACAGAATATTACCGATCGGCGGCGGACGGAAGCCGCCCTTCATCTGCTGAGACATAATCTCCTCCTAGACTTGTCCCTTTCCTACATCTTCCAATCAAATCCCGGCTGGCGGGATGAGTTGGCAATCCGGCCGACGGACAACCTCACCCTGTGTCCATCTGCTGCCCTTATCTTACACCAGTATGACGTCTCAGGAGCCTTTGACTTGCCCATATTCTTTCATACTCGTCATAGATTTGCGCTCAATTGACCCCTTGACAGACCGCCCCAACGGACGTATCCGCCCGACCTTTGAATCAAGCCCGCATCGCGTCCAACATTACTTTTTTCCGAAGTAGTACTAGATGCCACTATGCCGTTGACCTGGCGTTTTCCCCAGGGTCTCATACCCATCTCATACTCCTAGCACTCCCCTGGCCAAAAAGACGCTGTTTGTAGGCGGATAATCCAAATGGGCTGAGTTAGAATAGAACCCAAACAAACACGGGCTGTTCAGGTCACCAAGCTTCGGACGCTGCGGTCCTCGCGCGATCGTCGTCTCGTATGACCCCGGCAGCCCCCGACCAAATGGGAGAAATTTATGGCCGAGAACACGAAGATCATCGAACTCGATCCCGCGAACTACACCCTGAACGACTACGACAACGTCCGCATCACGCTTCCGCCCAAGGAAGTCATGACCAACGAGGACATCGACGCCGAGCTGTTCCAGTACGTCATCAGCAGCGGCAAGCAGATCAAGTCCATCGCCGACCTGGACGACGAATGGGTCAAGCGCACCTTCGAGGGCATGGAGACCATCGACGAGGTCCGCAACGCAATCGTGGAAGACTACGAGCGTCAGCAGGAGTTCGCCCGCGCCGACCTGAAGTACCACGCCTGCTGCGAAGTTCTGATCGACCGTCTTGAGGGCGAAATCCCCGCCGACGTCATCCAGAACAACGTCAACGCCATCCGCAAGGGCAACGAAGAGCAGTTGGCCATGATGCAGATGAGCCTGACCCAGTACCTGCGCGAGGAGCACCTGACCCTGGACCAGTACGAAGCCAAGCTCCAGAAGGAGGCCGAGTACCAGACCAAGCTGAACCTGGCCCTGGACTGCATGGCCGTCGTTCTTTGCACCCAGGTCGGCAACCATGAGCTGACCGAGTACCTGTCCACCCCGGACCCGGCCGCATTCATCGCCGAGATCCGCGAGAAGGGCCTGGTGGAGGAAGCTCGCCGCGCCGCCGTCCGCGTCAAGGTCATGCGCCGCGTGGTCGACACCGCAATCGTCACCATCGAGGGCGAAGAGCCCGAGCCCGTGAAGCCCGTCGTGGTCGAGGACGAAGAGCCGTTCATCATGCCGGACTTCGACGAGATGCCGAACCCGAACATCGTCAACGCCGACGGCTTCGACAAGTTCGCATTCAACGTCGTCTCCACCAACGAGTAGATCCGCTTCCGCCGAATCACCATTCGAGCGAGTTCTAGAAAGGCACCATCATGAAAGTAGAACGCGTACGTGAAAAGGACGGCAAGCTTGAGCTCATGGCAGAGCTGTCCGGCGCCGAGGTGGCCCAGGAGCTGAACGAGATCGCCCTGGCCGAGATCGCCAAGAACGAGTACGACTTCGATCACAACGGCGACCAGTCCGCCGTGGCATTCCTCCGCGACCGTCTGGGTTCCGACGAGGCCGCCTTCGTCTTCGACGAGGCCCTGATGCGCAAGCGCGCCTCCTTCGCCCTGACCGCCGCACAGGTGGACATCATCGGCTCCCCCGTGTACCGCTGCCTGGAGCACGCAACCGAGGGCAAGCCCTTCGAGTACCACCTGGTCGTGGTCCTGGTTCCGGAAATGGAGCTGGAAAACTACGACCCCGTCTCCATCACCGTTCCCTCCTACACCGTCAAGAAGGACGAGGTGGACGAGGAGATCGAGCGCATGGTCAAGGCTTCCTCCGTCAACGTCACCGACGAGTCCCATGAGACCGTCATCAAGGGCGACAAGGTCGAGCTGAAGCTGGAGACCACCATGGACGGCAAGAAGGTCCGCCCGCTGTGCACCGACGGCCGCCAGTACTCCACCGGCTCCCAGACCATGCCCGACGACTTCGACGAGGCCATCATCGGCATGAAGGTGGGCGAAACCAAGACCTTCAAGTTCCTGGGCCCCGACACCGTCCTGAACGAGGACGGCACCCCCAAGATGGACGAGTACGAGTGCACCGCCACCGTCAATCGCATCCTGACCGCCCAGGCCCCGACCATCAACGACGGCTGGGCATCCACCGTCCGCGCCGGCGTCAAGACCGTCGCCGAGCTGCGTGAGGTCGTTGAGAAGGAGATCCAGGAAAAGCACGACGACGACTATCGTCGCCTGGCCGAAAACCTGGCTGGCAACGAGCTGGCCAAGCGCCTGGTGGGCAAGATCCCCGACCTGGTCTACGGCGTTGCCGTCAAGGAAGCCAAGGAAAACCTGGTCAAGAACCTGAAGGAACAGCAGAACATGACGGTCGAGGAGTACCTGGAGAAGGAAGGCCAGACCGAGCAGCAGCTGAACCAGCAGCTCATGATGAACATCCGCCAGCAGCTGACCCGTCAGTTCGCCCTGAACGCCTTCGCTAAGCATCGCGGCCTGATCGCCGAAGAGGACGACATGAACGCCTACTTCGAGTCCATCGCCCCGGGCAAGGCCAACTTCGCCCACCGCGACTTCAAGAAGGACGGCCGCATGTACGCGGCCCGCTGCGCCGCGACCCGCCTGAAGGCCGCCCGCATCGTCGTGAAGGAAGCAAACGTCACCAAGCTGGGCCAGTAGCACTTCCCGGCTGGCGCCGGAAACCCGAACGTGCCACGCAAGCCCCTGCAGCAGCCAACGCTGCAGGGGCTTTTTTCGAAAGAGGCACCACCTGCTATTTCGCCCGCTAAAGACCTGATTCCTGACCGAGGAGGGTACCCATGAAGGAATTCAAAACCGAAAGCAAGAAGATTCTTGATCTGGTCATCAACTCTATTTACACCAACAAGGACGTGTTCCTGCGCGAGCTCATCAGCAACGCATCCGACTCCCTTGACAAGGTGATCCTGCGCGCTGCCGCCGAGGGCGACCAGGTCAACCGCTCTAGCCTGGAGATCAACCTGGACTTCGACTCCGAGGCACGCACCATCACCGTGTCTGACAACGGCATCGGCATGACCGCCGCCGAGCTGGAGGAAAACCTGGGCACCATCGCCCACTCCTCCTCCTTCGAGCTCAAGCACTCCGACGACGAGGCCCTGGACGAAGAGGACGTGGACATCATCGGCCAGTTCGGCGTGGGCTTCTATTCGTCGTTCATGGTCGCCGACCACGTGACGGTCATCAGCCGCGCCTACGGTTCGGACGAAGCCAACGTCTGGGAAAGCGACGGCATCGAGGGCTTCACCGTTGCCCCCGCCGAGCGCGCCACCCATGGCACCGACGTCATCCTGCACCTGCGCAAGAACGGCGGCGGCACCGACTACAACAAGTTCCTGAGCCATCCGGCCCTGGCCGAGCTGGTCAAGCGCCACAGCAACTACATCCGCTACCCCATCACCCTGGAGGTCACCGGCCGTCGCGAGGTGGAGCGTCCTGCTGACGCCCGCTTCTGGGAGCCCACCTTCGAGGACTTCACCGAAAAGAAGGTCCTGAACTCCATGGTGCCCATCTGGGCCAAGCCCAGCTCCGAGGTCACCCGTGAGGACTACGAGGAGTTCTACAAGAACGAGTTCAACGATCCGAACCCGCCCCTGCGCATCATCAGCATGCATGCCCGCGGCGGTCACAGCTGCGACGTGCTGCTGTTCATCCCCTCGGAGCCCCCGGCGGACCTGTACACCAGCGAGTTCAAGAAGGGCCTGGAGCTCTACAGCTCCGGCGTCATGATCCAGGAGCGCTGCGAAGACCTGCTGCCGGAGTACTTCGGCTTCGTCCGCGGCATCGTGGACTCCCCCGACCTGGCGCTGACCCTTTCCCGCGAATCCACCTCCGAGGACGTGTTCCTGAAGGCAATCGCCAAGCAGATCGACCTGCGCCTGAAGGCTGAGCTGCAGGCCATGCGCGACCGCGAGCGCGATCAGTACATCGAGTTCTTCGCCAACTTCGGCCGCATGTTCAAGTTCGCCATCTACGCTACCTTCGGCGCCCTTAACGAGCAGCTCGAGGAGTTCCTGCTGTTCTGGACCGCGCTGAAGGACCAGCCGGTGACCCTGAAGGAGTACGCCGAAAGCCTTACGCCCGGCCAGGGCTACGTCCTGTACGCATCAGGCGACGACTCCCACCGCCTGGAAGCCAGCCCGTCCGTGACCAACGTCACCCGCCGAGGCTACGACGTGCTTCTTTGCGGCGAAAGCATCGACGAGTTCTGCCTGATGACCCTGCGCGAGTACAACGGCAAGCCCATCAAGAACGTGGACTCCAACGACCTGAACCTGGACGATGCCTTCGACGTGGCCGTGACCCAGAGCGTGAACGCTCAGAACCGCAAGCTGTTCGCCGCCATGACCCGCGCCCTGCCGCCGGACGTCATCGAGGTCTGCGCCACCTCCCGCCTGAGCCAGGCTCCTGCCTGCATCACCGCCAAGGGCCCCATCAGCCTGGGCATGGAAAAGTACTTCGCCTCCATGCCGGAGGAAATGGGCGGTCGCCCCAAGATCCAGCATGCGCTGGAGCTGAACCCGGAGCACCCCATCTTCGCCCGCCTGGTACAGGCTCAGGACGAAGGGGACGAGGACCTGATCAACCACTACGCCCTGGTCCTGTACGGACAGGCCATGCTGGCTGAAGGCCTGCAGATCCCCGACGTAGCAGCCTACTCCCGCGCCGTCTACTCCCTCATGTAACCACCGACTCACAAGGAGCTCGCAATGCAGTACAGCACCATTGGAGACACCAAGATTTCCCGCCTGTCCCTGGGCACCAAGCGCCTCCCCACCACTGACGTCACCCGCGTGGTGCATCTGGACGTGCCTGAGGCCGAAACCATCTTCGAAGCAGCCGTTGCCGAGGGCATCACCTGCTTCGACACCGCCTACAACAACCGCAAGGGCGAAGCCGAGTCCGCCCTGGGCACGTATTTCGCCCAGGCAGATCCCAAGCCTGCGTTCGTGACCAGCTACTTCGAAATGGTCGACCCCCGCTACGAGTACGTCTTCCAGAAGCAGCTGAAGAAGCTGCAGGTCGATCGCATCGACTTCTACTACCTGGAGGGCGTGGGCGACATCACCCAGTACGGCCTGGTGGACTCCGGCATCGTGGACTTCCTGTTCAAGATGAAGGAAGAGGGCAAGATCAAGCACCTGGGCTTCGACTCCGACATGAGCGGCGCCAACCAGGTCGAGTTCGCCAAGAAGTACCCCTGGGACTTCGTCCGCCTGAGCATCAACTACTTCGACTGGTTCAACAAGAAGGCCAAGGAGCGCTACGACGCCGCCATGGAGTCCGAGCTTCCGATCTTCGCCCACAGCGCCCTGCGCGTAGGCCTGAACTCCTCCCTGAAGCAGGAGACCCTGGACGTGCTCCGCGCCGCCAACCCGACCCGACCCTCCGTCGAGTGGGGCATGCGCTTCGTGAAGAGCCTCGAGGGCGTGGCCACGGTTTCGTCCAACGTCTACTCCGTCAACCAGCTGAAGGAAAACGCCGCCATCTTCAACGACGACGTCGTTCTAACCGCTGACGAGCTGGAGGTCCTGAAGGAAGCCGCTGCCGTCCAGAAGCAGATCAAGCGCGTCAGCTCCCGCAGCTAACGCAACCCAGTACAGCCACCGGCTGGCACAAACCCCATAGAACAGAAAGAAGGCGCTCGCGCATGACTTGGAACCAGGAACGTATCACCGCTGTTGCCAAGGCTAGCGCGAGCGCCGACTTCTTGGCCTTCGAGGCCATCGGCCTGTCGGAGATCGACGGAGCCCGCATCCTGGACGTAGGTTGTTTCGACGGCTACAACACCGTCCTCAAGTTCGCTGCCTATGAGGACGCGGCGCAGATCGTGGGCATTGACCCTGAAGCGGCTATGATCGACCAGGCACGTCAGCGCACCGACGACCCGCGCTTCACCTGGACGGCCACGTCTTTTGAAGACTTCCAGGACGAAAGCCAAGAAGGCTTCGACCTGGTCTACTTCAGCCACGTGTTCCAGCACCTGCCCAACAAGCAAGACGCCGCCCGCAAGGCCTTCGACTTGCTGAACCCCGGAGGATTCTGCGTCATCAAGACCGTGGACGACAGCACCAACATTTCCTCCCCCGACCCCCAGAACCTGATGAGGCGCCTGTACGCGCTGTACGATGAGCACGTTCTGCCCAATACGCCCCACACCCGCAACACGGACCGCAACAACGGCTCCAAGTGCTACGGGCTGCTCAAGGATGCAGGATTCAACAACGTTGCCGTGCGCACGCTTCCCTCCGACACCGCCAACAAGACGCCCCAGGAGCGCGCCAAGCTCTTCGAACGGCTCACCTACTACCGCAAGAACGTCCCCGACTGCGTCGATCCCGGCATCGCGGATCAGATTCGCGACCTGCTGGATGCGTGGTCGAAGCTGTTCTTGCAAGACGATTATTACTTCGCATCCCAGACCTTCGTGGTCATAGCGCAGAAGCCTCTGGAAGGCTCTCAGACGCGCTATGAGGGCCCGTTGTTCCAACAGGCTACTCCTGGCATTTCGGGCGAAACAGGCCCTCAGAAGACCTGGATGCTTCGGCCTATGGTGGAGTCCGACCTGGGTCAGGTGATGGACATCGAGATCCGCTCCTTCCCGGATCCCTGGACCCCCGTGGCATACGCTATGGAGCTGCGCTACAACACCAGAGCAGCCTATACCGTGGCAGTATCCGCCGAAGGCCGCATCGGCGGTTACGTGGGCTCCTGGGAGGCTGACGGCATGGCGACCATCGCCAACATCGCCACCGATCCCCGCCTCCGCCGCTCAGGTATCGGCAGGATGCTCATAGACCACGCCTGTGACCAGGCCCATGAGCACGGCTGCGCCGCCATGCAGCTTCAGGTACGAGCCCAGAACGAAACCGCACGCAGCTTCTATGCGGCCATGGGGTTCAATGAGATGGGCTTGTCTCAGGGCTACTACACGAACCCGGACGACGATGCTGTGATCTTGGTACGCATGCTCGGCTAGCTTCTCTTATTCCAGCAAAACACGAAAGCCCCTCAACGAGGGGCTTTCTTCATGCTCAGAGCAGAAATGAGGCATACAAAAAGGGACCCCCTTGGGGGGTCCCTGAACCATTCGAGATAAGTCCTACTGGAACTTACGGTCCTGGTTACGACGCTCAGACTCGTCGATCGGCTTGTAGGTAGCGCCAGCGATGTCATCAGTAATGACCTTCTCGGCACCGCACTTCTTGCAGGTCGGAGCTTCTGCAGCGTTGAAAGTGTCGCACTCGGGGCAACGCCAAAGGATGTTGCCAATGGGAGGCGGACGGAAGCCGCCCTTCATCTGCTGAGACATAATGTCCTCCTTTTAGTCTGAGCTTGGATCTTCGTAGAACCTTGCTCATTACGCGACTTTTAGGCAAGGCCCGGAGGCTTGCGCCTCCGGGCAGAAGTTACATAGAAGCTTTAGAGGGTGTACAGAACCATCTTGGACTTCTCGGCAGCCTTCTTGGCCAGCTCGTCGATGGAGCCATAGTACATAACTGCGGACTGGCAGTGATGCACGCACATGGGCAGACGACCCTGAGCAACGCGGTCAGCGCAGCCGTCGCACAGATCGGTCGGCATGGGAACGAAAGTCCACTCCCAGTTGCCCTTAACATTCTTGGTCGGACCATACTCCAGAACCTTGATACCCCAGTTGTTGGGATCCAGGCCCAGGTGCATCTGGCATGCGACCTCGCAGGAATGGCAGTTGGTGCACCACTCGTAGTTGATCAGAAGACCCTTGTCGGAACCCTCTGCGTTAGCGTCCTTGAAGTCAGCCCAATAACGAACGGCGTCAAAACCACGGTTCAGCTCTTCAGCAGTAGCCATTTATCCTACACCCCCTCGAACCTAGTGAAATGATAACCCTTGAGCGGCTTGGTGGTGATGCATGCGGAGTGATCGTGATCGTTCTCCGGGGTCACCTTGTAGCACTTGCACAGGGTGGACTTGTACGGTGCGCCATAGTGGGTCGGACCATAGACGCCCATGGTGGTGAGGTTGTTGGCGTTAGAGTTGAACACACCATACAGATGCGGCTCTGCTGCCTCTTCCTCGGGGAACCACCAGCCGTGACGTGCACGGACGAGGTTCGGGATCAGGCCGGGAGCGATGTGGATCTGCTGCTTGCAGCGACCGCGACCGTTCTCGAACCAGACCCAATCGCCTTCCTTGAGACCCAGCTCAGCTGCGATCTCTTCGGAGACGTCTGCGATAGCCGTCGGATGGAACTGACGCATATGCGGCAGCTGGCGATGCTCGGAGTGGAACAGGCCGATGTGACGGTGACCAGAGGTGTAGATGTACGGGTAGGTCTTGAACAGCTCCGGAGTACGATACGGGGACTCGTACGGCTCCATGTGATGCGGCAGCGGATCGAAGCCCCACACGTCGAACAGCGGGGAGTAGATCTCGAACAGACCAGTTGCGGTAACGAAGCCGGGGCGGCCGTCCTCGCGAAGCAGGCCCTTGGCATACTTCTCGTAGGTCTCGTTCCAATCCCACCAGTCATAGACCTTGTGGGTGAGCTCTTCGAAGGTGTAGTCGACGCCATTGCCCTCGTCCTGGATCATCCAGGTCAGGAAGTCGTAGGTGGTCTCGAACTGATCGTAGAACTCGGGGTTGAAGCGCTTGCCCATTGCCATAACGAGCTCTTCGTCAGACTTGGACTCATAGTAACGACCAGCGGAAGCGGTGATCGTACGCAGCGGCTGCCACCAAGAACGATAGGAGTCGCGCTCGACGGACATTGCCATCGGCAGAACGACGTCTGCGAAGGCCACAGCGGTCGGAGTCAGATAGTAATCAGCCACGACGGTGTACTTGATCTTCTTCCAAGCCTTGTAGATACGAGGAGCGTCGCCACCCATGTTTGCGATGGGGTTGGTCTGCTCGACCCAGATCAGCTGCGGACGATAAGGAACGCCAGTCTCCATGGCCTCGATCAGCAGATCGGGCGGAATGAAGGGCGTGTAACCGGCCTTGTGGATCGGGGACTGAGCGGTACCGATGCGGCGGTCGAGCATCTCGGGGGAGATGAACTCGAGGCCAGCGCCGTACTTCTTAGAGGAGTTGTATGCATAACGCATCTGGATGTTGCCACCCGGGACGTCCAGGTTGCCGCAGATGGCGACCATGTCGTCGATAGCGTTGGAAGCCTCCATAGCGGAGATCTGCATGTCGATTGCCAGACCCCACTGGACAGCGGAGGGCTTGCCGGAAGCATACAGGCGAGCAGCGTCAATCAGATCCTGCTCGTCGATCCAGCAGATCTCAGCGACCTTGTCGGTCGGATACTCCTGGACGCGCTCAGCGAGGGACTCGAAGCCGTAGGTCCAAGTGTTGGTCCACTCAGCGTCATACAGTTCCTCGTTGATGATGACGTTCAGCATACCGAGTGCCAGAGCGCAGTCGGTGCCAGGACGAACCTGCAGCCAAATGTCAGCCTTGGAGGCCAGCCAGGTCAGAGCCGGGTCGACAACGATGAGCTTGGAGCCCATGCGCAGCAGGTCGATCAGCCAGTGACCCATGAAGCCGTCGGGGTTGGAAGCCAGAGGCTCGTTAGCCCAAACGATGATAACTTCAGGCTTCTTCCAATCAGCGTTGTTGTAGCGATCGGGGTGAGTCTGAGCGTTGTCAAGAATCCAGCAGTCGCCGCACTGCAGCAGGTTAGCGGTCATGCGGGGCTGATAGCAGGAGTCTGCGGACAGGAAGCCGAAGGACATGTTCGGAGAACCGAAAGCAGTACGCAGGATCATTGCGCCCTGCCACATTGCGTTACGGCCGGTACCGGACAGAGCAACGACGCCCTCGGGGCCGATGCCGCCGAACTCTTCCTTGATGATCTTGCAGCAATCAGCGAATGCTTCCTCGATGAAGTCAAGAGCCTCATCCCAGGTCACGCGATTCCACTGGTTGGAACCCTTCTCGCCAGCCAGCAGCAGAGGCCACTTCAGACGATCGTGGTTGTAAATCTGCTCAACCATGTTGATGCAGCGCAGGCAAAGACGACCCTGGCTGTAAGCGAAGTTCGGGTCACCCTCGACTCGCTCGAGCTTGCCGTCCTTGACGTAGGTCAGGACACCACAACCATTGTGGCAGCCAGGACCGGTCCAGACTGAGGTACGTGTTACTTCATAACCATCCTCGTACCAACGCCAATCTGTCTTATACAGATCTTTATTGATCTCATTGATCATGAAATATTCCCCCTTTCAATCTTTCTCACTCAATGGATTAGCTGGTTAGCAGCGTCTTTACTGCCAACCATCTCCTATGTGTGTCCCGCACATGCGAGACGGTGCTAAAAGGCCTTCCTGCAGATTCGGAGGATCCCTGACTTCCTCGTCTTCCTAGCCCTTCGCGATTCCCCTGAATCGTTCCGGAACGGATACACCTGCGATCTGGCCGAGAAGCTAAATCAGCTGGCGCGCTTGGCGCCGAAGGGACTTAAGCCGCGGGCGGCTTCGGTGCGCCGGGAGCAGCCGGTGCGCCGGGAGCTGCAGCAGCAGCGTCGCCAGCAGCGAGCTCAGCGCCGCACTTCTTGCACTTGGTCAGCTCGGGGGCGTTGAAAGCACCGCAAGCGTCGCACTTCTTCATCATTTCGTCGAACGACGGGGGCCTGAAGCACATAATCGATCCTCTTTCTCTAGATGATCTCTTTCGAGAAAACGTTCCGGTCGGGCCTCCCGATTTATTCAATCGTCCCCGACCGCTTATGAACTATATCACACATCCGATTGAGGAGTAGTCCTGATTCGCTCATTTTTTTCGTCAGTTGTAGTTACACCCGTACTAGCAAAGATTTCAGCGCAATTTGCCAGATTATTGGATAGTACTACTCGTATTATGAGAGAACGTTTTCCCAGGTCACAGGGGCATACCATCTACGTTGGTGACAAGTACTAGAATTGAATATATCTTAATTGAGGATTATTCAATCTTTTCAATATGCCCTTTGATTTCGTCTGAAAATCAAAGCCTACCTTTTCACTGAGTATTAGGGAAAAGGGTAGATCCGGCTTGATTTTGGATGTTTCAGCGCACAAAAAAGAGGAGCCCGTGGGCTCCTCTCATACGCCGTATGATTCAGTGTCGTGCCTTCGACGCTGCCGTCGGATGGGCGTCCAGCCACTCCTGGCTCGGCGGCGTGTTGCGCTCGCAGGGCTGGTCTCCCCAGTCGTGCTTCGGACTAGTGCTCTTGCCGCAGCTGTAGGCGCACAGCTTGCCGCTGTAGTTGCACAGGACCACCTTGGGCCTGCACATGTCGGTCAGGTCCTTGCCGCACTTCTTGCACAGCAAGTCGCCTCCTGCAATCACCTGAGCCTTCTCGAAGACCGTCAGCGTCCCGCAGTCGGGGCAGTTGCCCGGACGGAACGGCGGCGGCTGGCACTTGCCGCACCAGGGATTGCAGATCCAGCATCCTCCTCCTGCCATGGATCCCCCTTTTCTGGTTGGTTACTCACTCACAAGCACACGCTACGCCTACTGGTTCAAATAAGCAAGGAACTCCTGGGCGTTCTCGCTTTCCGCGATCTTGATGGCAAGCTCGCGGTTTTCACCCTGAAGATAACCATTGCGGTCAAGCAACTTGACGGCATCAAGGTCGCCGGTCTGCACGTATCGCAGCAGCGCCGGGTTCATGTAGCGCTCCAGAGCGGAGTTGTAGTTCACCCGGGCGAAACGGTCCAGCTTAATGGGGCGCTCGATGCGCGTCACGGCCATCTTCAGCACCATACCGGGGTCGTACTGGGTCACGGCCATGCTGTCATAGGACGCGAAGTCGAAGAACAGGCCGTCCTCGTCCATGCACAAGGCACGGCTGAAGTCGTTGATATCGCGGGCATGGTGGGGGCACAGAACCTCCACGTGGTCGAAGCCATCCACCTCATGCGGGAAGTCGATGACCACCTTGTCCAGCATGTCCACGCCCATCATGGCGCGGGGATCGATGTGCTTGATGCCCGCATGGAAGCGCAGCTCCGCCACGTAGGCGTAGTGGAAGCACATGTCGGCAATGTAGGTGACCTGCTCGGGGATGACCACGCAGTCGCAGGGCTCCACGAACACCAGGGCCTTGTGGCCGTTGGGACAGCGCTCGATGAGCAGGTTGCTCTGGTAGTAGTAGCGCTCGTTGGCCGGGTCCACGTCCAGGTGGCGAATGGTCCTGCGGTCATGCTCGAGGGTGTCTCCGGCGGTCTCCAGGGCGTTCTTGCCCAGGCGATCCACCTTCGGACCCAGATGCACGGACTCCAGGGACGTACGCCAGAACGCGTTGGCGCCGATTTCCTCCAGGGAATCCGGGAAGTTCACCTGGCGCAGCACGTCACAGGAGCGGAAGGCGGCATCGCCGATACTGCGGATGCCCTCCGGCAGGGTGACTTGCTGCAGGTTCATGTGGTTTTCACAGGCGCCCGCGGCCACGGTGACCGTGCCAGGCGCCACGTCATACTGCTCCGGCTTGCCGTACAGGCCCTCGAACACCAGGCCGTCCTCCCCGCGGGAGTACAGGCCCTGGCCATCCAGGGTCAGGTACGGGTTTTCGGGCGATACGGTCAGGCTGTAGCCGCCCTCCCCCGCCAGCATGCGGGCGTCGAAGGCATGCAGGCCCATGCGACGCACCGATGCGGGCACGTCCACGCTCTTCAAGCCGCGGCACTGGGCGAAAGCCTTGTCGGAAATGACCTCAACACCGTCAGCCATGCGCACCTGCTCCAGCTTCAGGCAGGAGCCGAAGGCGTTTTCGCCCACGGTACGCAGGGTTGCGGGCAGATCAAGCTCCGCAATGCCGGTGCGGAAGAAGGCAAAGGAGCCTATGCTTTCCACATTGCCCAGGTCAACGGCGGCCAGCTTGGTCTGGCCCTTGAAGGCCGAATGGCCGATGGCACGACAGCCTGCGGGCACCTGATAGGACTCCACGGTGACCAGCGCGCTGATCAGCTCGGAGCCGTCGGCCGTGAACAGCGCCACACCGTCGGTGCTCAGATGCGGGTTGTCGGGCGAGATGACGATCTTGGTCAGATGCTGATGGTTGAAGACCTGCTCTCCCACCTTGGCCACGGCCGCCGGAATGGTCACTTCCTGCAGCGGGCAATCATAGAAGTTGCGGGTCTGGAGCACCGTCAGGGACGCCGGAAGCGTCAGGTCGGTGACCTTCATGCAGCCGCTGAGCACGGATGCATCGATTTCCGTGAGGGCGTCGGAGAAGACCACACGCTTCAGGCTGAAGCAGCGGCCGAACGCCTTCTGGCCGACCTTATTTATAGTAGGCGGCATCTGCACGGATTCCATGCGGCCGTCCATGAAGGCGCCGCTGATGATTTCCCGCACCTCGAGCTCACCGAGTCGGGACGGGATGATGACGTCGGCTTCCGCGCCTTCGTAGCGCACGATACTGGCGTAGGACTCCGAGGAGCCTTCGTCCGCGGAAACCACGTAGACCCAGTCGCCCTCCTTGATGCAATCCTGTTCCTGGATCACGCGACCGACGCCTACGCTGCCGACGACATTGGATCGAATGGCCTCCTGGCCCTTCTTCGACCACTGGGAAAAGTCCATTAGTTCTTGCAAAACGAACCCCCTGTCTGTCATTTTTGCCGCTTTAGCATAGCACAGCGCCTCGGGGCGACCCCCACGTGAGCTGTCTTCAGCCCCTGCCATGATTTTCCCGTGGACGAAAACAGCGCGAAACAATGCTCCGTATAATGTGCATGGATAAACGTAAACCTGCGAAGATCGGAGCAGCATGAATATTGGTATTGTGGGCTACGGCAACCTGGGCCGCGGCATCGAGAGCGCAATCCGCCAGAACGACGACATGGAGCTGGCAGCGGTGTTCACCCGTCGCGAGCCCTCCACCGTGACCATCCAGACCGAGGGCGTGCCCGTATACAACGTGGCCGACTTCGAGCAGCATGCTGCCGAGGTCGACGTGCTGGTCATGTGCGGCGGCAGCGCCACCGACCTGCCGGAGCAGACCCCGGTGTTCGCCAAGATGTGCAACGTGATCGACAGCTTCGACACCCATGCCAACATCCCCCAGCACTTCGCCAACGTTGACGAGGCTGCCAAGGAGTCCGGCCACACCGCGCTGATCAGCTGCGGCTGGGACCCGGGCATGTTCAGCCTGAACCGCCTGTACGGCAACTGCATCCTGCCCGAGGGCAACGACTACACCTTCTGGGGCAAGGGCGTGAGCCAGGGCCACTCCGACGCCGTCCGTCGCAT
>JAUNCQ010000068.1 GCA_030526515.1 Coriobacteriia bacterium
GAGAGGAGCCCCTGGCTCATTCCTTGTATTTACACCACTTTACGGACGCGACCCAGAAGGCCGAGTTATGGGACCATAACTCGGCCTTCGAAAAATCAACCTACGAGTTGCGGGCCCATAACTCGCCCCCGGCAAATCGGGCCCCAAACGCAAAGCGACCCGGCTCCCAAGAGCCAGGTCGCTCGGTCATTGCAGTTGGCAGGGCCCGCCGCGAACGCCACGAACGCCGCACCCGGCACGCCCGCCAAGAACGCTGCGCCCGCCGCGCCTGCCGCGCGCACGCGCGCTAGACACGGGCAAGCAAGCAGACGGCGGTGGCGGATATGCCCTCCTCGCGGCCCTCAAAGCCCAGCCACTCGGTGGTCGTGGCCTTCACGCCCACGTTCTCCACTGGAATGCCCATGGCAGCCGCCAAATTCGCGCGCATGGCATCGCGATGGGACGAAAGCTTCGGCCGCTGGGCCGACACCACGCTGTCCACGTCCAGAATCACGTAGCCCTGCTCCCGCACCAGGTCAGCCACGGCCGCCAGCAGCTTCAGGCTGTCGGCGCCGGCGTACTTGGAGTCCGTATCGGGGAACAGCTTCCCAATATCGCCGCCGCGGATGCCGCCCAACAGTGCATCGGCCACCGCATGGGCCAGCACGTCGGCGTCGGAGTGGCCCAGCAGGCCCTTCTCATGGGGAATGTCCACGCCGCCCAGGATCAGCTTGCGGCCCTCGGCGAACGCGTGGACGTCCTTGCCCTGGCCAATGCGCAAAGCGGAAAAGTCCACGTCCCCTACCCCCTCATGGCGCGAACGGCCAGCGTCAGGGACAGGTAGTCCTCGGGCACGGTCAGCTTGATGTTGTCGCGACGGCCCTCGACCACGCGCACGGTGCCGCCCAGACGCTCGATCAGCGACGAGTCATCCGTGCCCACGAAGCCGTCGGACATGGCCGCCGCATGGGCGCGCCTGTAGATGCCCGTGCGGAACACCTGCGGCGTCTGCGCGTTCCAGAACACGCGACGGTCCGGCGTACCCACGATGACGCCGTCCTCGACCACCTTCAGGGTGTCAATGGCAGGATGGGCGATCACGGCGCCGTCGCAATCGATGCTGCCCTTCACCGTGCTGATCACGTGGTTGATAGCGTCGGGCGAAACCAACGGACGGGCGCCGTCGTGCATAGCCACGAACTCGAAGGAGTCCGGCACCAGCTCCAGGCCGGAAAACGCCGACTCCTGACGGGTGGCCCCAGACGTGGCGTAGATGATGGGCGTGACGAAACCATAGGGCTCGATGGCCTCCGCACGGTACTCCTCCTCGCGACCCTCGGGACACACCACCACGATCAGTCCCACGTCGGCAACGGCATCGAAGGCCTCCACGGCCCAGGTCAGCACCGGGCGGCCGGCAATGTGCACCAGCTGCTTGCCGCCCTCATGGCCGAAGCGCTCGCCGGAGCCGCCAGCCAGGATGATGGCCGCGGTCTGGGCCTTCTTGCCCACCACGCCCTCCAGGTTGGCAACCGGCGCAGTCAGGGCATCGAAGTCGATGCCCTCCATAATGATACGGGGCTCCCACTCAAGGAAAGCCCCGTCAATAGTGTTATTTGAGTTCGGCATGGCAACCGTCCTTCCCGTGAACCTCCCAGGAAGCTAGTCTGCCGCACCTCCGCTTGCCGCGCCACCCGAGGGAAGACCCGCATGGCCAAGGCCGTAGCCATTCAGCAGCAGCTCTGCTTCTCTGGCTATGCTATCACGTTTACGCGGCGCAGGAATAGAGCCCGTGCCAGCGGTGAACTGGAGCTCCCCATCGACCACGTCCACGTCGATGACGGAGCCGCTGCCCCACTTGCCCTCCAGGATCTGCTCGGAAAGCGGATCCTCCAGCAGGCGCTGGATGGCGCGGCGAAGGGGACGTGCGCCGTAGGTTACGTCGGTGCCGTCCTTCACCACCAGGTCGCAGGCGGCGTCGGTCAGGTTGATGGTCATGTTCATGGCAATCAGGCGCTCGCGCAGGTCGGCCACCATCAGGCGGACGATCTCCACCAGCTGCTCCGGCGTCAGGGACTTGAACACGATGATCTCGTCAATGCGGTTCAGGAACTCGGGACGGAACATCTTCTTCAGCTCGCCCATGGCGCGGCTGCGGATCTCCTTGTCGGACAGGCCGCGGCTGTCGGAGTCACCGAAGCCCAGGGACTTGGTGGCGGCGATCTGCTGGGCACCCACGTTGCTGGTCATGATGATGACCGTGTTGCGGAAGTCCACGGTGCGGCCCTGGGCGTCGGTCAGACGACCCTCCTCCAGGATCTGCAGCAAGATGTTGAACACATCGGGGTGGGCCTTCTCAATCTCGTCGAAGAGCACCACGGAGTACGGGCGCTGGCGCACGGCCTTGGTCAGCTGGCCGCCCTCGTCAAAGCCCACGTAGCCCGGGGGCGAGCCCACCAGACGAGCCACGCTGTGCTTCTCCATGTACTCGGACATGTCCAGGCTGATCAGCGCTTCCTCGGAATCGAACAGGAGCTCCGCCAGGGCCTTGGACAGCTCGGTCTTGCCCACGCCGCTGGGGCCCAGGAAGATGAAGCTGCCGGCCGGGCGCTTCGGGTCCTTCAGGCCGGAACGGGAGCGGCGGATTGCCTTGGAGATGGCGGTCACGGCCTCCTCCTGGCCCACCACGCGCTCATGCAGCACGCCTTCCATGCGCAGCAGCTTCTCGGTCTCGGCCTCGGTCAGGTTGGAGACCGGCACGCCGGTGCTCATGGACACCACGTCGGCAACGTCCTCCATGGTGATCTGCTGCAGGTTCTTGGCGGTGTCCTGCTCCCAGGCCTTCACCGCAGCCTCGCGCTGGGCCTTGAGCTCCTGCTCCTGGTCGCGCAGGCTGGCAGCCTTCTCGAAGTCCTGGGATGCAATGGCAGCGTCCTTTTCGCCCCGAACATGGCGAAGCTGCTCGTCCAGCTCCTGGACCTGCGGCGGAAGCGTCATGTTGCGGATGCGCATGCGGGCACCGGCCTCGTCCAGCACGTCAATGGCCTTGTCGGGCAGGAAGCGGTCCTGGATGTAGCGGCCGGAAAGCTTGACGGCGGCCTGCAGGGCCTCGTCGGTGTAGCGGACCTTGTGGTGGGACTCATAGCGATCGCGCAGGCCCTCCACAATGCGAACCGCCTGCTCTTCGTTGGGCTCGTTGACGTTGACCACCTGGAAGCGGCGGGCCAGCGCGGAGTCCTTCTCCATGTGCTTGCGATACTCGTCCACGGTGGTGGCACCCACGACCTGGATCTCGCCACGGGACAGGGGCGGCTTCATGATGGACGCCGCGTCCATGGAGCCCTCCGCGGAGCCGGCGCCGATCAGGGTGTGGATCTCGTCAATGAACAGCAGGATGTCGCCTGCGTCCTTGACCTCCTTGATGCACTTCTTCAGGCGGTCCTCGAACTCACCGCGGTACTTGGAGCCAGCGACCAAGGACGAAATATCCAGCATGATCAGGCGCTTGCCGCGCAGGATGTCCGGCACCTGGTTGGACGCGATCAGCTGCGCCAGGCCCTCGGCCACGGCGGTCTTGCCCACGCCCGGCTCGCCGATGAGCAGCGGGTTGTTCTTCTGGCGGCGGGACAGGATCTGCATGCAGCGCTCGATTTCGCCCGCACGGCCGATCACCGGGTCCAGCTTGCCGTCACGGGCGCGCTGGGTCAGATCGATGCCGTACTCCTTCAGCGCGTCGCCCGGCGTGGCGGCACCGTCGAACACGTTGCGCCCGGCGTACACCGGGCTCTGGCCCACCAGGTCGTTCAGGGACGCGCGCAGCGAATCCGCCGTCACGCCCATGCGGCCCAGCACCTCCAGCGCCGTGCAGTCATCTTCGCGGACGATGCCCAGCAGCAGGTGCTCGGTGGAAATGTAGCTCTGGCCCATCTGCATGGCCTCGCGAAGCGCGTTTTCCAGCACGCGCTTGGCACGGGCGCTGAAGCCGATGTGGTCGGGCACGTCGGCGCCCTCGTTCACGGCCACGGTGGACTTGATGGCGTCCACCACGGCATCGTACTTCACGTTCAGGCGGTCCAGCGCCTGCGCCGCAAAGCCGTCCTTTTCCTGGATCAGGCCGAGCAGCAGGCACTCGGTGCCCACCTGGCTCTGGCGGAGCTTGCGCGCCTCCTCCTGAGCCAGCATGAGGACCTTGCGGCCCTTGTCGGTAAATCTATCGAGAGACATTGAGCCTCCAATCTGGGGCTAGCGTTGTTGTGTATCGTGCCATTTTAGCACTCATCAATCAGGAGTGCCAAACCACCACACTCCCCACATAGGGAATCCGGGGGGGCGAAAGGCACGGCGTCCCTCCGCACCACGGCCCCTCGGGTGCCGTGGGACCCCGGCCTCCCCTTTCGCCCGCCCGCCCCTCCTCCAAACGCACCGCGGCCCGTCGGAAACCGACGGGCCGCAGGTTGGGTCAGAAGCTGGCTTTCGCCCGCATGCTACAGGCAGAAGCAGGGGGCCACGCCCATGTCCGTATCGGAGGCACGTCCGTTGTAGTAGACGAAGCCGTTCCAGCGGACCAGGGCGAAAGAGCGGTCGTTGTTCGCACGCGGGGACCGCAGCCACACGTTCGTGCGGGCATTGGTGGGGGTTGCCGTGCCGGTAGCGTGAACGTTGTACAGGTCCTGGATGGAGTTGAAGTTGTAGGTGTACTCGTAATGGGCCTTGGTGCTGGCCGTGGCCTTCACGTAGCGCTTGGTCACCACGCCGGCGTTAGTGAACAGGGAGTATCGGGGGCCTTCAGCGTTGTACACGGCGTCCGCGGCCTTGCTGGGCTCATCCCAGCGGAGCAGGTTCTGGGTCAGCTGGCCGCCGCCGGACAGCTCGGCGCAGCTGGGAACCCACAGCTTGTCGGACGTTGCCGTCACGCTTGCCTTGTCCAAGGTCTGGCCTACATTATTAGTGTTCTTCCTGACGGTGACTATGCACTTGCGCAGGTCCGCGGGAAGCGCCTTGATAGTGCCGGTGTTCAGCTTGGCGCGCAGGGCGCTCTTAGCCCAACCGCCGGCGTTGACGCTGGTGGTGCCGGCGCACATCCTGCTCTTCAGGATGCTCTTGGTGAAGGCGAAGGTGATGCCCGCCTTCTTGCCGGTGGTCCTGGTGTCCGCCCAGAAGTCCAGGATGCACACGTTGTAGGACTTGCCGCCGACCTTCACGGTCTTGCGCTCGTATCCGGACAAGCACAGGCTGGGGCCCACCAGGCCGTACTTGCGGGCGCGCTTCAAGGCGGAGGTGCGGGTCTTGGCCTCCGCAATGTAGTTGGCGATGCTCTTGACCTTGGCCCAGCTATAGGAGCTCAGCTTGCCCTTGTACTGGGTCACGTGGGGCGTGGCGTCAGACCAGGCTCCCCAACCGTCCCTATACGCGCGAGCCTGCACGTAGTACTTCCTGCCGGACTTCAGGCCGGATATGGTGGCGGTCATGTTCACCTGGGTGTTGCTGATTCGCACGGCTTTCACGGCGGCGTACTTGGCCTTGGCCATGGACTTGGAGGAGCTGTAGCGCACCTGGTACTTGGTGGCGGTTTCCTGCGTGCTGAAGTCCAGCCCCACGATCACCTTGAGGGTGTCTGCCTTAGGGGACGAAATCTTCTGCACCACGCCCCGGTCCGCCTTCGCCCACGCCTGATTCGGTGCCACCGCGGTCGTCGTCAGGGCCATGCCGCACGCCAGCGCCACCGCGGCAAGTGCGGCAACGGGGGCCAGTCGCCTTGCCTGTTCCATGTTCGCGTCCTTTCCTTTCGCCCGCCAACTCGGAAAACTCTTGCAACTCACCTTACCACAGAACAAAAATGCCCGTCGCATTGGGCGACGGGCATCCGTAAGGCTATTGGAGCTAAGCGCGTGGCCTAGTGACCAGCCGGACCGTTCAGCTTGCGGTCAGCCAGCTTCTGAGCCATCTCAGCGTGAACCTCGTTGATGGGCTTACGGCCATTGCGGGCGTTGTAGATGATGTAGGTCATGCAGCCGCAGACGAACAGGCCGCACACAGCCAGCAGGAAGGAGCCCAGGTGGACCATGCCGGCCATGGCATGCTCGCCGCCCAGAGCCAGGTCAACGCCGACGTTGTACATATTCAGACCGCCGATGGGGATCATCACGGCAAAGCCTTCGCCGAAGATGTTCACCAGCATGCTGGACAGGCCGCACGGAGCGAAGATGGCGCCGCACATCCAGGCAAACATCAGGACGTGCACGTGCTTTGCCTTGCCAGGCAGGACGACCTTTTCAATCTCCCACACGATCTGGAAGATGGCGCACAGGATGCCGCCCATCAGGAATGCCAGCGGGAAGATGGTGGCAGTGGTGTTCTTTTCGGCCACGAAGATCGGGTCAGCGTTCAGGCCCGTCATCTGGCACAGGTAGCCGAATGCAATGCAGACGATAGCGCCCACGGCGTTGAACCAGATGACCAGCCAAGCCATGTTCCAGATGCACTTGCCCAGGCCCTCGCCCTTGGTCCAAGGACCAACGGCCTTCATGCCCACGGCCATGGAGAAGCCGGAGAAGGGCAGGTAGGAGCCGAAGTCAGCCCACTCGCCCAGAATCTGATACACGGCAAAGCCGCCCAGCAGAAAGCCGATCACACCCATGGACACCAGCGTTGCGCCGCCCATGAAGAACTCCATGGGAGTGCCGGTCAGCAGGTTCGTCCAAACCACCAGGATTGCCTGGGCCACCAGAGCCAGCGTACCGCCGACCAGGAAGCTCAGCACAGTCTTCTTCCAAGGTTGCATTTATACCCTCCTGTAAAAGTCAATTCCCAACGCGCCCGCATGCACAGGCGCACGAGCTTGAAGTATGCCGCCAAGACGCCGTTCCGTACAGGATGAAAACGCCTTCGGCGAGTATGATTTGATTCCCTCAGCAAGGGTGAATTCCCAGGTCAGAGGCGGTGTAAAAAGAAGCTCCCTTTCGCCCCGACCATATTGGTCAACAGGACGAAAGGGAGCTTAGATTCGGTATTCCCTAACCAGATTCCGCGCGCCCAGGGTAGGCGGCGGGGTTGTTGCTAGGCCTCCTCGCGCATGTGGGGGAACAGCAGCACGTCGCGGATGGATGCGGAGTCGGTCAGCAGCATGACCATGCGGTCGATGCCGATGCCCACACCGCCTGCCGGCGGCATGCCGTACTCCAGGGCGCGGATGTAGTCGGCGTCGAAGCCCATTGCCTCGTCGTCGCCCATGTCCTTGGCAGCCAGCTGGGCACGGAAGCGCTCTGCCTGGTCCACCGGGTCGTTGAGCTCGGTGAAGGCGTTTGCGTACTCGTGGCCGCAGATGAAGAGCTCGAAGCGGTCCGTGAAGTTCGGGTCAGAGGGCTTCTTCTTGGCCAGCGGGCTGATCTCAACCGGGTGGTCGATGACGAAGGTCGGCTGGATGATCTTCTCCTCGGCAACGGCCTCGAAGATCTCGGCGATCAGCTTGCCCTTGCCCCAGCCGTCCTCGGCATGACCGCCGTTGCGCTCCAGGATGGCGACCAGCTCGTCGCGGGTGCGGTCGAAGCCGACCTCCTCGCCAGCGCCCTCGGAGGCCATCTCGGCCATGGTGCGGCGCGGCCATTCGCCGGACAGATCGAGCTCGTGGCCCTGGTAGGTGATCTGCAGGGTACCGCAGGCGGCCTGGGCGGCAGCCTGGAAGCAGCCCTGGGTCAGGTCCATCATGTCAGTCAGGTCACCGAAGGCCTGATAGGCCTCCATAGTGGTGAACTCGGGGTTGTGGGTCTGGTCCATGCCCTCGTTGCGGAACTGGCGGCCGATCTCGAACACGCGCTCGAAGCCGCCCACCAGCAGGCGCTTCAGGGGCAGCTCGGTAGCGATGCGCAGGAAGTAGTCACGATCCAGAGCGTTGAAGTGGGTGGTGAAGGGCTTGGCGTTTGCACCGCCCATGATGGAGTGCAGGAACGGGGTCTCCACCTCGAAGAACTCCTGGCCCTCCATGTAGTGACGTACGGCGGACACGATCTTGGAGCGCTTGGTGAAGGTGTCCTTCACGCCCGGGTTGGCGATCAGGTCAACGTAGCGCTGACGATAGCGCAGCTCCTTGTCGGCCAGGCCGTGGAACTTCTCCGGCAGCGGGCGCAGGGACTTGGACAGCAGCTCGAAGGCGTCGACGGCAACGGACAGCTGGCCGCGGCGGGTGCGCATCATGACGCCGTGGACGCCGATCCAGTCGCCCACGTCCAGGTCCTTCAGCTCCTCGAAGCGCTCTTCGCCCAGGGCGTTGATGCGGCAGAACAGCTGCATCTGGCCAGTGGTGTCACGCAGCTCCAGGAACACGATCTTGCCCTGGACGCGCTTTGCCATGACGCGGCCGCAAATGTCCACGCGGTCCTCGGTGGTGGCGCCGTCCTCGAGCTCGGCGTAGATTTCGTCCAGCTGCTCGATGTGATGGGAGTACACGAAGCGGTGGCCGTAGGGCTCCTTGCCTGCGTCCATCAGGGCCTGGCGCTTGGCGCGGCGGACCTCAATGGGGTCGTCTTCGATAACCGGAGCGGTTTCAGTGTTCTCAGTCATGTGTCTTCCTTCTACGTACAGCAGGCGGGCAGCCGGTTTGCGCCGGAAGCCCGCCTGTGGAGTGCTTCTTGGTCGAAATGCGTCCCCACGGGGACTTCGGATTAGTTTTCGACGGAGTTGATGATCAGCGTGATCTGACGACCGGTGGGGCCCACGGCCTCGACGGTGTCGCCCTTCTTGTGGCCCAGGATGGCTGCGCCGACCGGGGACTCGTTGGAGATCTTGCCCTCGCTGATGTTGGACTCGGCGGCACCCACGATGGTGAAGGTGCGGTCAACGCCGTTCATGGTCAGGTTGACGGTGCTGCCGATGCTGATGTTCTTGGAGCGCTTGGAAGAGGCGACGATGGTTGCCTCGGACAGGATGCGGTTGATCTCGGCGATGCGAGCCTCCATCATGCCCTGCTCGTTCTTGGCGTCGTCGTACTCGGAGTTCTCGGAGATGTCGCCGAACTCACGGGCGACCTTGATGCGCTCGCCGATCTCGGCGCGCTTCTCGGTCTCCAGGTAATGGAGCTCCTCCTCCAGCTTTTCCTTGCCCTCCTGGGTAAGAATGTATTCGTTTGCCACGGAATCCACCTATCTTTCACACAGTGCGCGTTTGCGCCGAATTGCTTCGAACGGGAAGGGCCTACTCGGCCTTCTTCACCACGACCTTCTTGACGACCTTCTTCTTGGGGGCCTCTTCGCCCTGAGCGTCAGCCACGGTCTCCTCAGAAACGACCTCGGCCTCAGCCTCGATCTGAGCCACCGGCTCGGCCTTGGACTCGGCGGGAGCCTCCTCCTTGGCCTTCTTCTCCTTCTTGCCCACGCCCATGCCGTCGCGCAGGTTCTTGACGCCCTTGCCCAGCGCAGCGCCGAGCTTTGGGAGGTTCTTGGGGCCGAACAGGATCAGCACCACAATCAGGATGACGACGATTTCCCAACCTTTAGGCAAGAAAGGCATGTTGACTCCTATCGTTTCTGCTCATGGGCGCACTTCACCCATGCTTGTTTCAGTAACTTTGAAATGATAGCACAGCCGCGCGCCTATGGACTCCATTCACGAATACTGCGCAATCCATCGCCCCGACGAGCGGCGAGCGAGCAAGGCGCGCGGGCGCGGCCCACAACCCGACGGCCCGGCCTTGACCCGACCCCGCGGGCGCGGCCCCATCCACACGCCGCCATCAATAACCGGGCCCATGACACGACGACGCCGCACGAGCCGACCCAAGGCGAGTGGGCCTGGGCTGCGGCAGCAGATCTGGTTCTGTCTGTACAAACCGGGAGAAATCGGTAGCGAGTTGGCCGCCGCTCGGCAGATAACCCAAAACTGGTAGGTCGGGGTGATGTCCGAGACCCCTCACGCTGACAACTAGAAAAGAATTTGCAGAAATAATCGAAGAATTGTCCGATGAGAACCATCCAAGCATGCCCAGACCAGCTGAAACGGTCGCGTCCGTAAAGTGGTGTAAATACAAGGAATGAGCCAGGGGCTCCTC
>JAUNCQ010000091.1 GCA_030526515.1 Coriobacteriia bacterium
ACTCCTATCTTTAAGTCGTTGCATTTCTGAGCCGTTTATCGAATGCTTATGGATGCAATGCAGATTCTGGCGGGCAGGGTTGCCGACATGCTCGATGAGAGCCTCGCTTCTCGTAAAGGAGTCTGGCAACCTGCCCCACTTGGGCGAGGCCGCGGATAAGCTGGATGAGGGCGGCTGCGGGCCGTTCCTCGAATCTCTTCTAGGAGGTTGCGGTCCCGGGTGCGGCAGCAGGGGCCCGCCGCCGTCAGGAAGGGGATCGCATGATCTACGCAGGAGTGGACATCGCCAAGGTGGACCACGTGATCGGCGCCGTCGACGAGACCGGGGCCGAGGTCGCCAGGCCCATGCAGTTCAAGAACTCCGAGGCCGGGTTCGAGAGGTGCGTCGCATGGCTCGAGTCCGTCGCGGAGTCCGAGGACGACGTCTTCGTCGGCATGGAGGCCACCGGCCACTACTGGATGGCCTGCTTCGCCCACCTTACGGCCGCCGGCTACAGGGTGTGCGTCGTCAACCCCATGCAGGTGCACGCCATGCGCGAGCTGAAGGGCATGAAGGGGGTCAAGAACGACCGAATCGACTCATGGCTCATCGCCGAGACGCTGCGGCAGGGCAACTACGACGAGACCCGCCTGGCGACCGATGAGGTGCAGGCGCTGAAGCAGCTCACCCGCTACCATCAGGGCCTGAAACAGGAGCTCGCCACCGTGAAGACCCAGGCGATCTGCGTGCTTGACGCCTACTTCCCCGAGTACGCGGGGCTTTTCTCCGACATGTTCGGGGCCGCGTCGCTGAGGGTGCTCGCCGAGTGCCCGACGCCATCCGAGGTCAACCGCAAGCGGGCCTCCACCATAGCCAAGCTGCTCTCCGAGGGGTCCCGCGGCAGGCTCGGGGCGGACAAGGCGGCCCAGCTCAAGGCGGCCGCGAAGTCATCCGTCGGCATCAGGCTCGGGGAGGACGCCGCAGCGTTCCAGCTCAAGACCATGGCCTCGCAGGTCGAGTTCCTGAACGGCACGATCGCCAAGGTGGAGCGCGAGGTCGCATCGCTGCTTGCCAAGGTCGAGCCCAACATCACCACCATCCCCGGCGTGTCGACCACGACAGGCGCCCAGATCGTCGCCGAGATAGGTGACGTGAGGCGGTTCAAGAGCGCGGCATCGATCGTCAAGTACGCCGGCCTGAACTCCGGAGTCGACGAGTCCGGAAAGCACTCTGCGCAGGGAGTCCCAATAACCAAGCACGGCTCACCGTACCTCAGAAGGTCGCTCTGGCTCGCCGCGAACCGCGCACGCCAGTACGACCCCAGGCTCAAGGCCTTCTACGACAAGAAGCGCCGGGAGGGCAAGCCCCACCGGGTGGCCGTGACCGCCGTTGCCAGGAAGCTGTGCCACGTCGTCTTCGCGGTCATGCGAGACGGGGAGCCGTACGACCCGGCAAAGTAGCCGCAAGCGCGGATCCGCCTTTCCACACCGCCGCGGCGGTGCGACTCATTGCGCCCAGAAGCATTCGATATACGGCTTTCAAAGTGCGGGTTTGAACAAGAATCAGACAATCGGATTGATTACGGTTTTGCCCTTGACTTCATATAGCTGGTCTCCTTT
>JAUNCQ010000069.1 GCA_030526515.1 Coriobacteriia bacterium
CTCCCAACCATGACGAACCGGGCGATATCGGTAGCGCCGCGGCTGGCTGCCGACGGATATGCGTTTTCTGGTAGGTTCACGGCTGCGGGAACCCTGATTTCATGGACCCTACCTGGCAAAACGCTGATTATTTACACCCTTTTCGCCCTGATTGGCATGAAGCCCTGCGCCTCGGGTGCGGGTACCCTACCAGTTTCCGCTTATCTGCCGGCGCCGGCGAGAAAAGTTACCGATATCTGTCTAGTTGTCAGCTGCGGCTTGGTGTGATGGCTGCGGCCTGGCGTGCCGGCTGCGGCTGGGCGGCGCCCCTGGGCTGGAGCGGACGCAGGCCGTGCCACCCGTGCGGACGCGGGTCGCATCGCTGGCTGACGGGCGCTCTCTGCGCCGTCCCGTTATTGGAAGCACTCGCGCCAGAGCATGGCGTTGAAGTCGTCGGAGGTGTAGATGCCCCACTTCTGGAAGGTGCGCTGGACGGTGTGGCCGGCGGCGGTGCCTTCGTATCGGGCGGCGTTCTTGCAGAACCAGGTTTGGCTGCGTAGCACGGAAACCCGCAGGTAGGCGGCGAAGCGTGCATCGAAGGTGCCCCGCGGGAAGCGGCCGTCAACGGCGCGCCAGTACGTTTCCAGGAAGTCGCCCACGTTGACCTGGGGGAACAGGTAGTCGCTGTCCCAGAAGGTGGTGCTGGGCGCCACGAAGAACGCCAGGTCCTGGGCCGGCTCCGCGACGATGGGCCTCTCCCAGTCCACGAACGTGCCCGGGCGAGCGGGGTCCAGCGGCGTGCCCGGGCTCGCCGCGTTCGCGCCCGTCGTGCCCGACCCTGCCGCCGCAGCGTCCGCATCCGCGGGCAGCAGGAAGTGAGACGGCAGCGTCTCCGTGTTGATGATGTGCCCGCGATCCGCCGCGGTCGGCGCCGGCGCCATCTGGATGGCATCCTGGGTGGCGGCCAGGAATCGCTCGGCCCACCGCATGTGCCCGCATTCCTCCAGCTCAGTGCCCTGGTACGCCTTGAAGCGGTCCACGCACTCGTCGAACAGCGCCTTCAGCGGGTCGGCGGGGGAGTACAGCGGGCAATCGTCGGCCACGGGCACCGCGTGGATATTGGCCATGAGCTGCGCCGCCCGCTCCAGATCATGGGGGCGAAGGTGGTCGAAATCCAGCTCCTGTCCCGCGCAGAAGCTCTCCACCAGCACGCCCTTGCCGGGTGCGGCGGGGCCGTGGTCCAGGAACAGCGGCCGCGGCGTGCAGCCGCTGGGCTCCAGCGCCTTCAGGGCTGCGAACTCGTAGGCCACCTGGTTGCTATGGAAGGGCTGCGGAACTCGGTTGATGCGCAGGACGAAACGGGCGCTCGCGTCCACGGGCCCGAACACGAAGTTTTCGTTGTGCTCGCCCTTGCCCAGCGGCTCGATCCACAGCGATGTCTCGGGCTGCAAGCCCAGTGCGTCCCTCAACTCCGCGTTGTCCTCCAGGTATGCCTGGACTTCGGTCAGATCGGTGTTCGCCATGGATGCCCTTTCTTTTCGCCCGCCTTCACGGAATGCGCACATGTGCTTCAAACGGACTTCAAACCCGCCTTGTATAGTGTAGTCAAGCTTGAACGAACGGGGAAATCCCCTCCTTTCCAACACATCCCCAACCCGTTCGATTCTGGCTCTGGCGATTGCGCCTGACCGACGCGAGCCCCGGCGTCGTTAAGAAAGCGGGGCGCTACACATCCAACGGCCCGCCTGCTAACTCGGCGGGTCGTTTTGCGTTTTTTGCATTTGAACTGCGGTTTTGAACGCGGACGAGTGGGGCGGGGCCATTGCGGGTGCCATGGCGGAGCTGCTCTGGGCGCCCGGCGAGCGGAGGTGGCGCGTCCGAATGCACACGCTGTGGCGTCCGTATGTGGAGGAAATGAGGAGTATTGGCGCGCGGGCGGGGAATGCACAGCCGTTGGGAAGGTCAAGACTCAAAACTGAGCTGCAGATGGGGTACTATGCCGTTCTGCAGATTGAGAGTATGGGGGTAGAGCATGTCTCAAGAAGATTTGGCGCGAATCGATTTCTTTGCATCGGGCGTCGAGGAGCCGGTGGCTTCGCGCGAGTTCGAGGCAACGACCAGCACGCAGATCATGAGCACCGGCAAGAAGATGCTCATGTCCGAGCGCGGCGCTGACTACGCCTACGTGACGTGGCGCGGCCGCAGGCTGACCATCACCTACGATACGAACGTGATGGGCGCATACTAACCAACGGAGAGGGCGCGTGGCTTCGGCTGCGCGCCTTTTGCTTGCGCGCCGGCGCAGAACAGGAGGAACCATGCAGGAACTGAAGACCAAGGCCATCTATCGACACTTCAAGGGCGACCTGTACCTGGTGGAGGACGTGGCGCGCCACTCGGAAACCGACGAGGAGCTGGTGATCTACCGCAAGCTCTACGGCGACTGCTCCCTGTGGGTGCGCCCCAAGGACATGTTCCTGTCCGAGGTCGACCGCGTGAAGCACCCGGACGTGGAGCAGCGGTGTCGCTTCGAGCTGCAGCACATCCCCAGCGTGGCGCACCCGGAGTAGGGGCTACTCCCAGGTCTTCCAGACGTCCGGCTGGTTGCCGACGGTGGCCTGGCGGCCGTTGCGGACCACCGGCATGCGCATGACGTGCTGGTTTTCCAGCAGCTTTTCGATGCGGGCATCGGCCGATAGGTACTTCATGAGTGCCAGCAGGTCCTGGTCCTTGGCGTCCCAGTCGATGAGCTCGTCGTAGCCGCCCACGGCCTTGGCCACGGACTGCATTTCGCCCTTGCTCATTTCCTTTTCCTTCAGGTCGATGAACTGGAACTTGATGCGGCGTTCCTTGAACCAGCGCTGGGCCTTGCGGGTGTCCTGGCTCTTGCTGGTGCCGAAGATCTGGATGTTCATGGCTGCCTTTCGGTCGGGCCCGCGAGGGGCGTGATGCTTGGCTATTAATATAGTGCGCCGCGAGGTTTGGCGCCAGGGGCGGGCGCCGCAGTCGGCGCCAGGGCCGGGGCCGTTCAGGCGCTGGTCGGTGCCGCTACCGATGCTTTCTTTCGCCCAGGTTAAATCTTTTCCGCGCGGTGTGCGGCGGTATTACCATGTTCCGAACATCTTCCGCCAGACGACCAAGGGAGGACCCATGGCTAAGCCTGCAATCATCGTCATCGACATGCTGAACGACTTCGTGACCGGCCCCATCGCCAGCTCGCGCGTTCATCACATCATCCCGCAGATCAAGGCGCTGTGCGAGCGCGCCCGCGAAGCCGGCGTGCCGGTGCTCTACGCGAACGACTGCCACACCCCGGAGATCGACAAGGAGTTCAAGGTCTGGGGCCCGCACGCCGTGGAGGGCACCCCGGGCGCGCAGGTCATTGACGAGCTGACGCCCCAGGACGGCGACTTCGTGATCCCGAAGAAGACCTACAGCGCGTTCTACCAGACCACCATGGACCTGGTCCTGCGCGAGCTGGGCGTGGACACGGTGATCATCACCGGTTGGCAGGCCGACTGCTGCTGCCGTCACACCTCGGCGGATGCGTTCTTCCGCGGATACGACATCGTGGTCCCGCGTGAAACCACCGATACCACTACCGAGGAAGGTTACGTGGGCGGCCTGGAGTACATGAAGGCCATCTACGGCGCGCAGATCTGCAGCGTGGACGAGCTGGAGTTCTAGCTGCTGCGTTGCCCGCGTCGAGGGGCTTGCTTTGGCGGGCTCGGGGAGCGGGTGGGGCTCTGGTTGGGGCCCGGCTTACCTGCTTCTGGGAAGTCCTTGGGAATAGGTAAGCGATTTTGGCTTTGAGACGCTGGGTGCTTACCTACGTTGGGCTTTGGCTGCGATGTAGGTAAGCACCGAAGCGGGATTGCTTACCTATGGTGGCGATGTTCCGAGTGATAGGTAAGGGACGCTTTGATTGGGCATGCCTAAATCATGCGCTTGGCCAATATGTAGGTAAGCAATCCAGGAATCGGTCCGTGCTGCAGGTGCCTAACTTTGCAGGATGGGCGAGTTTAGGTAAAGACGCGATGACCTTCGGGCCATCGGGCTTACCTTTGTTGCGCGAATGTGCCAGCGTAGGTAAGTTGCTTCGGCTGGTCGTGTGCCTTTTTCGGGGACTACCGCTTTTGTAGGTAAATCTATGGCATGATGCGGGGAAAAGACGTGCGGCGCGCTTGTCTTGGCGCGCGAATAACCAGGTAGGAGCAGCAATGGGCAGCAAGAAGCGATCCGCGTGGGCCAAGCAGGCCAAGGAGTTCAAGGACGGCTTGGGCGGGGGCGGCTGGGACGCCGGCTCCGACGACTGGGACGCTTCCGGCTTGTGGGAGCCCCAGCCCTCCAGCGCGCTGGACGACCTGTTTGCCCAGGAGGGCCAGCGCAAGCAGCAGGCCGCGCGGGAGCGAGACGAAGCCCGCCGGGAAAAGGCCTGCGCGTCGAAGAACCGCTACAGGAGCCACGATGAGGCCCAGGCGGCCATCCGGTCCTGCGCCGACTACGGCCGTGGTGGCCTGAGCGCGTACAAGTGTAGCTACTGCAACGGCTGGCATCTGACGTCGCATCCCTGGAAGGACTAGCAGCAGGGCGAAAGCTGCCGTCGCGGTAGCGCTTGCGGCCGTGACCGTGCCGCGTGGCGAGAGCACTAGCGGGTCAGGACCTCTGTCACCTCGTCGCCCTGGTGCGGACCCTTGAAGCTGCCTTTCTTCCGGCCTTCCCGGTACAGCAGCACCACGCACAACGCCGTGCCCACCATGATGGCAAAGGCGCCTACGTACATGAACAGGAAGTTCCCGGTGACGCTGACCAGCGTGCCCCATATGAACGCACCGGCTGCGTTGCTGATGGATGCCACCATGGACACGCGCGAGTAGATGGTGGCGTAGTCGCGGTCGCCGAAGAACCGCCGCGTGTACAGGGGCATCATGACGTTGGTGAGCGCATAGAACGCGCCGAACAGCAGCGCCGACCCTACGAACACAGCTGCCGACTCGGCGAACAGGCCCAGGCCGACCACGGCGATCATGCCCATGGCCAGTGCGGCCATGAAGCTCTTGAAGGGCCATCGGCCGCCCACGGCGCCCAGCGCCAGCTTGCCCACGGTCTGACCGGCCATGGTGGCGGAGCTGGCGAACGAACCCAGCAGCGGCACCAACGCCACCACCTGCAGCGTGCTGGCGTAGCTGGGCATGAGGAAGTACGTCTGCATGCCCATGTTGATGCCGAAGCAGATCAGGCAGATCAGGGCGAAAGCCGGCATGCGCAGGGCCTGGGCCGCGGACACGCCATCCGGCGCCGCGTGCTTGACCGGGCCGGATGTTGCCGCGGCGGGGCTTTGGCCCGCGTTCGGCGCGGTGGCCGCAGTCGTGCCGGGGCTTTCGCCCGCTTCCGGCTCTGCTTCTTCCGCGCCCCAGGGCTGCAGGCCCTTGTCGGCCGGGTAGCTTGCGGTGAGCAGGAACGACGTGGGGATGGTGCAGGCCGAAAGCACGGCGAACACCAGGTAGGTGCTGGACCAGCCTATCTGCTCGATGAGCATGCCGCCCACGGTGGACCACACCACGCCGCCGATGCCGGTGAACGCCATGATCACGCCCAGCCAGAAGCCGGCGCGCTTGGCGAACCAGCGGTTGGCCAGCGTGGACGGCGCCAGGAACACGAAGATGGTCACCGATGCGCCTACCAGGGCCGCCGCCACGTAGAACTGCCATAGGTAGTGCAGGTTCCACAGCAGCAGGAATGCTGCCGTGGTCAGGCACGATCCCAGGGTCAGGCACGTGCGGGCGCTGCCGCCGTTCATGAGCTTGCCGGTGAAGGGGAGCACCACCAGGGCACTGGTCCACAGGACGGTGGAGTAGTATCCCAGCACGCCCTTGTCCACGCCGAGCGCCTCCGAAAGCGGCGGATAGAAGATGCCCGCGCAGCTCAGGCCCATGGAGATGGGAAGGAAGTTGCCCAGCACCATGGCCAGGATCACGAAGTAGCCGAAGTGGATGCGGGGCGCGCGGCCGCCGCGGGTGGATGGATCGTTGGCCCGTGGCTTCATGGGGGCTCCTTGCGTGTGTCGTGCGGGGGACGAGGGGCGTCCGGGGGTGCGCACGCATCGGTTATTGATTAACCGATTTTACGACCTCGACCGCAGCCGCGCAATAGCCGAACCTCTATACTGGAGGGCGAAGGAAACGCGGCGCAGAAGGATGCCGCCGCGAACGAGCGCAGGTCCAAGGGAGGCGCGGTGGGCAACATCAGGCAGATGGATTCGGGCGTGGGGGATCGTATTCCTCCTCACCAGGGTTTTTACTATCCGCGCTACGACGAGCTGCCCGAGGGGCTGCTGTTCCTGGACGGCATGGTGGACCTGATGAACCTGGTGCACGCGGACCTGTCTGAGCGCTCCCGCCACCACAAGGTGGTCACTCGCTCCATCGTGAGCAACTACGTGAAGGCCGGCCTGACCCCGCCCGCCATTGGCAAGCGATACGACCGTGACCACATGGCGCTGATCCTGTTCGCGGTGACCGTGAAGCTGCTCTGCCGCACCGAGGACGTGATGGACCTGGCGGCCGCCATGTTCCCCCAGGGCCAGGTGCCCCAGGCCCACGACCGCTTTGCCGCTGCGGTGAACGCGGAGTTCGCCGCGCCGACCACCCCTTCGCCCGACGACGACCTGTACGTCCTGGTGGCGCGTGCCTTTTCGGCAACCATGCGCGCCCTGACCATGCTGGGCTAGGGCGCGGGGTGCTCTAGCGCTCTACTGCGCTACAGTTCATAATCCGTCAATTCCCTGGTAGAGTGGTACGAACGAGCATACGCAAAAGGGGAAAAGGGGTGCGCATGGCTCTAGGAAACGGTAGTTCCAGGGAAAAGTTTGCCACGCGCCTGGGCTTTATCATGGTCAGCGCCGGATGCGCTGTGGGCCTTGGCAACGTATGGCGATTCCCGTACATCTGCGGCCAGTACGGCGGCGGCGCTTTCGTCCTGATGTACCTGGTCTTTCTGGTCATTATTGGTTGGCCGATCCTGTGCATGGAGTTCACGGTGGGTCGTGGCTCTCAGCGCGGCGTGGCCCGCAGCTTCGACGAGCTGGAGCAACCCGGCACCAAGTGGCACCACTATAAGTGGATTGCTTTGGCGGGTAATTATCTGCTCATGATGTTCTACACCACCGTTGCCGGCTGGATGCTGGCGTACGCGGTCAAGAGCGCTACGGGCGAGCTGTCCGGTCTGACGCCTGATCAGGTGGGCGCCGTGTTCGGCAACCTGCTGGCCAGCCCGGTGGAGCTGTTCGTGTTCATGACGCTGATCGTGGCGGCGGGCATTGGCGTGTGCGTGCTGGGCATCCAGAAGGGCGTCGAGCGCATCACCAAGGTCATGATGACCGCCATGCTGGGCGTCATGGTCATCATGATCGTGCGCGCGGTCACGCTGCCCGGCGGTGCCGAGGGCCTGGCCTTCTACCTGGTGCCCGACTTCGGCAAGCTGTTCGGCGGCGGCCTGATTGCCACGTGGGACGCGGTGTTCGCGGCCATGGCCCATGCGTTCTTCACGCTGTCCATTGGTATTGGCTCCATGAGCGTGTTCGGCAGCTACCTGAGCAAGGACCGCACCATTGCCGGTGAGGCCATGCGCGTTGCCGGCCTGGACACGCTGGTCGCCATCATGGCCGGCCTGATCATCTTCCCGACCTGCTTTGCCTTTGGCGTGCAGCCCGACAGCGGTCCCGGCCTGGTGTTCATCACCCTGCCCAACGTGTTCGAGCAGATGCCCCTGGGCCAGCTGTGGTGCTTCCTGTTCTTCCTGTTCATGAGCTGCGCCGCGGTCAGCACCGTGGTGGCCGTGTTCGAGAACATCATGACCTTCAGCATTGACCAGTGGGGCATGAGCCGCAAGAAGGCCTGCGTCATCAACGGCGCGCTGCTGTTCGTGCTGAGCATCCCGTGCCTGCTGGGCTTCAACGTCCTCAGCGGCGTGACCTTCCCAGGCATTGGCGACATTCAGGCCGTGGAGGACTTCATTGTGTCCAACAACCTGCTGCCTCTGGGCGGTCTGCTGTTCCTGCTGTTCTGCACCCGCAAGAGCGGCTGGGGCTTCGAAGGCTTCCTGAAGGAGGCCGACACCGGTCAGGGCATGAAGTTCCCGCGCTTCCTGCGGGGCTACCTGACCTACGGCCTGCCGGTGATTATCCTGGTGGTGTTCGTGGGTGGCTGGTTGCCGGTTATCCAGAAGTGGATAGCCCTGGCCACCGGCGCCGGCTAGCGCGCGGCGCGGCGGCGTTTTCGCCCAGCGCTTGATCAGCGGGCGATTGCATAGATTTTTGGGAGGGGGCTTCGGCCCCCTTCTTTTGTGCGTGGGGATGGGCGGGTTGGTTGAGTTGGTGGGTCGTGTTTGGCGCGCGGGGATTTCGTCCCCTTGATGCGTAGTTGTGAGCGCGTGGGCCGGTCGGGCTGGGCGGGCCAGTTGGGCCGGCTGGGACACGTGCGCTACTTGCCGGTGCGGGAGCGGAAGATCTGCCAGGCGTAGGCCGTGGCGGTGACTATGGCCATGCCGAATGCGATGGCGCAGGCGTACTGCGCGGTCAGCTGGCCGTAGTGGGCGACCATTTCCCAGTTGTTGCTGACCACGTTGCTCATGGCGTTGAACAGGCCGCTTCCAGGAATCAGCGGCACCACCGCCAGGATGTAGAGCACGGCCATGGGCGCGTGGACGCGGTTGGCCAGCGCCTGCGCGTACAGGGCGGAAAACGCCGACGCGATCAGGCACGGCAGGAACACGCCGTCCAGGTACTGGCTGCAGATCAGGAACAGACCCCAGCTGAGCATGCCGCCCAGGCAGGCGGGAACCAGCAGCTTGGGGCGCAGGTGGAACAGCAGGGCAAAGCCCAGGGTGGAAACGAACGCCACCACCAGCGCGTAGGTGAAGCTCGCTAGCGTCATGCGGCCACCCCCGTTCCGGTTGCCAGCGCCACCACGATCATGGCAGTGATGAAGCCCAGCGCCATGGCGGTGGCCCAGAGCAGGGACTCGGCCAGGCGGAGGATGCCGGCGATGGTGTCGCCCGCCAGGACGTCGCGCAGGGAGTTGGTGATGGCGATGCCGGGAATCAGGATCATGACGTCGCCCATCATGATCTGGTCCTGATGCAGCTCAGGCACCGCGGTGCACAGGGCGGCAATGCCCAGGCCCGGCACCAGCGATGCCAGGTAGTTGAACATGGTGGTATTCGGGGCGAAAGGTCGCACGAACTGCATCATCAGGCAGATGACCACGCCGAACGCGGCGCTGACCAGGCCATCGATGAGGGTGCCGCCGAAGAACACGGCGAATCCGCCCGCCGCCAGGATGCCGCCCAGGTACAGGAACGCCGGCGGGATGGCCTGCTCGTCCAGCTCGTCGATGCGGCGGGCCAGGTCGGCGGTGGTGATGAGGCCGGCTTCGCACTGCAGGCTGAGCTTGTGGAGCTCCTCCAGCTTCTGGAAGTCGGTGTTGACGCCGGTCACGCGGCGGGTCTGGGTCAGGTGCTTGCCGCTGGGCAGGTGCATGGTCACCACGATGCTGGAGGTGATGACGAACACGTTCATGTGGGCGGCGCCCACGGCCATGCCCAGGCGCTGGATCCAGCTTTCGACCAGGTTCACGTCCGCGCCGCTGACCAGCATGGCGCGGCCCAGGTCCAGCAGGTGGGCCAGGGTGTCCTCG
>JAUNCQ010000092.1:0-602 GCA_030526515.1 Coriobacteriia bacterium
GAGGCGGGCCTTAAGATCGCCGCCGCCTGCGAGAACGTGACCCCGCAGTTCACCGACCGCGCCATCGCCCGCATGTTCATGCGCATGCGCGACGAGGTTCGTCCGCAGATTTGCTCCTGCAGCTCGAAACGACTGGTGGAAGGCACTGCCGGCTACCTCGAGCCCGACTTTCCCGACGACAAGCTGCGCGTGTACAAGTGGGCGCTCACGCTGCTGCTGAGCCATACCAGCGCGTTCTTCGGCGGGCAGATGTACGCCGAGGTGGGCGAGAATCCCCGCGATTGGAGCACCCGCACCGAGGTCGACGGCCTGATTAAGCAGCGCGGCACGAGCCTGGAGTTCTTCTTCGACGACCTGGCTTCCCAGGGCTACCGTATGCAGAAGGGCCCGTCGCTCTACTGGTAGCGAGCTTTGGGCTCAACGGTTCCTTCTGCATATGCAGCAGGGCGGGCGGGGCATTGATTCCAAGGGGTAGGCCCCGCAGAAGAGTCGCGGGTCTATTAGCCCAGGTGAGCCCTGCGGTATCGCGGGAACTTACTTCTCCAGGCGGCTGAACATGAGCACGGCTGCTGCGCAGGCCTCCACGTCCTCGGCGGTGCTGT
>JAUNCQ010000092.1:612-1546 GCA_030526515.1 Coriobacteriia bacterium
CGCCCAAGCTGGCGCGGGTGGTTCCCGAAACTCCCATGGCCGAGCACAGGGGCAGGGCGCAATGGCTTCCGCCGCGCACCGCGACGCCCACCTGGTCCAAGAAGCGCACCAGGGGCGTGGGAGGTATCTGGTGCAGGCCGAAGCTCACCAGGCCGTTCTCGCCGTCTTCTCGCGTATGATCCCCGAACACGGTGAGCCTGGGCACCGCGCGCAGGCCGCGCAGCAGGTGGCGCGTAAGGGCCCGGTCGTGCTGGCGCAGCACGTAGGTACTCTAGGGCCGCACCCCAGCCGATTGCCAGCGACACCGGTTGGGTGCCGGGCTCGAATCGCGCGGTGGCGAAGGCGGGCTCGTAGTCGTACGGGGTTGCGGATAGCACGGTGCCGCCGCCCACGAAGGCGGGGTCCATCTGGTCGAACATGGCCGGGGTCATCCACAGGGCGCCGATGCCGGTGGGGCCGTACATCTTGTGGGCCGACAGCGCCAGGAAATCCACGCCCAGCTGCTTCACGTCGATCTTGCCGTGGGCGGCCGATTGGGTGGCGTCTAAGAAGAAGACGGCGCCAACCTGGAGCGACATATCCGCCATGTCGGCGATGGGGTACTCGATGCCCAGGGTGTTTCCCACGTGTGCGCAGCACACCAGCGCGGGGCGGTCGGCCAGGGCCTGGCGGTAGGCGTCCATGTCGATGCGGCCGCTGGGCAGCAGGGGCAGAAGGCGCAGCTGCGCGTCGTTTCGCTTTGCCAGCTTCTGCCAGGGCAGCAGGTTGGAGTGGTGCTCGGATACCCAGGCCACGATGGTGTCGCCGGCTTTGATGTTCTTGTCACCCCATGCCTGGGCAGCCAGGTTGCACGCGCTGGTGGCGTTCATGGTGAAGGCGATGCCCGGGAAGCCCTTGGCGTACTTGTTGGGCGCATGGTCGCTTCCCAGGTAGT
>JAUNCQ010000070.1 GCA_030526515.1 Coriobacteriia bacterium
GTGCCAACGACCGCAGCTCCGCTTGCGGCGCAGCTGACCCCCGCAGCTCAGCCTGCGGCGCCAACGACCGCTTCTAATTCGTAGCTGAGTTGAGCACGGGCGTCCGCGGAAGCGGGCGCCCGGTTCTATGCAAAGGAGCCTTCACGCCATGACGCGCCCGACCTTCTCATTCCAGTGGCACCTGCTGGACGATTGCGACCAGCGCTGCAAGCACTGCTACATCTTTTCGTCCGACGAGCCGGTTGAGCTCAACCGCATGACTTTCGCCCAGATGGAGCAGACCCTGGCGAACATCCAGGACTTCTGCAAGACCTTCGGCCGTGATCCGTACCTCTACATCACCGGCGGCGACCCCATCCTTCATCCGGACTTCTGGCGCTTGCTGGGGCTCCTGTCCGAGAGGGGCATCCCGTTCACGATCATGGGCAACCCCTTCCACCTGACCGACGAGGTCTGCGCACGTCTTCGCGACCATGGCTGCCTGCGCTACCAGATGTCCATTGACGGAAACCGTGAAACCCACGACTGGTTCCGCAAGCCCGGCTCCTATGACGAAACCCTTGCGCGCATTCCCATGCTGGCCCGCAACGGGATTCGCTCCATCATCATGACCACCGTCTCCGACGTGAACGCGGAGCAGCTGCCCCAGATCATCGATGCGGTGGTGGAGGCGGGAGCCAACGTCTTCGCGTTCTCCCGCTACGTTCCGACGCCGGGCGAAAACATGGAGGGCCTTTCCGCCCGCGCGTACCGGGAGGTGCTCGACGGTGCGTACAAGAAGTTCAAGGCCTACGAGGACGCCGGCTGCCAGACCTACTTCAACCGCAAGGACCACTTGTGGCGTCTGTACGAGTGGGAGGAGGGCCTGTGGTCCATCCCCGAGGGTGCCGAGGAGGGCATGGTCTACGACGGCTGCAACTGCGGAAGCGGCCATCTGACCATCCTGCCCACGGGTGACGTGCTCGCGTGCCGCCGCGTGGCGGGGTCCACGGTGGGTAACGTGTTCCAGGAACGCCTGGCGGACATCTGGCTGGGATCCATGGAGGACTACCGCCAGGTGGAGGAGTTTTCCAAGTGCAGCCGCTGCGAGCTCCTGGCCTGGTGCCGGGGCTGCCCTGCGGTGGCCCGCGGAACGGATGGCAGCTACTACGGGGAGGATCCCCAGTGCTGGCACCAGGTTCCCGCTGCGCAGGAGGAGCGCCCCGTGATGCAGATGCCCCGTATTCCCGCCGCTTGCGCCTGCGGCGCCGCTGACGACCTGGTGCGGAGCATGGAATCCGCCCTGGAGGGGAGGTAGCCATGAGCGTGCCTGAGACCATGAGGGCCCTGTCCATCAGCAGCGTGACCACGGCAGCCCAAGCCCGCCTTTCCGACGTGCCCGTGCCCCAGGTGAAGCCCGGCTGGGCGCTGGTGCGCGTGCGCGGCTTCGGCATGAACCACTCGGAGCAGGTGCTGCGCCATGAGGAGGTCGCCTGCGACTACATCAAGCACCCCGTGATCCCGGGCATAGAGCTGGTGGGCGAAATAGCCGATCCCTCTGACTCCGGGCTGTCCCGCGGCCAGCGGGTCTGCGCCCTTATGGGCGGCATGGGCCGCAATTGGGATGGCTCCTACGCCGAGTACTGCCTGGTGCGCAGCAGCCGCCTTTTCGCCCTGCCCGAATCAGCGGACCGTCTTCCCTGGGAAACGCTGGCGGCCATCCCGGAGACCTTCTTCACCGCCTGGGGCTCCCTGTTCCAGGGGCTGAGGCTGGAGCGCGGGGACGCGCTGCTCATCCGCGGCGCATCGTGCGCGCTGGGCTATGCGGCCCTGCAGATCGCGCGGGCCGTTGGCTGTCAGGTCGTGGCAACCACCCATCGCGAGGAGTATCGCGCGCTGCTGGAGCGCTGCGGCGCTGCCAAGGTGGTCCTTGACCAGGAGGGCAAGCTGGCTGGCGCGGACGTGCAGGCGGACAAGGTCCTGGAGCTGGTGGGGGCCAAGACGCTGCGGGATTCCCTGAAGATCCTGGAGCCCGGCGGCATCTGCTGCCATACGGGAATCCTGGGCGGACTGGAGAGCTTGGACGGCTTCGACCCCATCAAGGACGTGCCCAACGGCCGGTACCTGACCGGGTTCTTCTCCAACTACCCGACGCAGGACGACATGAGCCGGATCTACGAGTTCGTGGTTGAGCACGGCGTGGAGCCGGTCATTGCCAAGGTGTTTGACTTCGACGACCTGCCTGCGGCCATAGCCTTCCAGGACGAAGGCGGGTTCCAGGGCAAGATCGTCGTTTTGAGTGAAGAAAGGTAGCAGGGTGCAGGAAGATTTCGAAAACCCCGTGATCAAGGCGCTGTTCGAGCGACACAGCGTCCGCAAGTTCCAGGACAAGCCCGTTGACCAGGAGATCCTGCGCACCATCGTGGAGGCGGGCCTGCGGGCGCCCAGCTCGGGCGGCACCCAGCCCACCACGCTTCTGGTGTCCACAAGCAAGGACATGAACCTGAAGCTGGGCAGGCTCAGCTGCGACCTGTACGACGAGGGCCTGTACCCTGTTTCGAAGGCGCAGCCGTCCATCGCCGACGACCCGACCCTGAAGGACGGCTTCTACGGAGCCCCCGTGGTCGTGCACTGCTTCACGCCCCGCGGCTACTCCTACGCGCCCTTCGACGCGTCCATGGCCGCTGCCAACATGATGATTGCCGCCTGGTCCCTGGGCGTGGGCAGCTGCTTTGTCAGCCGTGCGCAGCGCCTGTTCGAGGTGGACTGGGCGCGGGACTTCGCACGGGAAAACGGCATCCCTGACGACTACGAGGGGTCGTTCCACCTGGTGATGGGATACGCTTCCGACAACGCATGGTCGCCGAAGCCGCTGTATCCGGGCAGGCTCCACTGGTGCTAGCGGCGCCGCGACGGGCCTTCACCGGGAGCCGATGACGCAAAGGGGAAAGAACGTGATTGACCATAATGACGAAAGCAACGTCGCCCGCCTTGCCGCTGCCATCAGCGCCGCTGATGCGGTGGTGGTGGGTGCGGGAGCGGGCCTTTCGACCTCCGCGGGCTTCACCTACGGCGGGGAGCGGTTCCAGCGCTATTTCGTCGATTTTGCCCAGAAGTACGGGTTCTCCGACATGTACGCAGGCGGCTTCTACCCGTATTCGTCCCCGGAGGAGCATTGGGCCTATTGGAGCCGCTACATCTGGTGCAACCGCTACGAGGACGCACCGAAGAGCACCTACGAAAAGCTCCTGAGGGCGCTTGCGGGGAAGGACTTCTTCGTCCTGACCACCAACGTGGACCACTGCTTCCAGAAGGCGGGGTTCCCCAAGGAGCGCCTGTTCTACACCCAAGGCGACTACGGCCTGTGGCAGTGCAGCGTGCCGTGCCATGATTCCACCTACGGCAACTACGAGGCCGTCAAGCGCATGGTGGAGGAGCAACGCAACATGTGCGTGCCCAGCGATCTGGTGCCGCGGTGCCCGAAATGCGGCGAGCCCATGAGCATGAACCTGCGGGCGGACGACACCTTCGTGGAGGACGCGGGCTGGCACGAGGCAGCGCATCGCTACGCGGACTACCTGAGGTCCCACGAGCAGGGCAGCGTCCTGTACCTTGAGCTGGGCGTGGGCATGAACACGCCGGTCATAATCAAGTACCCCTTCTGGCGCCGCGTGCTGGCGAACCCTCAGGCAACGTATGCATGCGTCAACCTGGGGGAAGCGTATGCGCCGCCCGAGATCCGCTGCCGGTCCATCGTGCTCAACGCCGACATTGACGACGTGCTGGAGGAACTGGCTTCTCATATGGGGTTCTAGCAGGGATTTCTTGCCCGTACTGGAGGAGGCTCGCTACCTGGCTCAGTTCGACGCGGGCGAAATGGTGCGCTATCTGGACTCCTGGTGCCCGGACTACCGGGGGCTGCTCGTCAACCTATACGAGCCCATCCGGGATTCCGCCGCCTTTGGGGCCGCGGCTACTTCCTCACAAGGCTCGCCAGGGTCATGCCCGCAACAATGACCCCTATGCCGATCCATCCGGCCAGGCCGGGTGCGCCGTCCTTAAGGAAGACGATGGCCAGGAGCAGGGTGAAGATCACCTCTCCGCACTGAGTTGCCTCCACTGCTGCCAGCGTTCTTGGGTCATTCTTGACCAGGTCGGTGGCCTTGAAGAAGAGCACGGTCGCGATCACGCCGGAAAACACGGCAACGGCAAGGGCCTGCATGCATTGGCCTGCGCTCGGGAGCCCGGCATTCCCCCATGCGACGACGGTGCATGCCAGCCAGAAGGGCATGCTGCACAGCGTCATTCCGAATATGCGCTGGATGGTGCTGAGCCCTTCGTCGCAGAAGGCCATGGTCTTCCTGTTGCCCAGGGGGTAGCTGAACGCGCCGACCAGGATCAGGAGGAATGCTTCCAGCGAGCCGCCGTCGCCGCTCATCAAGCGGGGCAGCTGCATGATGAAAATGCCCAGGACGATCAGGCACGAGCATGCAAGGTTCTTGATGGGAACGCGTTTTCCGAACAGGGGAGTGAGCAGCACCCCGGCAACGATGGTCACCTGCCACATTGCGCAGACGAACCAGCTTTCCGCGTAGAGCGACGCCATGGTCAGCGGCAGGTAGAAGAGCCCGAATCCCACCGTGCTCCATATGATCCACTGAGGGGCCTTTGCCTTGATGTCCCTCAGGACGGGTAGGTACTGCCTTCCTCTAACTAGCAGGGCGAAAAGTATGGGGAGCGTGAATGCGTACCGCAGGATGGCGCTGTACATCCAGTAACCGCCGGTGAGGTTCATGGTTCGGTTGAGGATGAAGGTGAAGGCGAAGAAGAACGATCCGGCTATCCCCAGCAGGATGGCCCGTGCCTTCGTGCTTTTGATCCCCATGCCGTCCTTCCTGTCTTCCTTCTTGCGGCTGGCCCGTCGAGGGCGGAAGGTAATTGTAGATGCAGGCTGTTTCCGCGGCTTTACGAAAAAGGTGCTACTGTTGCGTTGACTCTCCCCTTAGGGCAGGCATCAGACTGAGGTTGCAAGGGAAAGGAGGCGTGCGAATGCTGAAGATCGGCGAGTTTTCGAAGCTGTCCATGCTCACGGTGAAGACCCTGCGTTTCTACGAAAAGGAGGGCCTGCTGGAGCCGGCGTCCGTTGACGAATGGACGGGGTACCGCATGTACCAGACCTGGCAGCTGCAGACCGCGGCCCGCATCAAGGCATACCGGCAGCTGGGGCTGTCCATTGCCCAGATCAGGGACATCCTTGAGGGGGCCGACGCTCGTAGGGTCCTGGAGGAGCATGCGCGCGAGCTCCAACGGCAGCAGCAAAGCATTGCCGTCAGCCTTTCCGTCATCAACAGCCTGTTGAGAGGAGACGCCATGACCTATCAGGCAACCGTCAAGACCATTCCGTCCTGCATCGTCTACTATTCCGAGGCCACGCTGGGCGCGTACTCCGACGCCATGCAATGGATCCCCGCCCAGGGTGCGGAGGCTGCTGCGCTGAACCCCGGCCTGAAGTGCACCGAGCCGCCCTACGAGTTCGTGGAGTACCTGGACGGCGAGTACCGCGAGACTAACGTGCGGGTGCGCCATTCCCAGGCCGTGACCGCCTTCGGCGTGGAAAGCGACAACATCAAGTTTCGCCAGGTGCCGGAAACGAAGGTGCTGAGCATCTATCACAAGGGCGCCTATGACAACCTGGGCGAAGCGTACGCCTACCTGGCCAAGTACGCCGAGGAAAACGGCTACCAGGTGGCGGGTCCTTCCCGCGAGTCCTACATTGACGGCATCTGGAACAAGGATTCCGTGGACGAGTGGCTCACCGAGGTGCAGCTGCCTATCCTGTAGATTCTGCTTGTAGGTAGGGGCATCCGCCTTCGATGCGGGTGCCCCGGCTACTTTTTCTTCTTCGGGCGGGGGAGCTGGGGGAGCATGGCCGCGATGGTCGAAGCGATTGCGGCGGAATCCTCGGAGTCCACGAGCAGCATGGGTTTCGCCCCATCGTAGGGAATCTGCTCGGTGGGGAAGGCCTGGCGGGATGCCGGGACGTCCTTGAGGAAGAGCCTGTCGTCATAGATGCCGCCGAAGAGGATGCCTTCGCTGTACAGCAGATATTCGCCCATCATCTTGCGGTGCGTGAGTTCGGGAACCTGGCGCAGGAGGTCCAGTACGTACTGCAGGTAGTCGTTGCTTGACGGCATGTGGTTCTCCCTCGGGCTGAACGGAGCTTCTTGTGCGTACGTTACCACGTGGGGCGAAGCGGCGGATGGCACTTTGCGAAGATTGCGAGGTGCGACTTTGCCGAAAATGTGTTGAGGTACTTCTGGGGTGACGATTCCTGATGCGCGCAGTACAATTAGGCCAATACGAGCGTTGATCGATTTTTGCGGTTTCACCTCGCATTATGAAGATGAGCACTATTACTTCGACCGGAAAGGATGCTCGCCATGAAGGACGTTAAGCAATTCATCCAGGATCTCCAGGAAGACAAGGACCTGGCTACCGCGTTTGAGGCGCTGGCTCCTGAGCTGGAAGAAAAGTTCGCCCAGGCTGAAGACGCTGCCGCTGCGAAGGTTGAGGCCGTGGTCGCCTTTGCCAAGGAGCGCGGTTACGAGGTCGACCCCGAGGAGCTGGCTGTGGCCATGGCTACCAACCGCGAGGTTGACGACGACGCCCTGGCAGCTGTCGCTGGCGGCGGCAGGGGCTGGTGCATGGCAGACTACGGTTGCTACTGGGTCTGGAACTCCTGCCAGTTCGACAACGAGTGCAAGTCTGGCTTCAACTGCAAGGACAAGTCCCGGTAGGTTCTGGTACAGCATAGCGATCAAGTGGGCGGGCTCCGTTGGGGTCCGCCCACTTTTATTGTTTGCGGTCGTTTTCTGAGGCAGGGCGAAACCTGGGGCGCTCGCTATTTGTTTATGAGCCACAGCCCCACAAGGCATGCGCCCACGCCGGCGATCTTCGAGGCGGTGATGGGCTCCTTGTAGGCGAGCAATCCCAGCAGGAGCAGGGCTATTGCGATGAGCGCGTTCTTCACCAGGGGGCCGACGCTGACGCCCCATCCCAATCGGAACATGTAGATGCTTCCGGCCTCAAGGCCGACCACTGCGATTCCCAGGACCACGGTGGTCCAGTTCGCCAGCTTCCATTCGCCAATGATGTTGCCGCCCGAGTTGGTCAGGAAGTAGATGAGGGCGGAGGCGGCCGCGCCTACCAGGTAGGCCAAGGTCGGGGAGGCAAAGGGATTGATTTCCGCCGGTGTTTGCTTCGAGGCGATCTGGTAGGCGACGTCCGCGACAACCGCCAGCGCTATGGGCCAGTACATCTGCATTTCGATCCTCTCGTTTCGCGTCAATTCCAATGCGGGAAGAGCGCTGCTTGTTTCGCCCTAAAACAAAAAATGCCACCCGGGAACGGGTGGCAATCTCAAGCAAAAGCTCTGACTTCTCACGGGAGGCATGATAGCACAAGGTGCGTCAGGGATGGTGTTCTGGTCGTCGCTGTGCGCTCGGAGGCCGCCGCCGTCCTTATGCTCGCCTCTCCTTCTTCGGGGCCTCCAGCTTGAACAGGCCGTGGCGGTTGCAGTAGGCGTAGGAGTCGCACACGCCCTGCATGGGGAATATTGCCTGGGCGTCCTGCTCAGGGTAGAGCTTCCTGATGCTTACCTGGTCGCAGGTGACGCGGGCCATGAAGCTGACGAAATGATCCTTGGTCATGGGATGGTCGAGGGTGACCACGTGGCAGCCGTCGGACTTCTGGATGGTGGCGTGATGCGGCTCGTCGCAGGCCTCGGGCTCAGCCGGCAGCATGGTCGATCCGCAGCAGCTCGCGGAAATTTCGCCCACCGACCACATCACGTTGCCGCACAGGGGGCACACGTAGAACTTGCCGCGGCGGATGTTGGCGCTGCGGTTGGCGTTGCGTGCCACGTCGCCGGTGAGAAGCTCGGCTACCGATACGCCCAGGGCCTCCGCCAGCGGGCCGACAAGGCTCACGTCGGGGAGGCCGCGGCCGGTTTCCCACTTGGACACGGCCTTGCCCGTCACGCCGATGCAGCTGGCGAGCTGTTCTTGCGTGAGTCCCTTTCGGGTGCGCAGCTCTTTGAGTGTTTCGGCTGAAAGATATGTTTGCATATGGGCTCCTTCTGCTGCTTCCGTTGCTCACATTGTTGAGCCGAGTCGGCCGTCATGCAACCTACGGACCGTAGAGAGCCGCTGCGAGGGAATCGATTTCGTAAAATACGCTGTGACTGCCGTGACGTACCTGATTATTGGCGTAACGTACGTGACGCTGAAGCTTTTGGGTGTTGGCAGCAAGCGTGCTAAGGAGAAGCAAGATGCGTAGAAGCGATAGGGAAGTGACCGATCCCGACGAGCTACTGGAGATCATGCGACGCTGCGACGTCTGCCGGCTCGCGCTGAACGACGACGATGGCTTTCCGTACATCGTTCCCCTCAATTTCGGCATCTCCGAGCATGAGGGGAGTCTCAGGCTGGTGTTTCATAGCGCGCTGGCGGGTCACAAGCTTGACCTGATGAGGGCCGATTCCCGCGCGGCCTTTGAGATGGACTGCGACCACGTGCTCCAGTATTTTGAGGACAGGGGCTATTGCACCATGTCCTACGCCAGCGTCATGGGCAAGGGGCGCATTCGAATGATGGAAGGGGACGAAAAGGCCGTGGCGCTGCAGCAGCTCATGGACCAGTACCACCCTGGCAAGAATGCGTACTTCAACCCTGCGGCAATGGACAGGACGGCGGTCTATTGCCTTGAGGTCGAGTCGATGACGGGTAAGAGGAAGCTGCCCAAGTAGAGAGCTCCTATAATGAGGGACGTGAGCAGGCAATTCATGCTTGCGCGGAATTCTTTGCGGCCGACAATGGGGCGGGGTGCTGGAAATGCCAAATGCGCTTATTGACATTCTGACTGGCAAGGACGCCAAAGCGGCCTATGCGCTGCTGTTGCAGCTGGAGGAGCAATCAGAGCGCGATCCAGGTCTGTACCCGCTTCTCGGGGACTTCTTGGCAATGCTGGAAAGCGATAACTCACTGGTGCGTGCCCGGGGCTTTCGTCTTACCGTGGCTCAGGCTCTCTGGGATTCGGACAACGTGATCGACTCGCGCATAGACGATGTGCTGGCGCTGCTCCGCGACCCCAAGGGCACCACGGCAAGGCAGAGCCTGCAGTTCGCCTACGTGCTTCTGGACGCGAAGCCCTATCTTTTTCCCTATGTTGCCGAGGCCTTGGAGTCCATGGATCTGTCCCGCTATCCGGATGGCATCAGGCCGCTCATCGCTGACGATGCCAATAGGTTGGCTTCGCAGGCGGACGAGTGCAGGCGGCTTTTCCTTCGCCCCACTGATTGGATTGATTGGGGAGACGAAGCCGTGCTGAATCGTGCTGCTTTGATTGGGCGCGGGTCGGGTGGCGTGGTCGATTTGGCCGAGGCGACTTTCGAGTTTGTCAGGGACGAAATCGCCCATTCCTACGACGTTGGCTGCCACGTTCCCGCTGCCAAGGCCAGTGACGTGCTGAAGACGGGTGCGAGCATCTGCTGGGGCAAGGCTAACCTGCTGGCAGCGCTTTTGCGCGCAAATGGCATC
>JAUNCQ010000011.1 GCA_030526515.1 Coriobacteriia bacterium
TAAGGTTACAGGTTATCTTTACCCGCTATAATCGTATCCATAGACCATGAAATGCAACGCCATCAGGGCACTTGCGTGAAATGGTATGTGTGGAACGAATTGAATATAGGGTAGGGAAGAGAAGCCGATCTCCGGCGATTCCTGTGGCGCCCCTGACTAGCCGCGGTTATCAAATTCGCCTCTGGCCTGCAAAGATTGTTTTGCGCAAACCATAATTGGTACATTCCATATCCTATTGCACGTACTAGTAAGTGGGTAGTTCGTTGTCTCCGTCGGGGACGACATGGATTGGTGGCGAAGTGTTTTGGAGTTGAATTCTCATGGCTCTGATGAGTTGCACTGTCTCTCGTCTGAGCAGGGCTGTGATGTCGCTTTTCCTTCGGGTCAACTTCAAGCCTTGATTAGCGAGAATCGTGAGAATGAGCCGGTCTTCCACGGGGGTGCACGCCCTGTTTCAGTTATTGACGTATCTGAGCTCGTTGATGTTTCTCAGGAAATCGAGGTTGAGCGAATCGATACTTCCGATTGGCCGAATGATCGTGGGTATCGATTTGTGAAGAGGCTGTTTGATATTGTTTTGTCCTCGCTTGCCCTGATAATCCTTGCTCTTCCAATGTGTACTATCGCCATCTTGATAAAACTTGATAGTCCGGGACCTGTTTTGTATAAACAGGAGCGTTTAGGTAAAAACGGAAAGCCCTTCATGCTCATGAAGTTTAGGTCGATGTACATAGATGCTGAGGCTGGGGGAGCTCAGTGGGCAACAGATAATGATCCTAGAGTCACAAAGATCGGTAAAATCCTGAGAGCTTCTAGGCTTGATGAACTGCCTCAGTTTCTTCAGGTTGTATCCGGCGATCTGTCTTTGGTAGGTCCTCGTCCCGAAAGAAAAGTGTTCTACGATGAATTCGAAAAGTATATTCATGGGTTTAGTCAAAGATTGATTGTGAAACCTGGAATATCGGGTCTTGCTCAGGTCTCTGGTGGATATGACTTAAGGCCTGCTGAGAAGATTATGTATGACATCGAATACATTAAGAACCGCTCAACCTTGCTTGATTTTAGGATCATCTTGAAGACAATCGTCGTTGTCTTTACTCACGACGGGGCGAGATAATGAGGATTCTTGTTCTTACTGATGGGTATTATCCCAGTAGATCGGCTTGCGCTGTTCGCATGAAGGTGTTTGTTGAAGAGTTCATTCGCCTTGGTCATGATGTTTGCGTGTTGGCGAGCGACAGCAATCTTTCGGTATCTTTTGAGGGGTACGAGAAGCCGGACTATGTCACATTTTTCCCGGTCATTCCTCTTGGGGATAAGACAGCTATAAATAGGTTCAAAAACAATATCAGTATTGTCGCTGGTGCTGTTAGAGCCGCTAAAAGCCTGGGTTATTTTGATGTTGTGTTTGCTACTTCTCCGCCCTTACTGATAGCGCTTGCAGCTACTCGTATAGCGCGTATCTGCAGAGCCAGGCTTGTGTTCGACGTTAGAGATGTCTGGCCTGACGTTGCGTATGAGATTGGATCTTTTGGCGAAAGAAGCTTATATGGTCGACTGTTTGCTTGGATTGCAAATAGAACCTACAAGCGTTCGATTATGATTACCACCGTGTCTTCCGGCAAAGTTGAAAAACTAAGATCACACGTTCGGGACGAGAAGGACAAAGTTGTCCTTCTTCCTAACGGGCTTGATGAAGCGTTTTTGATGCAGGAAGAGGATGTCGGAATCATTGAAAAATATGGTTTACACCAGCGCCCAATATGCGTATATGTTGGTAACGTCGGTCTCGCTCAAGGGCTTGGGACGATTTTCGCATTGGCGGAGAGAAGGCCTGAAGTCAGATTTTTGATATTCGGCGAGGGTGCTGAAAGAAAGCAGCTTGAGCAGCGTGCGAAAGAATGCGGTGCTCATAATATCGCGTTTTGCGGAACTCTTTCGTCTCAAGGTGTGTTTACGGTACTAAAGCACGCGGACGTGTCCTTTGCACCGTTGGCCAGTTCAAAACTTTCGGACAGCGTTCCAACTAAAATGTTTGAGGCTATTGGTTGTGGTTGCCCTGTGCTCCTTGCCGCTCATGGAGATGCCGTTGAGACTTTAAACCGCATTGGTCTTGGTGGTTTTGCTGACCCTGAAGACATCAAGGGGCTTGTTCGGGTTTTTGAGAAGCTTCTCGATGAGCCATTCTCGTTCGAGGAAAAACAAATGGCCGCAGATTTGGTGGTTAGGCGATATTCGCGTCAGGCAGCAGTTGCGGATTTCGAGAAGTGCTTAGTCGGAAGGCTTACATAGTTGTTATGAGTAGAGCTTCGTTGTATTTGAAAACGGCTTTTAGGCTAAAGCCGTCTATGATCCTCTCTCGATTAAGGGGCCGCCGCAAGATCTCTCTCGAGAACGAGCGCGAATATCCGGGTTTCGAATCCGTTCGGATTGTGATTCCGCAGACCGATTTGGATCCTGATTACCTCTTGAGGTTTGATGTTGAGGGCGTTCTTAACGAGGAGATATGTTTGCTGAATGAGAGGCATAAGGTTGATTTAGAGTTATGGAATGTTCCCGAGGCTAGTCACTTATGGAATTTCAATCTCCATTACTTCGAATACTGCATTCCGTTAGCTGCGAAGTGGTCGGATACCGGAGACAACCGCTACTGGCTATGCTTTAAGCGATTGGTTGAGAGCTGGATTGCGGCTTGCGAATACCCGCTAGGAGACGGATGGCATCCTTACACCATTAGTTTGAGGCTTGTCAACTGGCTGGTTTGTCGCGAGCTTTTTGAGCCCATGCTTTCAACGGATGCTGAATTTGACAAAATGTTGCTTGATAGTATGTATGCCCAGTATCGTCATCTTGCTATCAACCAAGAAACGCATCTTCTCGCGAATCATTATTTTGAAAATTTGAAGGCACTTGTGATTTGTTCAAAACTATTTGGAGACGACTGCGAATTTGAGAGAAGCTGGCGAAACCTTGAGGGGCAGCTCGAGGAACAAATTCTTCAAGATGGCGTTCATTTCGAGCGTAGCCTGATGTACCACAAACTCGTCCTCGAAGGAATACTTCGCATTTCTTTCGTGCTAAGGCAGATTGATGGCTCAGAGCCTGAAATCCTTAGGACGAAGGCGAGTTCAATGCTTGATGCCATGGTGTCGCTAGAGAAAGGAATGGGGAAAACCCCTTTTTTTAACGACAGCGCAGATGGCGTTTCAAAAAGTTGCTCTCAGCTATCGGCCGCCTGCTTATCGATATTTCAACTTGAAGCATGCGATGCTGTAGCGGATTTCCCCTTTGCGGGATATTACAAGTTGTATTCCGACGATGGGCGTTTTGCTTTGATGGTTGACGTTGGAGAACCCGGTCCACCGTACATGCTAGGCCATTCTCATTGCGATGCCTTGAGTTTTGAGCTATCCGTTGATGGCGTTCCCGTGATAATTAATTCGGGTACTTATGGCTATCAATCCGAGCTAAGGTCGTATTTTCGAAGTACTGCGGCGCACAATACCGTTCAATACGGTTCTTGCGAGCAGATGCAGTGTTGGGGTGAACATCGAGTTGCAAGCTCCTATGAGTCGTGTTCTGTCGTTGAAAGATCTGGAAACTTGATACGTGCAGTGCTTACGCTCCGTAATGGCATTAGGCTCGAGAGGTGTATTCAATTTAGAGCAGATTCTCTTGTGATTTCCGATACCGCTGTTAACGGCGCTGACGAGTGCCTGGTGTCTCGGATTCATATTGCGAGCGGGAACCGCCTCGATGCTGTTTCGTCGGATTCCCAAATGAACGTGGAGCAACAGGTAGCATCTCGAGAATTCGGTTTACTCGAAAATGTGGAGACATTGGTCTTCAAATCGTCTGATTCGATTGTCTGCTCCATCGATTGTGCGAGTTTACGACAGTATGTTGTGGGAAAGGATATTGGATGATTAACGTAATTGGTCTTGGGTATATTGGCTTGCCAACTGCCCTAATGTTTGCAACTCATGGCGTTGAGGTGGTTGGTACGGACTACAACAAAGACCTCATCGTGACCTTGAACGCGGGTAAGACGACGTTCAAAGAAGAGGGTCTCGATGAGTTATTCGATGAGGCTCTGAAGGCGGGAATTACTTTCACTACGGAGTATCAGTGCTGTGATATGTATATTGTGAGCGTTCCGACACCATATGATAAAACCACGAAGAAAATCGATCCTTGTTTTGTGAATGCCGCTGTTAAAACCGTGATGGATGTATGCCCAAAGGGTGCAACCGTTGTAATCGAGTCGACTGTTAGTCCCGGCACTATAGACAGGTATGTTCGCCCCGTTGTGGAAGCAAATGGCTTCACGATCGGCGTGGACATTAATCTCGTGCATGCACCTGAGCGGATCATCCCTGGAAACATGGTGTACGAATTGCTTCACAACAATCGTACTATTGGCGCTGACGATCCCGAGGTTGGCGAGGCCGTTAAAGAGTTGTATGCGAAGTTTTGTCAGGCTGACATTGCAGTTACCGACATTAGAACTGCGGAGATGACAAAGGTTGTCGAAAACACTTTTAGGGATATCAATATCGCGTTTGCTAATGAACTTCAGAAGATCTGCCGTTCCGACGGGATGGATGTTCATGAAATCATCCGTATTGCCAACAAGCATCCCCGAGTCAATATTCTATCGCCTGGACCTGGAGTCGGCGGCCACTGCATTAGCGTCGATCCGTGGTTTCTCGTCGGAGACTATCCGGAGATTGCTCGTCTAATTAGGAACGCACGTGAAACCAATGACTCTATGCCTGATTTTGTTCTCTCGCGTGCCTATGAAATCATGCGTGAAAACAGGATATCCGATCCCAGCAAAGTAGGAATCTATGGCCTTGCATACAAGGCAAACGTAGATGACACTCGAGAGAGCCCGACTCTTCAAATGCTTGAATCTATGGAGCGCCATTTGTGTGCACCTGTTAGCAAAATCTATGATCCATGGGTTGAAGACGATATCGTTCCTAATCAAGTTCACGATTTTGATTCGTTTATCGATGGGCTTGATATGGTAATCGTTATGGTTGGGCATTCGCAGATTGCAAACAACCCGTCATTGTTTGGCGACGTTATTCTTCTCGATTGCTGCAATGTTTGTGGTGTCGGGAACAATGTTTATAAGCTGTAGAGATCGGATAGAAGCCCATGAAAAAACTAATGCTTGTATTCGGTACCCGTCCGGAAGCGATAAAGATGTGCCCTCTCGTAAATGAGCTCAAATCGCGACCCGACCAGTGTGAAACTGTTGTTTGTGTAACCGGGCAGCATCGCGAAATGCTTGACCAGGTTCTGCGCGTGTTCGGTGTCGTTCCAGAGCATGATCTTCGTATAATGAAAGCTGGTCAAACCCTGTTCGACATCACCTGCGACGTTTTGACTAAGCTCAAGGGGATTCTTGAAAGCGAGAGACCTGATGTTGTTCTGGTTCATGGCGATACTACAACGAGTTTTGCCGCTGCGTTAGCTTGCTTTTACCTCCAAATACCCGTGGGTCACGTCGAAGCCGGGCTGAGAACTCGCAATGTCTTCAGCCCGTGGCCAGAAGAGTTTAATCGTCAGGCGGTTGATATCGTATCGAAGTACTACTTTGCCCCTACTGAAACTTCGAGGCAGAATTTACTCAACGAGTGTAAAGGGCCCGATGGGATATACGTAACGGGAAATACTGGCATCGATGCTCTCGCTACAACTGTGCGTGATGATTACAAGAACGAACATCTTGATTGGGCTTCTGATAGCAGGCTGATTTTAATTACTGCTCATCGTCGCGAAAACTTAGGCGACCCTATGAGAAACATGTTTCGTGCTATTCGCCGAGTTATGGAAGTGCATGATGACGTTAAGGCAATTTATCCGATTCATATGAATCCTGCTGTCCGCAAGGCTGCTCACGCAGAACTTGGCGGGTTCGATCGGCTTCGCATTATCGAACCGCTTGAAGTGATTGATTTCCATAACTTTCTTGCGCGTTGTTATCTTGTGCTTACTGATAGCGGCGGTATTCAGGAGGAGGCTCCAAGTCTTGGAAAGCCGGTTCTTGTTATGCGTGATACTACGGAACGTCCAGAGGGTGTTGCTGCTGGCACGCTTCGATTGGTTGGAACGAATGAGGATTCAATCTATTGCGCGTTTACGGAGCTGCTTGATTCCGCAGACTGTTACTTAAGTATGTCCAAGGCTAGCAATCCCTACGGAGACGGAAAGGCAAGTATCCGCATTGCCGAAGCGCTTTTAGGATAGCGATTCGTTTAGGACGCGATACTGGGTAGAGATGCGACGTCCGGTGTTGCGCTTGCGCGGATATTGTAAAAAATGAAGGCAAATATGAAAACAGTATTGTTGTTAAATCATGCGCCAAATCCCCGAATGTTGAAAAGAGTCTCTTTGATGATGGAGTTCGGGGAGGTTCATGTCGTATGTTTGGATCGGACCGACGTGAATATTTGGGAAATTGATTCCTCTCTCTACACATCGATTGAGGCTGTCAAGATGGCTGTTCCGTCATCGAAGCATCTCGTCAAAAGGTACATTGCGACACGAAAGTTTAGGAAAATCGCAAAACGAAAGATTTACAGTATTGAGCCTGATTTGATTTACACTGAACTATTTGACTGCCTTCTTATCGCGGCAGAAGCGAAGAGGCAAATCCCGGGTTGCTCGATGGTGTATGAGGTGGCAGACATCCGCGAGGCATTGCTCAGCGATGAGACGTCTCTCTTGCGGAAACTTAAGCAATCCGTGATAAAGGCTATTGAAAAGCGCGCTTTCTCAGCAGTTGATAGATTGGTGGTTACTTCTGGCCGCTTTTATGAGGACTACTACTCTTCTTTAATGCCGTTTGACAGGACGATATTTGCTCCTAATGCACCAGATTCCTCATTGTTTGAAGGTTACTGTGCGAACGTTAATAGAGGGCGGTTTTGCCTCGGTTTTGTCGGCAGCATTCGGTACCTTGATCAGCTGAAGCTGATGGTGGACGCATGCCATATCACGGGAGTATCTTGCTTGATAGCCGGCGCGGCTGTGTCCGATGCTGCAGATAAGGAGATCCGCGAGTATTCACAAGGTAAGGACGTATCTTTTACCGGGCGATTTAACTATGCGCAACAGGTTCGGGAAATCTACAGCCAGATTGATTGCGTGTTCGCGGTATATGACGCGGACAATCCTAATGTGCGCATTGCCTTGCCGAACAAGTTGTATGAATCAGTGTTTTGCGGCTTACCGATTCTTGTGGCAAAGGGCACATATCTCTCTGAGCTTGTTGAAGAGTGGGGTGTTGGCTTGTCTGTCGATCACAAAAACCTCGAAGACCTCGTTGGGGCTATTCAGCGGCTGAGAGACGACAAGAATCTGCGTTTATCTATCCAGGACAACTGCAAAAGGGTTCTTTTGGATGAATCCTGGCTTGATTGGCGAAAGGATCTTTCAGATTTTTGTCACCAGATTGAATTCAACGCATCGAAATAGAGCCTATCCTGGAGTCTTCCGGTTGATAGCATTGTGCTCGAGATAGGTTGTCAGGTGTACCATTGGTTGTGTTATGAAAACGCGTTCTAGAAAAAAATATTTCTGCGATGGGCAAAATCGAGCATCCTCGACGACGATTGATTGGGCTAAAGCCATTTCGGTCATACTGGTCGCGCTTGGTTCGATTGCCTTTTTTGCACTGTGCACGGTAGCGGGAGTCGAGAATACTCAGACTGATAATGGTTCCGTGTACATAGTTTATATCCTGTTAACTTCTTGCCTTTGCGCTGTTTGCCTTATACATGAGCTTGTGATTCAGGCTGTTCGGCTTTCACGTGGTACCTGGATTCTCCTTCTCGTCTCTTTGGCCATATTGCTCGATTTACTGATAGAGCGCCAGTCGTTTGGGTCGTACGATTTTCTGTTGTTTTACATAGGCTTGGCGTTGCCAGGATTGGCTGCAGGGCTGCTGGCATCGAATCCCTTCGTTTTCAGGCTGGTAAAATCTCTTGTCGATCCTTTTGTGTTGCTTGTGACGGTCGCGGTAGTGTTGTTTGAGGTGAATATCTACGCGAGCGGGTGGTGGCGAAGCTTGCAGTTAGGTAGCTTTGGCTATCAGACTGCAGCATATTCAGCAGCTGTCGCTTTTGGATTAAATGCTTGGTCGATACTTCGTTGTGGCCACGAGGATCGCTTCCGTATTTTCAATTTGACATGTTTTAGGACGATTCGTCTTGCGTTGCTTCCGATATTAGCGGGAGCAACCCTGTTGTCCGGCGGCCGCGGTGGCGCTGTTCTTGTATTGATGTATTGCGTGATTGTCATAAGTTGGGTTGGAACAGGGAAAAAGCATGGGATTGCGTATAGCATACTGGTGGCGCTCTTGGTCGTTCTTGCTGGAGGCATAGCGTTTAATCTTGTCGATGTCTCTCAGTTCGCCGGTTTGGATCGCATTCTGAATAGAGGAGATAATCGGTCGAGCGTGATCGAAGGAGCTCTTTCTCTATTTTCTGAGTCGCCCGTATTCGGGTACGGATTCGGTGGGTATGGACAATTGCTATTTGAGCCTTATCCGCACAACATCGTATTGGACATACTGTTGTGCGGCGGCATAGTTGGACTGCTGTGTTCGCTTCTGTATTCGGGCTGGTTTGTTTTCAAGATAAAAAAGATTGGGGCATCTTCAGTCAGTTCCTATTCTCTTCTGTTGGTTATTGCTGTGTATGCGCTCACGTTTCTTATGTTCTCGGGTACTTTCTTGTCAAGCGCAGTTTTTTGGTTTTGCCTTTCCTTTGTCACTTCATATTGCATTCGTGACGAAACGTAGTCTTTGGGATGTGTTTTAGATTAGCGTAAACACGCAGGTTGGCCCTGCTATCACCGCCATGCCGAAGCTGCATATAGTGCGGTTGTCGTCACCAAGAGGTTGTATATGAACAAAATTCAGAGTGCAGCAGTTGATATGGCTTTAAACGTCATATCAACGCTGCTTCCTTCAATGGTGCTCCAGTTATTCGTTCTTCCCGTTATTTCGAGAAGCATGAGTGGAGATGAGTATGGCATTGTGATCGCTTCTATTGCGCTGCTGGGGCTGATTCCGCTTACCGTTGGTAATGTGCTGAATAACGTCCGACTGCTAAATGACGAGTCTCACAAGCGCAGTGGACTAGAAGGGGGCTACCCCTTGGTCGTTGCCTGCCTCTGCGCATTGTCTGCTGTTGCGGTGTGCATCGGGTCTTGGGCCGTTGGCGTTGTGGGGTCAATCGAATTATTCGTCGTAACTTTGGCGTCAGTTATTATGCTAATTCGCGAATATCTTATTGTTGAATATCGCTTGAGTCTCAGTTACCGAAAGATGTTGTGCGCCAATGTTGTTCTTGCGATAGGCTTCGTTGCCGGCGTCGGATTTTTCGGTGCGTTAGGCAGTTGGGGCTTAGTGTATTTGGTTGGATATGGCGCAAGTCTTGCATACGTTGTTTCGACAACTACGATATGGAGGGAAAGTCGTGCAGTCTCGCCGGATATCAGGCTGACGATACGCGACGCGGCAACGCTGGGCATTTCAGGGCTGCTGAATAAGTCGACGGCGTATGCTGACAAATTGATACTTGTGCCCCTACTTGGCTCATCGGCGGTTGCTGTTTATTACATTTCGTGCTTGTTTGGCAAGGTGCTATCTCTGGTCATCGCTCCCATCAGCAGTGTTATGCTGAGTTACCTTGTGAAGGAGGACAGGGTCTCTAGAAGGGCGTTCCAGTTTGCCTTAATCATCGGCTGTACATTGTGCGTCTTCGGCTATATTGTCACTGTGGTAATAGCAGAACCAATACTGATGTTAATGTATCCTCAGTTCGCTGAAGATTCGATGATTTATCTGCCCGTTGTGACCGCCGCATCGTATGTCATGGTCCTCTCAGGCATCGCGAATCCGTTTGTTATGCGCTTTGGGGACTTGAGCTGGCAAATCGGCTTGAATGGCGTCTTCTGCTGCATATTTTTTGTTTCTTGTCTTGCTGGCTATTTATATTCAGGTTTAATTGGCTTTTGCATGGGCACGCTCGTTGCAAACATTACTCGACTCGTATTAACCATAGTTTTGTATGCTAGGCTCACTGCGCGTTGATGGCAGCACTTAGTGCTGCGCTGACTATGCCACCTCTCTTGCTTGAGTCGACTTGATCATTGGATGCTTGCGGCGTTTGAATAGCGCTTTGGCGGATGATTTGCATACTCAGTAGTATTTATGGCAGGGCAATGGGGTTGTGATTGTGGGGATAGGTTTGCGTGGCTGCAGCATATATAGGTGTGGATTTCTTGGAGACGGCATCTTGGTGGTACTTGTCGTATCTTTCGTCCTGATGATGGGGTGCTGCGGGGTTGCGGAAGCGGCTACTAGTGATGGTGACCTTGAGGCGCCCGCGGTGGCTGTTAAGAAGGCTGGCGGGTGCCGGTTCAGCGTGGGCTGGGGCGAGGTGCCTGGGAAGGCTTCCGGGTATGTGGTGCGGTATGCATCGTCCAAGAGCATGAAGGGTGCTCGAAAGGACTACGTGCGGTCCGTGTATACGACGCGGACTGCCGTGGTGGTCGAGGGGAAGCGCAAGAGCGTATATTTCGTCCAGGTGAGGGCTTGCAAGAAGTTTGGGGCCGCGTGGTGCGCGGGCTCTGGAGCGCGGAGCAGAAGGTGTAACTGGGCACGGTGCGGGAGCTGAAGGCTGCCGTGGGAGTGTGTGCGAACTTCGGGAAGAACCTGTATCGCTGTCCCAAGGGCGGCTAAGCAGCAGAAGTACATTGTGCTGCGCGATACCAAGGGGTCGGGGTCGCTAATTGCGTCATTGGCTAGTGGGCGAGCAGCGGCAATCGCGTGGCGACGCAGCTGATCGTGGGGTGCGACGGGCGCGTGAGCCAGTGCGTGCCGCTGGATGTGATAGCGCACCATGCGGGCATTGGCGGCGGTTGGGGTTGGCCTTGAAATCGCCATCTGGGACTTTCCTAATTCCTTGCAGTACTTTGCAAAGACCTTGCTGAATAACGGTAGAGAACTTTTCAGAACCTTTCGTAAGTTTGTGTTGCGACCTTCTTTCAAGGCCAAGACAACCCTACAAGAGGAGACTGAATCATGAGAAGACGCTTCACGAGCTGCATCCTGGCTGCCGCATTGGCGGCGACCGCAACCCCGGCCTTTGCCGCCACTTCAATCGACGGCGCGAACCAGGTGGGGCAGGAGCCCGGCGCTACGGTTCCCGATTCGCGATCGGGGCTGATGATCGATAAGGTTTACGGTGGAGGCGGAAAGGGCGATACGCCGATCTCCAACAGCTTCGTCGAGCTTTACAACGCCACCTCGAGCCCCATTGATCTGAGCGGGTATGTGCTGAGCGATGGCGCCAAGGAGCTTCAGCTTTCGGGCGTGGTGCCTGCTAAGGGCTCGTTCTTGATCGTTGGTGCGCAGGAGGCTACGAGCGACGACTATCTGACTTACGATCTTCCTCAGGCGGATTTGACCTGCGACTGGGTCATCAACAACAAGACCTATTCCCTGAGCCTGAAGCAGGCCGATACGGTGGTTGACGTCGTGGAAGTCGACGGCGTGGCGTTGCAGGTTTCCAAGCAGAAGGTCCTTGGGCGCATCGGCCACATTGACACCGATACCGTTGCGGATTTCCAGGTGCTTTCCTGGAAAGCAGGCGATGTAGTGGTGGACGCTGCCTTCGTTGAAGCTGCAGGTCCGCGGAACAGCCTTGGTCAGATGGGCGCACCGCATGCATCCGCCGGCGGTGATGCGCAGGATCCGACGTACGTTCCCGTGGTTGCAGGCACGCAGCGCGTCCAGGGACTGTTCGACCAGAATGTTTCCCTGAAGACGGAGCTTGCGGGTCGCTATAACTCTGGCGCCATGAGCGCGGATGGCGGTAGCTTGGAGATCGTGACCTTCAACAAGTCCAATGGCTACGCGTATGCTGTCAGCGGCGTTAAGGGCAAGCTTATTGCCGTCAAGGCCGGCGGTCAGCTGAAGGGTCAGGAAGTCATTGACTTTGCGGGCACCGAGTATGATGTGAAGGCTCTTGTTCCCGATGTGGACTACGGTGACATGACCAGCGTGAGCGTTTCGCCCGATGGAAGCAAGATCGCGGTCGCAATTCAGGCCCAAGGATACGCCGATGCGGGATCCGTGGCACTGTTTGCCTGCGCTGCTGACGGGTCGTTGCAGCTGCTCAGCACCGTGCAGGCAGGCGTGCAGCCCGACATGCTGACCTTTGCCGATGACAAGACCATTCTTGTTGCCAATGAGGGTGAGCCGCGCAATGGCGTGGTAGGCGCTGACCCCAAGGGCAGCGTTTCCGTGGTGACCGTTGGTGATGATAATGCAATGACCTGCGACAACATTGGGTTCGAGGCCTTTGACGACAAGCGGGACGACCTGGTGGCCAAGGGCGTGCTGATTCGCAAGGGCAGCGTTCCCTCGACCGACTTCGAGCCGGAGTACATTGCGGTGGCCGGCGACAAGGCCTACGTAGCATTGCAGGAGAACAACGCTATTGCCGTGCTTGACCTGACCCAGAAGGCGTTCACCGGCGTTCATGCCCTTGGCTTCCAGGACTACGGCAAGGTGAAGGTCGATCTGGAGAAGAACGGTACCGCGGAGCTGAAGAACTACGAAGGGGTCTTCGGCGTGCGCATGCCCGACGGAATCAGCGTGATGCAGGCTAACGGCAAGACCTACGTGCTGACCGCCAACGAGGGCGACAGCCGCGCTGACTGGAACGGCTTGGATAACGAGCTGGAAAGCACTACGTCTCCCAGCGGCAAGACCGTGCTCGGAGCCAAGGCGGTGTGGATCAACCCTGATACCACTGACGGCCTGAGCGCTGATGCGGACTACGTGTTCGGCAGTCGTTCCTTCAGCCTGTTCGAGGTGACGGATTCCGGGCTTGAGCTGGTGTTCGACAGCGGCAGCGACTTCGAGGCCATTACCGCCCAGGTGTTGCCCCAGTACTTCAACTGCTCCAACGACAAGACCTCCCTGGACAATCGGTCCGGCAAGAAGGGCCCGGAGCCCGAGACCGTGGTCGTAGGCACGGTGGGCGATACCACGTATGCCTTTGTTGCCCTTGAGCGCGTTGGCGGCGTGATGGTGTACGACGTGACGGATCCTGCGAAGGCGTCCTTCGTGAACTACATCAACTCCCGTGAGTTCGATGCGGCCATTCAGGGCGATGTTTCCCCGGAGGGACTGTGCTTCATTCCCGCTGAGGCGAACGGTGGGCAGGCACGCCTGCTGGCTGCTTGCGAGGTGTCCGGCACCCTTGCCGCATATGACCTGAGCCAGTCCGTGCCCCAGCCGCAGCAGGCCGCTCAGAGCATCAGCGTAGCCAAGACGTCTTGGAGCAAGGTGTACGGCAACTCCTCCTTCAGCCTGGGTGCCAAGGCCAAGACGGCCCTGACGTATAAGTCCAGCAACACCAAGGTCGCCACGGTGAGCTCTACCGGCCGCGTGTACATCAAGGGTGCGGGCACTGCGAAGATCACCATCTCCGCCAAGGCGACCGACCAGTACAAGGCCGCGACCAAGACCGTGACCATCAAGGTCGCCAAGAAGGACCAGGTACTGACCGTATCCACCGCCAAGAAGACCGCGGCCAAGGGCAAGTACACCACGGCAGTCTCCGTCAAGGGTGCCAAGACCTCCAAGTCCTTCAAGAAGGTCAGCGGCTCCAAGTACCTGGGCGTTACCAGCACTGGCAAGATCAAGGTCAGCGCCAAGGCCAAGCGCGGAGCAACCTATTCCGTCAAGCTGAAGGTGAGCGCACGGGAAACCGCCAATTACAAGCCGGCTTCCAAGATTGCGACCATCAAGGTCAAGGTCGGCTAGCATAGCTTGTCGATCATGCGCGGGCTCCCGTTGGGAGCCCGTTTTTTTATAATTGGGTACTGACTTGCGCCTGCGGAGAGCGGCATCTGCGATCTGCATTTTGGCAGGGTTGTGAGGGCGCCTGGTTGTACCGGGCTTGTTGGACGAGAGGCTGGCTGTTGCGTGAGGACGTCTTACTACAACGTTGAGGTTCGAAACGACGACGGGTCGTGGACGGTGCACAACTGCGCTACCGGTGCGTTGGTGCAGGTGAGCGAAGGGGTTCACGAGGCGTTGGCGTGCGAGGGCGCGGGTTGCGATGGGCTTGGCGACCTCGGGGCGCTGGTGGAGGCTGGCGTGCTGGTTGAAGAACCCGAGGAGCAGGTGCGGGCGATAAGCGCTCGGTACGAGGCTGCTCGGCTGCAGCGAGACGAGCTCTGCCTGTGCATTGCGCCTACGCTGCGGTGCAACCTGGCCTGCGTGTACTGCTACGAGCCTCAGGGGCAGGCTGCGCCTGGGGATATGGGCGACGAGGTGATCGAGGGCATATTCGCCCTGATAGAGCAGATCTACCGGCGGGATGGGTTCACGCGGCTGAGCATCCAGTGGTACGGCGGCGAGCCGACGCTGTGCCTGGGGACCATGCGGGCTATCAGCAGCTGGTGCCGGGAGTTTGCGGCGCGCAACGGCGTTTCCTTTGGGGCTGAGCTGATCAGCAACTGCAGCCTGGTGGACGACGAGGTCGCGCGGATCCTGCACGACGAATGCTGCGTGGGGTTTGCCCTGCCCACCGTTGACGGCCCCGCTGAGCGCCATAACAGGCGCAGGCCGCTGAAGGGCGGCGGCGCGTCCTACGACGCCGTTTTGCGGGGCATACGGGCCCTGGTGGGCGCTGGGGTGCGGGTGACGGCATCGGTCAATATGGACGGGCGCATGTTCGACGAGTTCGAGGGCGTGCGTGATACCGTTGCCGAGCTGGGGGCCGGGTGCTCCTGCTGCGCGCTGTGTGATTACAGGGGCACGTTCGGAACCGCGGGATTTGAGGAGCCGGAGTTCCAGATGATCAGTCATGAGGAGTACGCGCGGCGATCCCATGAGCTGTTCACGCGGAGCGGGTTCGATGCTGCGGCGGTGGCTGACCTGCTGCGGCCGATGGATCGGTTCTGCCGGGGGAGTGTGGAGAACTACTTCGTCATTGGGCCTACGGGCGACGTGTGCAAATGCGACGGCTGGATAGGGACCGGGAAGCACGTGCTGTTCAACCTGAGGGAACCCCAGAGCGACGATGCACTGCTGGACATGGTGCGCTACAACCCCACGGAGGATCCGGAGTGCCGCACCTGCCGGGTGCTGCCCCAGTGCATGGGGCATTGCCGCTGGAACCGGGAGGTGTTCAACGGGTTCTGCCACTACCTGAAGGTGAACGTGGAGGACTACGTGCGGGATTATCGGGGCTGCTTCGGTGCTGCGGAGGGCGACGTCTGCGTGCTGGTGGGCTGAGCGTGCTGCAGGAACAGCAACAGGAAGGGCAATCGAGCGCACGGCTGTTTCCGATCCATCGTCGGCGTTTTCGTTCTTCATAATGAGTTGAGCCTTGGAAAACGTTTGCCAAATGCCCATATCGTCTCCGTGTAATTTACGAGCTAGATAATATTGACCACGAACGGATCGCTTCGACCGTATACCACGTTGTCTTTCGTAAGAAGGCACTCAACGTAGTGCTTTCCCTTGTAAAGTGTTGTCTCGTATCTCATCCTTCTTCCATTTGAGGATGAGCTGCATTTATAGAAATCGCCGCGCAAGCAGTTCGCATTTAACGCTTCCTGGTCATTGTTCGTGATTTGCCACATAATGTCGAACCGCTTAATATCCTCGGCTTTAGCGTCAAATTGTAGGCTCATGCCTTTCGCCAGAGGGTCGCCTGAACTAAACGAAACATACAGGCCGCCGCTGCGAGCCCGCCTTGCGGTCACTTCAACCTTCACCGCGTCCAGTTCCGTCATACCGTGTTGGCGGTGATGTGGCAGATGATCGAGAAACAACCTGGTCGAAGATAGACTTGTTTTGTCAATACTTTTAACAGGGACGCCCAAAGACTCTCGGAGATCGTCGAGCGCATATTTGTTGATAAATCGGCGCTTCCGAATTCCGTTTTCAATCACTAGATCAGACATCATTTTCCTATGCCATTGCAAAAACTTTTCGTAGCTTTCTGGCCCCCAATCGAATAAGAAATTCTCCAGAGAATTTGAAGGGTTGATGACGGCGTATCCTTGCCCCAATAATTCGATATATGAAGGAATATTCTTGGCAACCCGAACAAAGTCTTCATACCATCCGCCATGAACAGGGATCGCCTCGTATGCCCTGGCCGCCAGAGTCGTAAGAACCACGGACCTCACGGGTGACTCGCAGTTGGATTTCGCGCAAAAGATGTCTCGATGGCGCTTGAGTAGCTGAACGTATGCCTGGAGGGGCGATTTGACCGTGTATACCCTAACTTCTTCGATAGACATCGATCTCTCGACGGCGGCTCTGAATCGGTGTTGTTCGTATGCTGCGGCTTCAAGGAACCACTCAGCGAAACCCTCAGGATTCGTTGTCAGCCAATCATCGCAGATCTCTCTGTATCGCGGATGCCTACTGTCGGGGTGCGCAAGGCGTTTCATCCCCTCGATAACGTCGAACTCCCTCGCGTTCGACGTCGTTGTTCGATCGTAGGAGTCAATGACGGTAGGGAGAATGTCTATGTGGAAATTCGCCTCGTCGACGTACTCCAAAGTCCAACACCTCTTTCCATTGTGGGGGATATTGGACATTCCGTGGTGGCGCGCATAAGCGAGGACCTCTTTGCCTACCGTTTCTTTGAGCTCGCTCTGGGATATATCCTTTTTCCTTAGGCTACTAAGGTTGCACACTAGGTCGATATCGTATGAACCATCTTTCGTAACTGGTTTTATCGCGGTGCCTATTTTGATGGATCCTTGTAGAATGATCCGAGGTAAATACTTCGATAGTTCTGATTTCTCTGACGTGAGATCCTTGGAGATCGATTCGTAGGAGGCGATAGCCTTATCGTAGTAGGAATTTGGCATCTCGATGCTCCGAAGAGCATCCTTGAGCTGGCCCTCCATGTAGCGACTGAGTTGTGCATCCAAAGTTAGAGAACCTTTCCCGCCGTCTCTGCAATCCGGCAAAATCCGCTGTTCGTTGCAAATGTCTTTCTCTCGATCTCCTCCTCGGTTACTAGCGCAAGATCGCCGTCAGGGTTGTCGTTGATGTGCTCTGCCAGACGTTTTTGCTCGGAATCGGTCAGTATGACCTCGTAGACGTCGTGAACAAGCACTTCGTCAATGCCCAATTGCTGGGAGTAGGTTAGTATCCGTTCACATTGGGCTACAAATTGCGGGTTGAATGACTCAATGCGAAAGCTTTCAAGGTAGCCAGGACGGATAAGTTCCTCGTTGAATTCCCTAAGGGTTGTCACTTCTCTTCCGGCTCCAGAATCGAACCAATCGAGAAACTCAAGCAGGTTCTCTCCCTTTACTCGTATCCTGAGGTCGTCGGAATCAGTGGAGCACGACTTCATAGAATCATCGGATACAACTCCAAGCCTATTAAAAGTTGACCTGGCGCTATCAAAGGCTTTGTACACGCCTCCAACGGGTTGGAATTGATCCTTTATCCTCTTCCCCCTGATTAGTAGATACTTTCCATGTACCTTAATCCTGAAAAGATACGCAGCGCTGACACGTACCCATTTGCCTCTCCTCAATTGAGCCTGAATAGCCAGTTTCACCCTCTTTCTGTTGGTCCACGCTTTACCTGCCAGAAAGCAGATAAAAGCGGTAATGAGATTGCAAACTACGTTGGTCGCTTCTGATGCGAGCATTTATGCCTTCCCTCCACCCAACAGCCTTTCAGCAAGCAAATAGGCGTCAGTCATGCCAGGGGCTGGGATGGGCTGCTTTCGGCCGGTCCGATTTGTACGCGAGTTCTTGATGGCTGCTTCCACTTGCTTCTTTGAAAAGTGGGTTGTCGTAATTCTTTTTGCGTAGCGGGGCCAGTTCTTCTTCAAAGCCGCATCGACGGCTTGAGGCGTAGTGCGTCCGTTGCAACGCTCGTAGTGCATGACGAGGAAAAGCTCGAACTTCGGATTGCTGATGGCTAGGTGATGCCTTGGGTCGGATTCTGCCCAAGAAAGTAGCTCTTCGAACTCTGCGTCATCCCATGTGTCAACATCAACCACAATCCAGGCCTCATCGCTTTTACGAAAGTTCCCGGTACGAAGCGCTTTCTTGAACCGCTTGAGTACTTGGCCGGGATTGCGACGATCGGGATGAATGTTCCTGGGAAATTTTATCGAAACGTCAGCATCCTTGAATGCGTCCATGCTGAAATAGTCTTTCTCTGTATGACCTTCTGCAGAGATCCAGCAGACGTTTTTGTATTCTCGGGTACGGGTTTTCCGCTTAAGTGTGTTGTATTTCCTCCTAGCCACGTGCATCAGCCTCTCCAAGCATCGGGATACCTCCGAAGCGGCCGTCGAGATAGCTTCGGACGAGATCCCTGTCGAAGCGAATTCCATTGAATTCGGCCAGGCCGATAAGCTCGGAGCATCCGTCAGCGTCACGCTGGGCGATGTACATCTCGTCGCGACGCATAAGCGACTGATCCATGAGTAGAAGGTCGTGGGTGGTGAACAGAAGTTGTTTACGAGTTTCAGCGTCACAGCTGGCGGTAAATTCCTCTATAAGGCGTTTTGTGAGCATGGTGTGCAGGCATCGGTCAAGCTCGTCGACCACATAGACTTTCTCGCCGATGGAGCCGCTTTGATTTATCAGGTCGAATAGCATTGGAAGCAAGCCCATAAGGCGCTGGGTGCCAGAGGATTCAGCTGAAAGGGGAAAGCTGTGCTCATTCCCGTCGGGGCCTATATGAATGGTGCGCAATCTCTCGGCGACGGGGTGACTCTCGTCTTTGCGGACAGTAACGACCTCGAAACCGTAATCACCTGCAGCGCGTTCTGACACAAACGTGACGAGCGAGCCGGGGTCGAGCTCTGCGATGGTTTTGCGAAGCTCTGCGTCTTGAGGAAGCATGTCTAGATTTGCGGATTCGGTGGTTAGGTTAACAATGCCTGTATCTAAGCGAGACAGCACGTCTGCGGCATATTGGAGAAACCCCTCCTTTTCGACGGCGCAAGTCGCGAAGGAAAACGCCTGGGATTCCACGCCGACCAGATTTAGCGTGCTAGAGAACCATCCGTACGCTTCCTCGAGTTCGATGACATTCTGGGCAACTGCACTGCCGAGGAAAAGCTGGTTCAACCGCGTGCTTTTAGCGGCATAGGCAACATGATCCGATTGAGCAAAGAAACTAGTGTTTAGCAAATAGGGCTCGTTTCGTTCGGTATCACGTTCAAAGATGTCAACGGCCCCCCTTTCGGATATTTTCTCCAAGGACTCGTATCGAACACCATCGAGAGTTGCCTCAACCACATAGCGATAAACCGTCTTATTTGCGAGGAACGTGATGTCGAAAACAGACGGTTTAAGGGCTGTTTCACGCTCTAGCATGAAGGGGCTTACAGGCAGTACCCCATTGATGCCGGCATCGCTAATTACCATTCGTTTCAGGCATGCCAATGCGCGAAAGACACCTGTCTTGCCGGATGCGTTGCCGCCATACACGGCGGCAACAGGCAGTGCTTTCATTGATCGGAACCCGGGCATTTTCGCGAGTGTCTCCATGTGCTGACGTTCCCTTGAGCTTGTAAGGTTGAGCGTTGCCTCGTCGCGATAGGACATCCAATTCTCGATGGTCAGATTTAAAAGCATCTTTGTTCTCCTTATGCACATTTAAAGAGATTGTATCACTTACAATGCGTATATGGGCTGAGTATGGAAGCATATAACCTCAGCTGGATCAGTCCAAGACCTGCCTCCATTGATGCACTGAAGATGAAATTCTGCACCTTCAGTGCGATCAAGCATGCAGAAAGCAGCTATCGCTTGCTGGTATATAGCAGCAGCTTAGCAGTATGTCCTGTTCGATGCATTGGGTAGGGATGGTGCTCACAACTGCGTTTCCGTTATCTTATTCAGGGGAACTCCCCTGGGGGCATAGCCGAGCGTCTTTCGCGCGAGCGATAGTGGTAATTTTGAGTTGACTCCGATTCAGTACCGTTTGCTTGTTTTCTCGAATCTGCCTATTCATTAACGGAGCCCGAAGTCACCTGTCTGTTCGCATGGCGTATTGGGCCCATCTGAATGAACGGCTTGCGAATCAAGTGTCTTATGCCATTGGGGTCGACGGTGCGAATTTGCTCGTTTTAGTGCATTACACTTTATATGGATTGTTTTACCATCAGGACGTACGTTATCCGCCTGCATACAAGACGATAATTTGGCTCTTCGCGGAAGGTTTCGTTTCCTCTCCGGCCAATTGCGTACTGGAACGGATTTCGGTTTTACGATATCGCTTGATTATCAACTAAGCGCATGGTGATGAAAATGGAAGTTAATTTGCAGGATGATGCCATCGCTCTGCCGTGCGATGGTTGCGCGGATGGTTTCCGTATAGCGAGAAACGACAGCATCAAGGAGCTGTTCCCATCATATCCGTTTCTTGAGTTTAAGGAATTTCGGGTCGAGTATAAAGTGGGTAAGGCACCTAACGCATATCTCGCCTACGTCGTTCTTGATGCTGTTCCCGATAAATGCGTGGTAGTCGATGATTCTCGTGTAGCGCTTCTCTTCGATGATTTCTCGTTGTTCTTGGAGCACTATTCTACGCTGGTCGATCTGATTTCGATTGTAGGCAGATGGAAATCTTTTTCGATGGCGCTCAACTCGGTCGAGATCGACTGGCTGATGTTTCGGTATCTTGCAAGCTTCTGGGAGGACCGTGATGGCATCACCTTGCCTGTGCGCAGGTCATCTATCTTGGATATCAAGAGAAGGTATGTATCGAAGCCGAGGGCGAGCAAAATGGGGTCGAATGCTGAGTCGCTTCCCCGTATCTATCTTTCAAAGAATGCGGTTGGTGAGGTAGCACGTTCCGTCAGTGAACGATTCGAAGAACTGTATCTGCAAGCCTTCGAGTACAAGAAGATGAATATCGATCCGCATAGCGTTGTCTTTGAGGTGGAAGACAGCCTGGTGGTTAGCGTGACAACATATGTTGAGGAGCATAGCGCTCGTGGCTCTGTGGGCAGAACAGCTCGCCGCTATGACGGGAGGGGCGATGTCTCTTGGTGTTTTTGCGTCGTTCAGGAACATACCCCGAACCAGTTATATAAATTCAACTACGCAGGCTTTAGGAGGAACTTCTCCTGCGACTATTGCTCCGTTGATTTTCTTAAGTATCGAGGCTTCCGCTATTACTGCAAATATGGTTCATACAATGCAGGAACAGACTCCACTGATTGGCTTTTGCGCGAGTGTCCCGAACTTGCTATCAGGGAGAAATGCGAGGATTACCAAGGAGATCTGTATCATTGCGTCGTGTTCGAAATGGAGTCCAAGTCCGGCTCAATCGAACGCGGATTTGGCTTCACTCGAAACAAAGTTCATACATTTGTTCAGAGAGTGTGCAATGACTTGGAGACAAAGAATTCCGCTTCGTTGAGGGCCAATGGAGCGAACGGCCTGAACTCTCGAATGAGTCGTGGTTTTATCGAGGCGTTTCTGTCTTGGAAGGGAAAACGAAAGCGATGGAGGTTGGAGGATAAGCTCGAATACTTTTACTTTGACTTCTACTGCAAGGATGAGGGCGATTTGTCGTATAGGCTTCCGAATGAGATAGCAGCAAAGCTTTGCGGAGGCGCATATGACGAGTGCGACAGGGGCACATACGTCAAGCCTGTCAATCGATGGAAAACGGAAGAGTATGTGCTGAATATTGTGAAAAAGGAGTATGGAAGCCTGGGGGTAGTCTCCCAATTCCGTCCGCACTACCTAAAGACCGAATGCGGATGCTTGTCCTATGACATTTACATAGCGGGATTGAAGGTTGCTCTGGAGTATCAAGGCAAGCAGCACTTTGAGCCGGTTGATTATTTCGGTGGCGTAGACTCTTATGCAATGCAGGTCGAGAGAGACCAGCTGAAGAGGCAACGGAGCGTCGAAAATGGAGTTCGACTAATCTACATCGGCTATTCCGAGGATGTAACCCCAGCTCTTGTGAAAGGTAAAATAGAAGCGGCATTGAAGGAGCAGTGAAGTGGTGCATTTGCGTGTCGTTTTCAAAGAACAGTCATTTGACGGCTGGTCAAAAGAGGGGCGTTAGTTTTCAAAATGCAGAATGGAACGACTTACTCTCATCGTCTCCATTATGCACAACCAGGCGACACTAAGATTAGACTATCATCGCATTCAAGGCTGCGATGTGAAAGAGCTGTCTTCTGTCGCATGCGTGCTTCCGTCTGATCTCGGGATCGATAGCCGTTGAGTTCTGTCTCGACCAAGCAATGAGATATATCAATTTCTGTTTGGTTATGTAGCATATGATGCGGCGATACTCGTTCAAAACTTGGACGCATCTGCTCTGCGAGTGTCGTATGTTGACGGCAGCGCGAATCAGAGTCGTTGCATCATGCGAGGTCCACGTGTTGTCAGATCATGGAGATATGGGAGGCTTACAAGGCTCCTAAATCGCTTAGAGCCATTCAGGAGCCTTGGGCGCGTCGATTAGTGCTGCGTGTGCTCCAAAGACACAATGCTGGTGGCCGTAAAGAATGAGCGCAAGTGAAAACGTTGCTATTGTATCCAGTTTGGCGTGGAGCGAAATACTCCTGATTGCGTGGGCCTTAGTGTAACGCAAGCTAGACCAGGAGATTGCGTGGAATGATGCGCATTGCGGGTTCGAGGGCAAAATAATTGACCGCAAGACGTAGGCGCCGGGGAGTTCAGACGCGGACCTGCGATTTGCAGAGTACTTGCGGAATAATCGACGGTCCCGGACTCCCTCGAAGCCTGCGGCAACGTTCGAGACCGGCGTGGGGCTTGTTGAGGGCTCGTGGTGATCAAATATGGGAGCGGAGATTAGATTTCGTCCCCATGATTTGAGCCAGACATGAAAAGAGCCACCCCGGAGGGTGGCTCGAAAAGCGCTTCGTTACGCTGATGCCTTAGTTGTGGCAACGGTTAGCGTTGTTGAAACGGCAGGAGATCAGCTCATGGTCGCCGTGCACCTTGTTGCCGTTGTCGTGACGATAGCCCAGACCCCAGTACCAGTTCGGGTCGATCTTCTTGTTGACGGAATCCTCGTGACGGGGCTTTTCGATATGCTGCTCAGCCATGGTCACTCCTCTCTTCTGTAGTACTGAAAGTAAGTCATTGCTCTTGCGAGCGATTGAAATATTACGTTTGGAAAGAGGTAGTGGCAATGCTCTGCTAGGTGCGAAAAACGCAACACGTGATGCTCGGATTTCACGCTGTGTTGCGGTTCGCGCACGTAGTGGCGCTCGGTCGTGGTAGCGTGTATGTAAGCGGTTTCACCAGAGGAAAAGAGGTGGATCATGAAGCGATTCGGTTTCGAACGCACTGTCAGGTGGTTCGGGCGAAAGGCAGGTGCGATAGCGGTTGGCGTGGCGCTTGCCTGCGGGGTTGCGCCTGCGGTCGCCTTTGCGGCAGAGGCTGGGACCCCGGCCGAGGGGGCGGAGCTGCAGGCCCTTGCAGAAACGCAATTTGACGTCCCGCAGGACCTTGCTGCCTATTGGGACAGCGAGGAGCTGGCCGCCTGGAGGGACTACGCGGTGGCCATTGCAGAGATGGGCGGAGACGTTAGCGCTGCCTTCGATTTTAGAGGCGAACCCGAGTGGTACCCAATAGAACGCCACTATGTTGTCCTTTCCCCAAACGGGCACTTCACCTGGTCCGATGGAAGCGATGAGTCGAGGGGGATATGGCTGACCGTTTTGCCCAGGCCGCTTAATAAGGCTGACTTCGAGTTCGTGGGCTACGTGGATGACGAGTCGCTGGCCGAAAAGTACGCCAAAGTGGCCGGCGGCATATGGGACATAGAGATCACCGCTGGCGGCCAGGTGGTCCCCAGCAAGCTCATCGACGCGCCTTTCGGGTCCACTGAGGTGACCGTAAAGCTGGGGAGCCGATACACCTGGGCCGACGGCACTCGCGACCTGTACAAGACCACGTGGAACCTACGGGGCAGGGCTGACAAGCCCCCTGCTGGCTATAACTTGGATAAGGGCACCGGCGATGAACGGTTCTGGGAGGGGCTGGTAAATCAGCGCTATTACCGGGTTCTGTTCGATCAGGGCACTCCTCCCAGCACACTGGACGAGATGACGTTCGGCGATCACGTAGTGCGGTTCATCCTGAACGACCATTGCGAATGGAAGGACGGCACGATAGACGAAATAAGCGGAACGTGGAGCGTCCGCGGCGTTGTGCCGGTGCCGTCGTTGGATTTGAGTTTTGTGGCTGGCAGCCAGGCGATCAGCACGTGGGCCATGAGTGCCATTCAGAACGTCAACTACGCGTACTCGTCCGATGAGCTGTCCTTCAAGATGGCTGACCAGTGGATGCCCGGCGTATACGATATTTCGGTCAAGCCGGCCGCAGGTGGTAAATGGAATGACACCTACGGCACCGAGGAGAGGACTGTTACGCTGACCGTGCTGCCCCGAGACCTGGCGAATGCCGAGGTGGTCATTGCGCCGTACGTGAAGAAGTACGATGGCACCCCGCGCAAGCCGGGCGTGACGGTTCGCTGGAACGGGCAGGACCTGGTGGAGAACGTTGACTACAAGGTCTCCTACAGCAAGAACGTGAACGCGGGAACGGCTCGGGTGAACATCTTTGGCATTGGCCTGTATGAGAGCACCTACAAGGTGGTCGGGTTCGAAATCGATCCGGCTGCGGTGTCGGCTTCGAAGATGGCCTTGGGAAAGACCGTTTACACGTACACCGGCAAGGCGATTAAGCCGGCTCCCGTTGTGACGTATGGTGATGCTGCGCTGGTTGCAGGTCAGGACTACACGGTGACCTATTCTGGGGGCTGCAAGAGCGCAGGCGTGTACAAGGCGACCGTGACCTGCACGGGCAACTACAGCGGCTCCAAGACGTTCACCTTCCGAATCAAACCGAAGGCGGCTTGCGTGAAGAAGGCGACTGCCGGCAAGGGGAAGGTGACGGTGACCCTGGGCGGCAAGCCTGCCGTGACCGGCGGCACCGTGTACCAGATCAGCTACCGGGCCAAGGGTGCCAAGACCTGGAAGACGGTGAAGACCACCGCGGGCTCCAAGACCATCAAGCAGCTGAAGAAGGGCAAGCGCTACTACGTGAAGGCGCGCGCCTACAAGAAGGTCGGCTCCACGGTCCTCTACGGCAGCTGGAGCAAGGCCAAGCTGAGCGGCATCGTTAAGTAAAGGCGGACGAGTGTTTCGCCCTGAACATGAAAATGGCTCCGGGGGCGAATCCCGGAGCCATTCCTTTGCAAGGTGCCTTCAGCTGTTAGGGGAGCTTACTTGGCCACGACCTGCTGGTTCATTTCCTGAGCCTGGGCAACGGTGACCCAGCCCTCGGGAACCTCTGCGTTGTGGCAGGAGGTGCAGTACATGACGGAGGTGCCATGCACGTTGTGGCAGGTGCCGCATGCCAGGTCGCCCTGGTGGGATGCGTGCGGGTTGAAGACGCCGGACTCGGAATCGTGCTTGCCGCCGTTGTAGTTGGCGGTCTTGGCGATGACCTTCTCGTAGTCATGGCACTGAGTGCAGAATTCCTTGTTGGCCTTGAAGTGGCCGTCCTCGATGACCAGCTTGCCGTCCTCGGTCAGAGTGTAGTCACCGTCGATGGTCATGCCGAGCTCCTTGATCTGCTCGCCGATGGAAGCCGGGTGGCAGTCCAGGCAGGCCTTGTTGGAGTCGGAGACGCCGTCACGCAGGGTGTCGGTGGCCTTGCCGCTGACGTGGCCCATGCGGTATGCCAGGGTGGTGTCGTCGGAGGCGTAGCTGTCAGAGTAGTAGCTCATGGTGGTGTGGCACATGGTGCCGCAGAAGCCCGGGGTGTTGTGCCAGGCAAAGCCGCCGATGCCGGCGACCACGACCACCAGCGCGATGACGCACGCTGCGAACTTGCCGCGGGTCAGGGTCAGCTTGCCCAGGCTCACGGTTTTCTTGGCGGAAGGCTCAGCCGGGGTTGCGGGAGCAGCCTCGGTGACCTCAGGCTGGTTTTCGTCCTGATTCTTGATCTCTTCGCTCATGTTCTATTCACCTCCTTACAGGTTTGCAACGTACTTGCCGGCATGGCGGCCGAAGGTCATGGTGCGACCGCAGGCAACGCCGGTGGCAAGGTTCGGATACGAGGTGCTGAAGAAGCCGCCGGAGCAGTCGCCGGTGGCGAACAGGCCCGGGATGGGCTCGTTGTTCTGGTCGAGCACCTGCATGTCGGTGTTGATCATGACGCCGTCGAGGGTGGTCAGGTGCCATGCGCCGGTGCGGGCGCCGTAGAAGGGCGGGGTGTCCACCGGGGTGATGCGGTGGGGCTCCTTGTAGTAGTCCGGGTCGTGGCCGTCCTTGGCGTACTTGTTGTACTTCTTGACCTGTGCCACGAACTTATCGGCCGGGATGCCCAGGCCCTCTGCCAGCTCCTCCAGGGAGTTGGCCTTGACGACATAGCCGTCAGCCATGAGGCCGTCGAGCATGCCCTCGACCACCTGCAGGGGGATGTTGTTCTTTGCGCCGTTGGGGAACGGGAACAGACGGCAGCAGCCGACCTCGTCGAACTGCTCTGCGTACTTGGCGTAGTTCTTGTCCCAGATGGTGCAGTAGGTGTGCTGCGGCTGCATGTAGGCGGCGTGCAGCATGTAGTCGTAGGGGCCGGACTCGTTGCAGAAGCGCTCGCCGTTCAGGTTGACCTTCAGGTTGGGCTGCTCGCCGAACCAGAACCAGCGGCCCGGGGTGCCGTGACCGCAGGTGTCGGTGGGCTTGCAGCAGGCACGGTTGAACAGCATGGAGGTGCCGACCGGGTCCTTGCGGGCGCCGACCCACATGGCGGCCTTGATGCCCTGGGAGGTGGACTTGCTGCCGGAGCCGTCGCAGGCGATCTTGACGTCCAGGATCTCAGGCTGCATGGCCTTCATCATGTTGACGTCGTTGGAGTAGCCGCCGGTTGCCAGGATGACGCCCTTGCTGGCGTTGACGCGGAAGTACTGGTCGGTGAGCTCGTCGCGGCAGATGGCGCCGGTCACGCGGCCGGTTTCGTCCTGCTCCAGCTTGGTGAAGAAGGCGTTCCAGCGGTAGGTTGCCAGGTTGAAGGACTCGATGTACTCCTTGAAGACGTCTTCGATGGAGGGGCAGTTTTCGTCCGCCGGGTCGTTCTTCTGGGGGCTGTGGCCGGTTGCCCAGGCGCGGTCGCGCTGACCGTCCTCGGTACCCAGGCCTGCCTCGTACTCCAGATGCCACTTGCCGGACTTCTCCAGGATCTTCTGGTACCAGTCCATGTAGGCGCCGGACTCGTTGATCCAGACCTTGATGAGGTCGTAGCTCACGTAGCCGTTGGCGTAGCGGACCAGGTCCTCCAGGATTTCCTTGTGGTCGATCTTGAACTCCGGATGCTCCTTATAGTAGGCCTTCTGCATCTTGGAGTCGACGACGCCGATGTCCTCCTTCATGGCGAAGGGAGCGCCCTGGCGGTCCACCACGTAGACCTTGGCGCCTTCCTCCACGGCTGCGGCCACGGCCGGCATACCGCCGGTAGCGTAGCCCACGACCAGGACTTCGGTATCGATGGTTTCGGTAATCAGGGATTCGTCGATCTGGGGTGCTTCGCCCAGCCAATCAGGATTCTGATCGGGATAGCCGGTCTTGGTCTTGACCAGACGGGTGGTGGCGGTGCCCTCAGCCGACTTGGTCTCCGCTGCGTTGGCGACGGAGCCAGCGCCCAGCGCGGTCAGCGCACCAAGGGTGCCTGCAGCGCCGAGGCCCTTCAAGAAGTTACGACGAGACACGCCGCAATTCTTTTCAGCCATCTTTCCTCCTTTCGAGTAGTGCTTAGGTGGCAGGATTTGCCAAATGAGGATTTTAATGGAAAAACCCCTGATGAACAGGGGGTTTTGCCAAACTGTTACGTTAGTGGCTCATATCTTCTATACGCGGTTGAGGATAGAGTGAAATTTGGTCGTTTGAGCAGGTCGGCGGCGGGTTTATGGGTTTTGCCGATACGGTCTTGGATTTTGCTGCTATGTGGTGCTGCGGACAGCAAAAAGGGCCGGGGCATTGCGGCCCCGGCCCTGAAGTGAATTGTTGAGAGAGCTTTGGAGATGCTTGAGTTCAGCCGGAAGGCCTAGGACCAGCCGGCAGCCCTGGTGCAGCGTTCGCCCTTTAAGCAGTTGTTCGAGTATTCGCAGGTGTTCAGAACCATTTCGCATGCGTAGATCCAGAAGCAGAACTGCTCGCTCGAATTTCCGCCGCCGGCAACGTCGGCCAGAAAGGCATCGTCGACCTCACGGTTCTTCGCGGTAGCCAGGGCCAGCTCCTCGGGGTCCAGGTCATAGCCGTACTCCTTGGCGAATTCCGCCAGGAACTCGAGCCTTGCGGCCTCGGGGTCCTCGGCCTGCTTCACCTTCTCTTCCGCCTGGGCGGACTGGACTTCGAGGGCCTTAGCCAGCTCCGGGTCCTTCTGCAGGTCTTCGATGAATTGCTTTACGTCCTTCATGGAGTGCTCCTAACTTGCTTTTGGAACCGCGCCTTGCTCTTTCCATTGCTTGAGCTTGGGCGAGTGGGTTCTATTCTGAAGGGCCCTAGTTCTTACCTGCATCCGTAGTGCAGGCCATGGCCATATAGCAGTTGTTCTTGAACATGCAGTTGTTTAGCGCGAAGTAGCAAGCATAGTTGACCAGGCAGGTGCGCAATCCCGAACCACCCGATACGTCAGACAGCGCTTCGTCGTCGACCTCGCGGTTCTTCGCGGTAGCCAGGGCCAGCTCCTCGGGATCGAGCTCGTAGCCGTGCTCCTCGGCGAAGGCCGTGAGGAGCTCGAGTTTCATGGCATTTGGGTCTTCGGACTGCTGGATCTTCTCCGTCATCTGCTCGCACAGGGCATCGAGGGCCTTGGCCAGCTCAACGTCCTTCTGCAGGTCTTCGATGAATTGCTTTGCATCCTTCATATGGTGCTCCTTTTAACGCCTTGCGCGGCCGTCCCGCGCGTGTGGCCTGTTGGTCCGAGCAGGCAACATCATGCTGTTCGGATGTTCTGCATTCTATACCTATGCGCACTTGGTTTGGAGGGAGCCGACAAGTCTCCACATTTGATTAGTTGAGGACGGCCTGCATGGTTTGGAGGAGCAGCTTGATGTTCAGGGGCTTGGCCACGTGGCCGTTCATGTTGGGCATCTGCATGTCCATGAGGACCAGGTCGTAGGTGCTCGGCTCGGATTGGGACACCTTGTCCACGGCTTCTGCGCCGTCGACGGCGCGGTCGATGGCCATGCCGTAGTCGGAGAGGAGCTCCTGGGCTATTTCGTAGTTGAGGTCGTTGTCTTCCGCGATGAGCACGCGCAGGCCCTGGAGGCGCTCCTGGTCGATGGGAGCGTGGGCGGGGGAGGGATCCTCGGCGGGGCTTTCGTCCACTTCAAGGGGAAGCACCACTTCGAAGGTGGAGCCCTGGTTGGGCTGGCTGGCGACTTCGATGGTGCCGTTCATGAGGGTGACGATCTGCTTGACGATTGCCAGGCCCAGGCCGGTGCCCTGGATGGTGTTGACGCGGGTGTCCACGGCGCGGCTGAACTGCTCGAATATGGTTTCCATGAACTCCGGGGTCATGCCCATGCCGGTGTCCGCGATCTGGGCGTGCAAGTTCACGGTGGCACGGTCGCTCCGGGGAGGCTGGCGGGAGGCTGACGGGGCTTTCGCCCTGATTAAATGTATGTTGCGGGCGCCGCTCGTCGGACGGATGGGGCTGACTTCTGCCTGTTTGGGCATATAATGGACGAACTTTTTTACGAATTGAGCTTTGAGCGGGGAGTTTGCGCATGAAGAGGATAGTGATTCTGGGCGGCGGCTTTGGCGGTTACTACACGGCCAAGGACCTTGAGAAGCTGCTGAAGCCTGGTGAGGCTGAGGTTACGCTGATCGACGTGAACGGCATGCTGTGCTATCAGCCGTTCCTGCCTGAGGTGGCTGGCGGCAATATCGAGGCACGTCACGTGATGGTGCCGCTGCGTAGGCACCTGCGCAAGACGCGGGTGATGACCGCCCATGTGGACGCGATCGACCACGCCAACAAGCTGGTGACTGTGACTGGCCGTCATGACAACTCCTGGACCGTGCCGTACGACGAGCTGGTCGTTGCCATGGGCGCCGTGACCAAGACGTTCCCGACTCCCGGCATTGCCGACAACGCCGTGGGTCTGAAGGCCATGGAGGAAGCGGTGTTCATCCGCAACCGCATCGTGCAGAACATGGCCCGTGCTTGCGACCTGGACCCTGAGGACCCCGTGCGCAAGAAGATCCTGACGTTCTGCGTCATCGGCGGCGGCTTCTCCGGCATGGAGGGCATTGCCGAGATGAGCGACTTTGCGTACCGCCTGCTGAAGGACCACCCGGCGATTCGTCGCGAGGAGCTGCAGTTCCACCTGGTGGAGGCCACGGACCGCGTCATGCCCGAGCTGACCCGCGAGCGTTCCGCGTGGGTCGTGAAGATGCTGGAAGAGCGCGGCGTGAAGTTCCATATGAGCGTATTCGCGCAGAGCGCCATCGACAACGTGGTGAAGCTGAGCGACGGCACCTCCATCGAGTGCGACCTGATCGTGTGGACCGCTGGCGTGAAGGCCTGCCCGGCACTGGAGCACTCTGACCTGCCGCTGGACGAGCGCGGCCGCATGACCTGCAACACCAAGCTGCAGGTGGTTCGCGATGGCGAAGTCGTGCCTCACGCTTGGGGCCTGGGCGACGCCACCCGCGTCGAGGACCTGAGCGGCGGCGGCCTGCCGGATGGCTCCTGCGCTCCGACGGCCCAGCATGCCGTGCGTCAGGGCCACCAGATGGCGAAGAACCTGATTGCCGTGCTCCGTGGCGGCGAGCCGTCTGACTACGTGCACAAGAACGCCGGCTGCGTTGCCGGCCTTGGCCAGTGGCAGGGCGCCTTCTGCAGCGGTGCCAAGAAGCTGACCCTGGGCGGTCCGTTGGCCTGGCTGGCCCACAAGGGCTACCACGGCTTCGCGATGCCGTCCTGGGAGCGCAAGTTCCGCGTGTGGGGCGACTGGATCGGCGCGCTGATCCTGGGCCGCGACACCGCTTGCACCCGTCGCACCGAGCGCCCCCGCGGCTTCTTCGAGGACTTTGCGGTTCGCCCGAAGGAGGACTAGTTTCTTTGTTGTTCGTCTTTGCGCTTAAGGAGCTATGGCATGACGGGATGTTTCGATCGCAAACAACAGGCGGGCGTAGAGTCGCGTAGCCAATCTGTAGAGGCTACGCCATACGAGCGTCGCTTGGCTTGCGCCTTGAGGGAATCTCGCGCGGATTATGCGACGGGCAGCTATTACGAGAGTCGTGAGGAGATGCTCATGGCCGTTGCAGCGAAGCGTGCTGTAACGGCCATTTGGTAGTGATCTTGTGAAGGCCTGGTTAGCATTGCTAACCAGGCCTTAATTTTGCACTCTGAGGCAGATTATGGTTGGCATGCTTCGGGCTTGCTCAGCTAGGGCAGTTCTTCGAGTTTAGAGAGGGTGTCCGGACAGAAGTGCGTGTTTAGAGCGATTTGCGAGCTCGATCGCGTAGGTCAGGATGCCTTGGGCGGTCTCCTGGGCAGGATTGTCTGCGGGCTCTCTTTATAACACCAGGTCACAGGCTTGCTTGGTTGAGCGGGTGTTTCTTGTCTGCTTTGAGTTGGGCTAAGGAGCTCACTAAGCTCGCAGTTTTGTCAGAGGGTGCTCTCTAAACTCGAAAAACCGTCCTGAGGGCAAGGAGCGTCCTTGCGCTATCGGTCTGGAGCGGCTTGTGGCGGTAGAATGAGTCCCATGATTGAGCAATGCGAGCATCCGTCCGCGACTCTGGAGGCTGATATGAAGGTTTACGAGGGTTCTATCCTGACCGTTGATGCACAGGATTCCGTTGCGCGGTACCTGGTCGAGGACGGCGGGCGGATTGTGTTCGTGGGCGACGAGCTTCCGGATCAGTACGCCAGCACGGACAGGGTCGTGCTGGGCGAGCGGGCGCTGTGCCCGTCCTTCGTGGACAGCCATGAGCACTTCGCGTCCTTCGCCGTGTTCAACGCAGGCCTGAACGTCATGGACGCCCGATCCAATGCCCAGATTGCCCAGATGGTGAGTGACTTTGCCCAGAAGTGCTCCGCCAAGGTGCTGGTGGCATTCGGCGCGTCGCCCCACACGGTGGCGGAGGGGCGGCTGCTTACCCGCGCCGAGCTGGACGCAGTGTGCCCGAACAAGCCGGTGTTCATGGTGAAGTACGACGGCCATGCCTGCATTGTCAACTCGGCGCTGCTGAAGCTGGTCGAGGGCAAGGTGAAGGGCCTGCGGGGATATCACCCCGAGTCGGGCGAAATGAACCAGGAGGCGTTCTTCGCCGTAAGCGACTACATCACCGGGTCGCTGTCCATTCCCGAGCTGATCCGCAACATGCAGGGCGCCATGGATTACCTGGCCGAGCGCGGAATTGGCATGGTGCACACCGTCAGCGGCGTGGGCTTCACCGGCGACCTGGATATTTCCCTGGAGAAATGGATGGGTCGTAGCGCGGAGTCTGGATTCCAGCTGCGCGTGTATCCGCAGTCCATGGACGTGAAGGTGGCCACCAAGCGCGGGCTGCCCCGTATTGGCGGATGCTTCCAGTGCGCGTTGGACGGCGCCTTCGGCAGCTGCGATGCGGCGGTGCACGAGCCCTACGTGGGCGCTGGCGCGGTGGGGGAGACCGGCGTGCTGTTCTATGCCGACGAGCAGGTGATTTCCTTCTGCAAGGAGGCTAATCGCGCCGGGCTGCAGATCCAGATGCATGCCATCGGCGATGCCGCCTTCGATCAGGCCACCCGTGCGCTTAAGGCTGCGCTGGACGATTGCCCGCGGGATGACCATCGCCACGGCATCATTCATGCCTGCCTGCCCACGGAAGACGGCATTGCCATCTGCGCGGAGTACGGGATTCACCTTCCGGTTCAGAGCGCGTTCATAGGCTGGGCGCAGGAGCCGGATGCCTACTTGGAGGAATTGCTGGGCCCCGAGCGCGCTGCCGCTCTGAACCCACTGCGCAGGTTCGCGGATGCGGGCTTGGTCATGACCGCAGGCTCCGATGCTCCCTGCACGGATCCGAATCCCCTGGTCTGGATGGAGAAGGCCTGTAACCACAGCACTGCCGGCCAGAGCCTGACGGTGCAGGAAGCCCTGCGCATGTGCACGTACAACGGCGCTTGGGCCACCTTCGACGAAGGCGAGCGCGGTTCCCTGGAGGTGGGCAAGGTGGCTGACATGGTGGTGCTCAGCAGCAATCCCTATGCGGTTCCGGTCGACCAGCTCGGCCAGCTCAAGGTGGAGCAGCTGCTGCTGGGCGGCAAGCCCTACGAGCATCAGCAGCAGGGGTTCGTTTCGGCAGTAGTGCGCGGCATGATGGGAAAGAAAAAGGTCTAGGCTCGCGTTTGCTTGCCTAGACCTTTCGACGGGCTATTTTCGTGCCGGGCTACTGGACCTGGTGCGCGCAACCCTCTTTGTGCACCTTTGCCTGGCACTCATGGGTGCGTTCGCATTCGTTGCTGTACACGCAGGTGTTCCAGACGAAATTGCACCAGTAGTCCAGGTTGCAGGGTCCCTTGGTTCCACCCGCAATTGCGGCCAGATCCTCATCGGTGACCTCGCGATTTGTGGCGGTCTGGAGGGCGAGCTCCTCAGCCTCGAACTGGTAGCCATGCTCGGCTGCGAAGGCGGTTACGGCCTCAATGCTTGCAACCTCGGGGTCTTTGGCCTTGGAGACGGCCTCCTCGATGGTCGGACCCAGCGCCTCGAAGGCCTGGGCCAGGTCCTTGTCTTCCTGAAGGTCAGCTAGGAACTGCTTTGCGTCCTTCATTCTGGTTCCTTTCTGTTACGGCAGGTCTAGGTTAGAAGTCCCTATTATTCGGGCGGCCACTTCATGTTCTCCGCGGGGCACTTGTAGCCGAAGACGCACTGGGAGTCACCCAGGCACTTCGGGGCACCGCCGGCTGCCATTTCCAGCTGCTCGTCGGACACCTCGCGGTTGGTGGCGTCCTGGAAGGAAAGGTCCTCGGCCTCGAACTGGTAGCCGTGCTCGCGGGCGAAAGCGGTGATGGCCTCGACGCGTGCAGCGGCTGCGTCCTCCTCGGAGGAGATGTCGGCGATTGCTGCTCCCAGGGCCTGATCCAGCTCCTGGTCAACCTTCAGATCCTCCAGGAATTGCTTTGCATCCTTCATTTTGGTTCCTTTCTGTTACGAAAACTCCAGGTTAGAAGACTCCATTATTCGGGCGACCACTGCATGCTCTCCGCGGGGCACTTGTAGCCGACGAAGCAGCGGGCGCTGCCCAGGCACTTCGGGGCACCGCCGGCTGCCATTTCCAGCTGCTCGTCGGACACCTCGCGGTTGGTGGCGTCCTGGAAGGAAAGGTCCTCGGCCTCGAACTGGTAGCCGTGCTCGCGGGCGAAAGCGGTGATGGCCTCGACGCGTGCAGCGGCTGCGTCCTCCTCGGAGGAGATGTCGGCGATTGCTGCTCCCAGGGCCTGATCCAGCTCCTGGTCAACCTTCAGATCCTCCAGGAATTGCTTTGCATCCTTCATTCCAAACTCCTCTCAATTGTGCCGCCGGATGGCGGAGCAACAGCTGACCGCGGTCGGCTGCTTCACATGGATAGCAGTATAGTCCCTGATGATGCCGCCGTTGCGCTGATCGACAGGAGAATGCAAAGGTTTCCACAGAGGCTACAAAGTGACGGCCAGCTGCCTCAGGTCGGCCCGTTCATGGGACCTCGTTTGGTGAATGCCCTGATGATAGCGCGTTCGGGTACGAAGGGGCAGAGCGGCGGGACGCCTTGGTGTTTCCCATGGCGTATGGGAGCTGTGACGGAGTGTGAAGTCGGACCTGACGGATTGTCGCTTCACAAGAATGTGATAGATGTTGCACAATCTGTGACATCTTATTCAGACCTCAACGCTAGGAGGAACCCATGGCGAAGATCAAGCAGTACAAGGTGGCCGCGGTGCAGATGGCCCCGGTCCAGAACGACACCGACGCAACCATCACCAAGGTCATCGGGTTCGTGGAGGACGCTGCCAAGGAGGGCGCCAAGATCGTGGCGTTCCCTGAGGCCGTGATTCCCGGCTACCCCTGGTGGATCTGGATGGACGGCCCCATGCAGGGCATGGACCTGTTCTGCCAGCTGTACGACCAGGCCGTGGAGATTCCCAGCCGCCAGGTGGCGCGGCTGTCCCAGGCCGCCAAGGACAACGGCGTGTACATGTGCGTCAGCGTGACTGAAAAGGACGGCGGCAGCCTGTACCTGACCCAGCTGTGGTTCAACCCTGCCGGTGACCTGATGGGCAAGCACCGCAAGATGAAGGCCACCTCCAACGAGATGACGGTCTGGGGCGACGGCGACGCCTCCATGATGCCCGTGTTCGAAACCGAGCTGGGCAACCTGGGCGGCCTGCAGTGCTGGGAGCATTACATCCCGCACAACGTGGCCACCATGGCCGCCAAGAACGAGCAGGTGCACGTGAGCGCCTGGCCCATTGGCATGCCGGACCCGGGCGCATCCTTCGCCGACGAGCAGTGCGCCACCGGCGCCCAGTACTACGCGCTGTCCACCGGCACCTGGACCCTGTGCACCAGCCAGCTGTGGACGCCCGAGCTTGAGGCTGTGTGCTGCAAGACGGACGCCCAGAAGCAGGTGCTGGCCTACGGCCACGGCTTCACCCGCATCGTGAGCCCCACTGGCTGCGTTGTGGCGCAGATGCCCCATGACGAGGAGGGCATCCTGTACGCGGACATCGACCTGAACCTGATCCCCGTGACCAAGTACTTCATGGACCCCGCGGGCCATTACTCCACGCCGGGCAACATGCAGCTGTTCGTGGATGCCAGCCGCCAGAAGCCGGTGCACATCGTGGACGAGCCCATGCCCCAGGCCCTGAGCTACGAAGAGATCCAGTTCGAGGAGTAGGCGCGACGCGAGGGCGCGGGCCGAGCAGGCGTGCGCGGTAGCGCGCGGGCTCCGCGGGCTTGCGCAGTTGCATGCGGGCTTTCGTCCCCTTGGCTTGAGCCTCTGAGATGACGACGGCCGCCAGCATTCTTCGCTGGCGGCCGTTTTACGTGCGGGGCTTTCGTCCTGATGCTATGCCCCGTTGGTGCGGGGTGCGCTCCCTAGAGGGGGAGGGACTGCAGGCGGGCGATGGCGTAGATGTAGATCTTCAGGGCCTGCTTGAGCAGGGGTTCGCTGACGCCTTCGTCGGGGCCGTGCATGCCGCCGACCCAGTCGGGCTGGGGCTCCCAGGGCTTTTCGGGGCCGAAGCTGACGCCGCGGCTGAACTCGCGGGCGTAGGTGGCGCCACCCATGGTGAAGGGCTCGGCGGATTCGCCGCTGACCTGGTTGTACACGTCAATGAGCGCGGCTACCTCGGGGCCGGTGGGGTCGACCTTGAAGGGCGGGATGTCTCGCGTCAGGGCGAAAGCGCCGCCCGCTTCAGCCGCCGCCTGGGTGAGCTTGCGGGTGATGGCCGCCGGGTCCGCGGTGGTGGGCAGGCGCGCGTCCAGGGTCTGGCTGATGCGGCCGTCCTTGAGCTCGATGGTGCCGCCGACGATGGTCAGCTTGCCGAAGTCCGGGTCCTGACAGGCCAGGCCCAGGGAGCTGCCGTCCCAGGTGCTGGCGAGGGTGCGGACCAGGATCAGGAACGCGGCCTCAGCGGGGGAGCACAGGTCGGCTTCCAGCAGGTAGTCGGCCAGCAGGTGGATGGCGCTTCGGCCTTGCTCGGGCAGGCTGGCGTGGGCGGACTTGCCCTGGGCGGTGACGACGACGTATTCGCCCTGCTGCTCGAGGGTGATGTGGGGCGCCGTGGGCAGGTCGGCTGCCGTGGCGTTGCGGACGGTGGCGGTGGCCACGCCGGGGACGGCGTTGGTGGCGGCGCCGCCCTGGAGCTGCACCAGGCGGCCGTCGGCCAGGGGCGCGCTGGTCAGCGTGCCGCCGTAGAGGCCCTTTTCGCCATAGCAGACGGGGAACTCGGCGTCCGGGGTGAACAGGAAGTCGGGGTCGGCGTAGCGGGCACGGTAGTGGGCCACGTCGGCCATGCCGGTTTCCTCGTTGGCGCCGAAGAGCACGCGGACCGTGTGGGGGAACTGCTGGCCGGTTGCCGCCAGCTGCTCCTGCCAGTAGCGGACGGCGAAGAGGGCGCACAGGATGGGGCCCTTGTCGTCAATGACGCCGCGGCCCAGCAGGTAGCCGTCGCGACGAGTCACGGCGAAGGGCTCCACGGTCCAGCCGGGGCCGGCGGGCACCACGTCCACGTGGCCGATGATTCCCAGCTGCTTGGAGCCGCTGCCGGGCAGGTCGGCGAAGCCTAGGTAGCCGTCAACGTCGGTGGTCTGCAGGCCCAGGCTTTCGGCCAGCTCCAGGGCTGCGGTCAGGGCGGCGCGGGGGCCGGCGCCGAAGGGAGCGTTGGTGGATGCGTCTGCGGTTGCCGGGTCCTCGGTGCTGGGGATGGCCACCAGGTCGCTGATAGCGGTCAGGACCTGGTCCCAGTGCTGGTCGATCCACTGATCGATGTGGTTTTCGTCCGTATTGAAAGTATGGAACATTTGTTTGCCTTTCAGCCTATGCAGCAGGTGTTTTGGCTAGTATAATGGTGGCCTTATATCTGAGCGAAAGGAGTTCGGCATGAGCGCGGTATTTAGCGTGATTCTGGGGTCGTTGTTCCCGCTGCTGTTCGTGGTGGTGATTCTGATGATCATCGGCGGCGGTGTGTACGTGGTGCAGCAGCAGACCAACGTGATCATCGAGCGTCTGGGCAAGTTCAACCGCATCTGCGGTCCCGGCGTGCACGTGAAGCTGCCCTTTGCCGAGACCATTGCCAAGCGCGTGAACCTGCGCACGGACCAGGTCACCTTCCGCATTGACGCAAAGACCAAGGACAACGTGACCATAACCATGGACATTGCGGCCCAGTACCACGTGAACATGCTTCGTGGCACCTGCCCGGAGGACAGCGGCGTCTACCGCAGCTACTACATGCTGGTGGACCCCGTTGCCCAGATGAGCAGCTACTTGATCGACGCCCTGCGCTCCGCCGTGCCTGGCTACACCCTGGACGAGGTGTTCGAGAACAAGGACTCCATTGCCAACGATGCAAACCAGACGGTGTCCGGCATCATGATCGAGTACGGCTACGACCTGGTCAGCACGCTGATCACCAGCATCGGCCTGCCGAAGGACGTCGAGGCCTCCATGAACCGCATCAACTCCGCCCAGCGTGAGCAGACCGCTGCCCAGGCCCTGGCAGAGGCTGAGCGCATCAAGGTGGTCACCGAGGCCCGCGCCCAGGCAGAGGCCATGGAGCAGGCCGGCATCGGCATCGCTGCCCAGCGCAAGGCCATCGCGGACGGCATCGCCGACTCCCTGGAGACCATCAAGACCTCTGGCGTGAGCTCGAAGGAAGCCAACGAGCTGTTCCTGTTCACCCAGTGGACCGACATGATGGAGAAGTTCGCCAAGAACGGCAAGCAGACCACCGTGGTGCTGCCCAGCGACTTCAACTCCACCAGCGGCATGTTCGAGCAGATGCTGGTGGCCAACGAGGCCGACAAGAACGAATAGCCCCATGTCGGACGGCAAGAGCAACGTTGGTGCCGTGGCTGTCGGCAGCGCCTTTGCCGTGCTGCAGGCGGTCCTGTACTCCACCATGGGCATTTTCGGGAAGGTGCTCTACGCCACCGGCCTGGGTCCCCAGGAGGTGCTGGTCCTGCGTTACGCCTGCTCCACGGTACTGCTGGGCGCGTTTCTTCTGATCTGGCGCAAGCAGTCGCTGATGAGCAGGGATCCCGTCGTGTACGTGCTGGCTGCCTTGGGCTTCCTTTCGTCCGCCACGTACTTTCTGGCGGTGGAGCGGATGTCCGCAGGTCTGACCACCGTAGTGTTCTACACATATCCGGCCGTCGTGGCCGTTGCCAGCATCTTCGTGTTCAAGGAGCAGTTCACGCTGAGCACGTTTCTTTCGCTGGTTCTGGCCATGGGTGGTCTGATCTTGGTATCCGGCGTGCATGCGGGCGACGTGGTGCTTGATGCCCTGGGCATGGCCTATGCCGTGGTAAGCTGCCTGGCCTTTGCGGTGTACACGCTGCTCATACAGAAGCATCCACGCAAAGACGGCCCGATGACCTTCACCTTCACCCTGAGCTGCGCGAGCTTGGTGGGCTCCTGCGTGCTCTTTGCCCCGGTGCTGCCGAACCTAGTGTCCGTGACCGCTGAGCAAATCGGGTTGTCCTGCGCGTTGGCTCTGGCCTGTACGTTGCTGCCCATCCCACTGTACTTGGAGGCCGTGAAGCGCATTGGCGGCACCAGGGCGTCGTTGCTGGGGATCACCGAGACGCCGTCTTCGCTGCTGCTGGCGTTTCTGGTGCTGGGAGAAGTGCTGACCTTCGACCAGGCTCTGGGTTCTGCGCTCATTGTGCTGAGCATTGCGGTGATCACCGTCGCGCCCCTGGTAGGCAAGCGCATGGAGTCTCTGCCCGGGCAGACGAAATCCGACTAGCGGGGCTTTCGTCCTGGGTTAGAGGACAGTCAGGCGGCCTTCGATCTGGTAGTCCAGGTTGTTGTGGCTGATCAGGTACTCCTCGATCACGTCGCGAGCGCTGGTGGCCAGGGTTCGGAAGTCGCCGTTGGGCTTGCAGTCCTCTTGGCTCACTCCCAGGAACTCGGGCATGTTCTGGAAGTGATAGTGGGGCAGGCCCACGGTGTAGATGCGGTCGGCGTTCAGGGGCTCGCCGGCAACGTGGAACTCCGCGAACTCGTCTGCCGCGCGGTCGAAGGTAATGCGGGTTCCGCCGTTGAACTGATAGAACTCGCAGTGCTGGCCGCTGGCGGCCTGCGCTAGGACATGCCTCACCATGCGCTCGAGCTGAGCCCCGGTGACGCTGATCTGGTAGATGGCGCCGTCGTAGGGGAAGGCCTCCGCCAGGTCGCCGTAGGTGATGACAGGGCCCATGCGGTCCACGCGGATGCTACCGGAGCCAGCGAACATGATGTCCACGCCCAGGGACTCGGCCAATGCATCGGACACCAGGCTGCCCAAGGTCGTCTCCCGATTTCGGTCGGGATGGGTGAGCTCGCGGACCAGGCGGGTGAGGATGCGCCCGTACTTCAGGTCCGTTTGCCCCTTGTAGTTCAGGATCAGGTCCTCCAGGACGTTATCCAGAGGCGCGGTGGCATCGTTCAAAGGGATGCTCTGCCACTGATAGCTGTCCATGCGGTTCTTCTTGGTGTCTACCACGATGTCGAAGCGGCCAAGCTGGTCGGTGCCGGTGCCCACCTGGACGATGGGGATTCCGTTCACCACCACGGGCTCGTCGATCAAGGTGTGGGAATGTCCGCCGATGATCAGGTCGACACCCCAGGCCGGGTCCAGCTGTTCGGCCAGTGCCTTGTCCTCCTCGAAGCCGATGTGGGTCAGGAGCACCATCAGATCCACGTCCGTGGTGTTGAAGGCATTGCAGATGCGGCCCACGTCAACGGCGGCATCCTCCACGTTCAGGAAGGTGCCGATCAGGGTGTCGTTCTTGGCCGATGCCAGGATCTGCTCGGTGATGACGCCGATGAACAGGACCTTCATGCCGCCGATCTGGATGATCCGATGGGGCTCGAACAGGCGCCGACCGTTGGTGGTGATGTGGAAGTTCGCGTTGACGATGGGGAAGTTGGCGCACTTTTCCATGAGAAGCAGGTGCGCCACGCCGTAGTCGATCTCGTGGTTGCCGATTGTCACCACGTCCGGACCAAGCAGGTTCATGATCTGGATGGTGGACAGACCCTGGAACTCGCTGTCGATGACGCTGCCGCGGAACATATCGCCCGAAATGGCGTAGAGCACGTTGGGGTCCCGCTGGCGGGCCCGGTGAACGTAGCCCGACAGGCGGGATACGCCGCCAACGAGGCTTTCGTCCACCTGTTCGGCAAGGAAGTCGCCGTGCAGGTCGTTGCTGTGAAGCAGGGTCAGCTTCTTGTAACGCTTCTCCGATCGTCCGAACATGATTGCTCCTTCCGTCGCTTCTCCCATGCGACGTAGCTGCACCGAACGGCAACGTTGCCGTTTTCGTCCAGCCCAGCCACGGTATACGGGCACATGGCCCGGCAGTCGCGGCAGCGGGGTAAGTTGATGTTCTTTGCGGGTATTGGCTTCCTCATGGCTCCATTGTACGGGAAGCGGGCAAAGGAGTATCATCAGGGACAAACATACTTCAATACAGGGGGGATTTATGAACAAGTACGATGGACCCATTCTGAACGTTTCCGAGGTCAAGCAGCTCGAGCAGAACATGATTGCTGCCGGCACTCCCGCCGCGGTGCTCATGGACCGCGCCGGCTTTGCGGTGGCCCAGGCCGTGGCCGACCGCTTCGAGGGCGGCATGGATGACCTGTCCAGCTTCGGCATCACCATCTTCTGCGGCACCGGCAACAACGGCGGCGACGGCTGGGTTGCCGCCATGTACCTGACCGACGTGGGATTCCCGGTCACCGTGTTCAGCCCGGTGGCTCCCCAGGAAATCCCCACCGAGCCCGCTCGCTCCGCCGCCATGTCCCTGGCAGCAGCTCAGACCAAGGCCAATCTGGTGGTCGAGCCCTCCGCCGAGGACGTGGAGGCCGCCTTGAAGAACACCCGCGTGGTCATTGACGCCATGGTGGGCGTTGGCTTCAACGGCGCCGAGCTGAAGGAGCCCTACGCTTCTTGGGCCAAGGCCATCAACGCAGAGCACGGCGTGGGCCGCGGCATGCTGACCCTGGCCGTTGACGCACCCTCCGGCCTGAACGCCCAGACGGGCGCAGCCGTTCCGGACTGCATCATCGCTGATGCCACCGTGACCACGATGGCCTACAAGCCCGGCGTGATCATGGAGGAAAACCTGTTCTACTGCGGCATCGTGGGCCTGGCTCCGCTGACCCAGTAACGGCAAAGTCATAAGACGAAAGAAAAGGACCGCGAGCCGGATTGGCTCGCGGTCCTTTTTGCGTTTGGCGTGCGTTTCAGGAAGCGGGAGACGAGTGCGGCTGCACGCGCTAGCGGTACTGGAGGCGCTTTGGTCCCGATGGCCCGAAAGGTGCGGGCCGCTTACTGCTGCGGGGCCAGGGCGCGGGTCTTTTCGATGAGCTTCTTGTACACGCGCTCGCAGATCCAGGGCTCGGTGCTCAGGGGGATAACCTGGTCAAGGTCGACCCACTGGACGCCGGAGTTTTCGTCCGGCTTCACCCGCAGCGGCTGCTCGGGGTCAGCCACGGCCAGGTAGGTCACGTTCAGGTGCAGGTGGGAGCTGACGTACTCGCCCCGCTTCTCGTGCCCGTCCACGGTCAGCACGTCCAGGCTGAAGATGTTGCCGGGTCCGCACTCCACCAGCGTGCCGGTGACGCCGGTTTCCTCCTGGAGCTCCCGCAAGGCCACCTCGGCCAGGTCAAGCTGACCGTCGGCGTGGCCGCCGATCCAGCTCCAGCTGTTGTAGATGTTGTGGTGCACCAGCAGCGTGCGGGTGAACGTGGGGTCCACGGTCCAAATGGAACAAGCCATGTGGGCCGGCGGGATACGGTCGAAGGCCTGACGGCGCTCCTTGGAAAGCAGGCCAAGGATCAGCTCCTTGTCGGCCGCCTCCTGCTCGTTGTGGGGCTGATAGCTCAGCAGGTCGGTCATCAGCTGCAGGCCGGTAGATTCGCTCATGCTCCGCTCCTTTTCGTCCTCCTGCACAGGCATGCGAGCGCGCGATGAACCCCTCACCAGGGGCTTTCGCCCGATGTCACACCCATGATTGCAGGATATGTGCATTTCACGTACTTAGATTAGCACTCGAAGGCTTCGGGTGCTAAAATTCCACTATTACTGAACAGTTCCGCACATCTGAAGGGCGAAAGGGGTGGCCGCAGGCATGCTTTCAGACCGACGTCAGCGCGTCTTGGCCGCGCTCATCGAAGAATACGTGGCCCGGGCGCTGCCCGTGGGATCCCGTACGCTGACCGAGCGCTACGCCCTGGGCGTCAGCCCCGCCACCGTGCGCAACGAGCTGTCGGCGCTGGAGGAGGAGGGCTACATCAGCCAGCCCCACACCTCCGCCGGCCGCGTGCCCACGGACTTCGGATACCGCACGTTCGTGGACGGCCTGATCGCTGACGGCCTGGTGGCAGCGGGGGATGAGTATCGCCGCACCGTGGCCGAGCTGCGGTCCTGCGCCACCGAGCTTGACGGACTGATGGAGCGCACCTCCGCGGCACTGGCCCGCATGACCGACTGCCTGAGCATTGTCCTGGCGCCGTCGGTCCTGAGCCTGAGCATCCGGCAGATCACCTTGGTCAGCCTGACGGACACCAGCGTCCTGCTGGTGCTGGTCACCGAAGACGCCCAGGTCCTGAACCGCCACATGGAGTTCACCGCGCCCATCAGCCCCGATGACCTTTCGCTGGTCCAGCGCTACCTGAACCAGGTGCTGACCGGCGCCACCCTGGCCGAGCTGGAAGGCGGCCTGCAGTCCGCGCTGCGCCAGTCGCTGGCGGATCCGCTGGTACGCGCCGTGCTGGACGAGGTGGTGGCCTGCCTGCGCCAGGGCCAGCAGAGCGCCGCGCACCAGCACGCCCATCGCGTGGGCATGCGAGGCCTCATGGCCCAGCCGGAGTTTTCCCGCTCCGCCGCGCTGCTGCCGCTGGTCCAGGTGCTGGAGGATGACACGGTCCTCATGCGCATCCTGGGCGACGCATCCTCCGCGGACATGCCCACGGTGACCATCGGCCGGGAAAACCGCGCCGAGGGCCTGGAGGGTGTTTCCGTGGTGGCAAGCCGCTATGGTCGGGGCGAAAGCGCCGGCGTGGTGGCGGTCATAGGCCCCACCCGCATGGACTACAGCCGCGTCATCAACGCGGTGCGCGTGGCCAGCAGCGCCCTGGGGGACGACCCGGATGGGGGAGCGGATGTTTCGCCCCCTGGATCTGACCAGGCGCAATAGGCGGCGCCTAAGCGGAAGGAACCGCTGGCGCTACCCGAGGCGCCAGCACCACTGATTGGAAACAACGGGCGAAGGCCCGATCGCAACTTAAAGGAAAGAGGCATGTAAGCATGGCAAACGATCTGTACGAGGTCCTGGGGGTCTCCCGCGACGCATCGGCCGACGAAATCAAGAAGGCCTTCCGCAAGAAGGCACGCACCCTGCATCCGGACGTGAACAAGGAGCCGGACGCCGAGGAGAAGTTCAAGGAGCTCAACGAAGCCTACGACGTGCTGTCCGACGCCAACAAGCGCGCCCAGTACGACCGCTTCGGCACCATCCCCGGCGCAGGCGGCCCGGGCGGCGGCTACGGCGGCGGCTTCGTGGACCTGGAGGACCTGTTCGGCGGCGGCATGGGAGACATCTTCAGCAGCTTCTTCGGCGGCAACGGCGGCGGTGGCCGCAGGGTGCGCACCGAGGGCCGCGACATGAACATCGGCCTGCGCCTGACCCTGGAGGAAGTGGCCACCGGCGTCAGCAAGCCCATTGCCTACGACCGCCTTGCCACCTGCGACGACTGCCACGGCACCGGCCTGGGCGAAAACGGCCGCAAGGTCACCTGCGGCAACTGCAACGGCACCGGCCGCGTGGTCACCGTGCAGCAGACGTTCCTGGGCAACATGCAGTCCGCCACCACCTGCCCCGAGTGCCAGGGCCTGGGCACCACCGTCGAGAACCCCTGCCCCGAGTGCGAGGGCCAGGGCCGCGTGCCCGACCGCCAGCACCTGGACATCAAGGTCCCGGCGGGCATCCGCGACGGCCAGCAGCTGCGCGTCAGCAAGATGGGCGAGGCCGGCGCCATGGGCGCGGAGTCCGGCGACCTGATCGTGAACATCCGCGTGCAGCCGCATGACTTCTTCCAGCGCGACGGGGACAACCTGCACGCCGCCGCCACCATCAACATGGTCCAGGCAGCCCTGGGCGCCGAGATCACCATCGACGGCATCCTTGAGGACGAGGTCGTGAACGTGCGCATCCCCGAGGGCTGCCAGAACGGCCAGGTCATCCGCGTGCGCAACCACGGCATGCCCAAGTTCCGCTCCGACAACCGCGGCGACCTGTACATGCACATCAGCGTGGAGATCCCCAAGAAGCTTTCCAAGAAGGAGCGCGAGCTGCTGGAGAAGCTGGCCGAGGAAATGGGCACCAGCGTGTCCGAGTCCCGCAGTCCGCTGCAGAAGCTCCGCGACGCGTTCAACTAAGCGGCAGCCATGAGCCTTCAGCACTTCTACCTGGAAGACCAGGTCATAGCAGATCAGGGCGAAAACGAGTTCGAGCTGCGCCTGCTCCCGGAGGACGCCAAGCACCTGCAGGTCCTGCGCATGGGCCCTGGCGAGCACATTGCCGTGGTTGACGCGGCCCAGGACTACTTCGAGTGCGAGATCGTGAGCGTGACGGCCGGCATCCCCACGGTGCGCATTGCCCAGCACCTGGACGCCGGCGCCGAGCGTCCGCAGGTCCTGCTGTTCCAGGGCCTGGCCAAGGGCGACAAGATGGAGACGGTCATCCGCCATGCCACCGAGCTGGGCGTGGCGGGTTTCGTCCCGCTGGCCTGCGCCCGCTCCGTCATGAAGCTGGACCCCAAGAAGGCCCCCAAGAAGATCGAGCGCTGGCAGTCCATTGCCAAGAGCGCCGCGACCCAGTCCGGGCAGCCTCGCATCCCCGAGGTGCTGAGCCCCATGACCGTCAAGCAGGCCTGCGGCGCCCTGGCCGGCGCCACCTGCGTGTGCGTGTGCTGGGAGGAGGCTCCGCAGACCGTCAACATGCGCCAGGCTATCGAAGCCGGCCTGAAGGCGTGGCAGCAGGAGCCCGCCGACGCCCGCATTGCCGTGGTGGTGGGCCCCGAGGGCGGCCTGACCTCCGACGAGGTGGACCTGCTGCTGGCCGCCAATCCGGCGGCGCGGCTGGTTTCCCTGGGCCCGAGCATCCTGCGGACCGAGACCGCGGGCATAGTGGCCCCCGCCCTGGCCCTGTACGAGCTGGGCGGACTGGGAGGTCGAGCATGAGGTTCTGCTGCGTGAACCTGGGCTGCAAGGTCAACCGCGTCGAGACTGACGCGGTGGCCGCCTGGCTCATCAACGAAGGCAACGGCGAAACCACCCAGGAGGACGCCGACCTGATCATCGTGAACACCTGCACCGTCACCGGCGAGGCCGATAAGAAGACCCGCAAGGCCGTGCGCCACGCCCTGCGCGTGAACGACCATGCCCAGGTGGTGGTCACCGGCTGCGCGGCCGCCATCGACGCCGAGTTCTACGAAGGGCTGGACCCCCGCGTGGAGTTCGTTCCCAAGGGCCAGCTGATGGACCGCACCTTCGAGCAGGCCCACGTCACCGAGCGCGCCCGCGTGCTGGCGGGCGATGCCTTCCGCACCCGCGTGGGCGTGAAGGTCCAGGACGGCTGCAACAACGCCTGCACCTACTGCATTGTCCACGTTGCCCGTGGCAAGTCCGTGAGCCGCCCCAGCGCCCAGATCGTGGAGGAGTGCGTGGCCCTGGCCGACGCCGGCGTGCGAGAGATCGTCCTGTCCGGCATCAACCTGGGCTCCTACTGCGAAGGCCAGCGCCGCGACCCGGACGCCCTGCGCCTGCCGAGCCTGCTGCGCCAGATCCTGGAGTCCACCGCCGGCACGGGAGCCGACGGCGCCCCGCGGGTTCGCTACCGCATAGGCTCCGTGGAGCCCCGCGACGTGACTCCCGAGCTCATGGAGCTCATGGCCGCCAACCCGGAGCGCCTGTGCCGCCACCTGCACCTGCCCCTGCAAAGCGGCAGCTACAAGGTACTGAAGGAGATGGCCCGTCCCTACGACGCCGCCTTCTTCACGGACCTGGTGGAACGCTTCCACGAGCAGGTCCCGGGCATGGCCCTGTCCACCGACGTCATAGTAGGCTTCCCGGGCGAAACCGAAGAGGACTTCCAGCAGACCCTGAACGTATGCCGCGCATGCGGCTTCATGAAGATCCACGTGTTCCCGTACTCCCTGCGCGCCGGCACGCCGGCCGCGGAGCGCACGGACCAGATTGCCCCCGAGGTCAAGGCCGACCGCGCCGCACGGCTGCGCGCCCTGTCCGACGAGCTGGCCGCCGCCGACCAGGCGCGCCGCGCCGGCACCACCGAATGGGCGCTGGTCGAAGGCCCTGGCCGCGCCACCGTGGAAAGCTACCACGAGGTGACGGTGGGGGAGGACGTGGCCGACGGCGATTTCGTCCTATGGAGCTGGCCTTGCGGGGATGCCGATGACTAGACGTTTGCGCCCGTCAGGCTGCATGTTCGCGGATTGTTTGCTAGAATGCGCCTGATGAGTACCGAAGATTCACATATTACGCTGACCGTGCCGGAAGGCGTGTCCATGGCGGGCATAGTTGGCCCCGCTGACGACCACCTGCGGCTGATCCAGTCGGCGTTCGCAACCCGCATCACCGTGCGGGGCAACCAGATTGCGCTCGCAGGCGACTCCATTGAGGTCCAGAGCCTGACGGCGCTGTTCAGCGACCTGATCAAGCTTTCCGCCGACGGCGAGCTGCCGACCTTGGACTACGTGCGCCGGTCCATCGACCTGCTGCGCACGGCCGAGTTCAGCCCGACGGCGCTGCGGGAGGACATCCTGCTGACGTACCGTGGCAAGGCCATCCGTCCCAAGACTACCGGCCAGAAGCGCTACGTGGACGCCATCCGCCGCAACACCATCACCTTCGGCATTGGCCCCGCCGGCACCGGCAAGACCTACCTTGCCATGGCCATGGGCATGGCGGCGCTGAAGCGCAAGGAGGTCGGGCGCCTGATCCTGACCCGCCCCGTGGTGGAGGCGGGCGAGAACCTGGGCTTCCTTCCCGGCACGCTGACCGAGAAGATCGACCCTTACATTCGCCCCCTGTACGATGCGCTGTACGACATGACGGACATGGAGCGCGCCAACGCCATGCTGGACAACGGGATCATCGAGATCGCGCCGCTGGCCTTCATGCGCGGCCGCACACTGAACGACAGCTTCATCATCCTGGATGAGGCCCAGAACACCACCCCCGAGCAGATGAAGATGTTCCTGACCCGCCTGGGCTTTGGCTCGAAGATGGTCATCACGGGAGACATCACCCAGCTCGATCTGCCCCACGGCGTGTCCGGCCTGAAGCAGGTCCGCGGGGTGCTCAAGGACGTTGACGACATTGCGTCCTGCGATTTCACGGGCAAGGACGTGGTGCGCCACTCGCTGGTGGCGGCCATCGTGCGCGCCTATGACCAGGCGGCCGGCAAGAACGTCGGCCGCTAGCCCTGCTGCCTAACGGAAAGGAACCCCAACACCCCATGGACATACAGTTCAACTATGAGTATCGCGAAGACCAGGTCCGTGCGTTTCCGCTGGAGGAGCTGGCGGTCTTTGCCCTTCAGCTCGAAGAGGTGGAAGACAATGTGGAGGCGTCCGTCACGTTCGTGGACAACGAGCAGATGGCGCGGTTGAACGAGGAGTACCGGGGCAAGGTGGGACCCACCGACGTGCTGTCCTTCGAATGCGACGGCCTGGACGACGACGGGTTCCCGGATCCGTTCGCGGAGGCCTTCGAGGAGGAGGAGCTGCCGTTCCAGCTGGGCGACATCGTCATTGCGCCGGACGTTGCCGAGGAGCAGGCCAAGAAGTTCAACACCACCTTCGAGGGCGAGATGAGCCTGCTGCTGGTCCATGGCCTGCTGCACCTGTGCGGCTACGACCACATCGAGGACGATGAGGCCGAGGTCATGAAGCAGAAGGAGCGCGACATCCTGACCGCCTGGGGCGCCCACCAGGGCGACGACACCGCCGTGCAGACCCTGATCCTGCTGGAGCACCCGCACCACGGCCGCAACGGCGAAGAGTAGCGGGCGTCAGGCGCGGACGGTCGGTCGCCGCGCAGGCGCGGCAGGCGCGGCTGCACGGCCGGGGATTTCGCCCACGCGCTCTTTTACCTGACGGGCGGCATTTTCGCCCCCTGAATGCGAACCCGCGGCTTGGCGGCCGCGGTACGAATAGAGGAGATTCACATGGATGCATTTGACAAGCTCGAGGAGCTGGAGCGGCTGGAGGAGCTGGCTGAGGCCGGCGAGCTGAGCGCCGAAGACGAGCAGCGCCTGATGGAGGCCATGGGCGGCTTTGCGGTGCCGAACAGGGCCGAGGGCTTCAAGTCCGGCTTCGTGACGCTGGTGGGCCGCCCGAACGCGGGCAAGTCCACGCTGCTGAACGCCATCATGGGCAAGAAGATCGCCATCACGTCCAGCACGGCTCAGACCACGCGCCATCGCTTCCGCGCGGTGCTGACCAAGGAGGACTTCCAGATGGTCATCGTGGACACGCCGGGCCTGCACAAGCCCATTGACGCGCTGGGCGAGGAGCTGAACACGTCCGCGCTGAAGGCGCTGGAGGACGTGGACGTGGTCGCGATGCTGATCGACTGCGGCCAGCCCATCGGCAAGGGCGACCGCTGGGTTGCCAAGCAGGTTCAGGCGTGTCGCGCCAAGAAGATCTGCGTGCTGAGCAAGACCGACACGGCCAACCGCGAGCAGATCGCCAAGCAGATCCAGGCTGCCGAGGAGCTGGGCCAGTGGGACGCCATGGTCGGCCTGTCCTCCGTGACCGGGCGCAACGTCGACGCGTTCATCGAGGAGGTCACCTACTTCCTGCCCGAGGGTCCCGCGTGGTTCCCGGCGGACATGGAGACGGACCAGCCCATGGAGGTCATCATCGCGGAGTTCATTCGCGAGAAGATCCTGCGCACCATGCACGACGAGGTGCCCCACGCGATCGGCGTGATGGTCGAGGAGATGGAGTGGAACCGCAAGTCAAAGACGCAGTCGATCCGCGCCATCATCTACGTTGAACGCGAGAGCCAGAAGGGCATCATCATCGGCAAGAAGGGCGCGTCCATCAAGCGCATCGGCTCCGAGGCACGCCACGACCTGGAGGTGCTGCTGGGCTGCAAGGTGTTCCTGGACCTGCAGGTGAAGGTCAAGAAGAATTGGCGCCGCGACGCGAACCAGATCCGCCGCTTCGGCTACGGCGAGGGCATGCAGCTGTAGGCTTCGGCCGCGGCCGGCGCGGCGCTGCGGCTGCGGCCGGCGCGGC
>JAUNCQ010000093.1 GCA_030526515.1 Coriobacteriia bacterium
GGGGCGATGCGCTCAGTAGATGCGTTCATGGGAGGTTTCCTTTCCCGAAAAATCCGACGGGGATTTCGTCCTGGGTTAGAAGCAGAAGCAGGGGACTACGCCGCACTTCTCATTGGAGCCGAACCCGACGTACCAGCCCTGGTTGTTGGTGTAGCAGCCTACCGCGGTGAAGCCGTCGAGGCCCGAAGCGCCGCGGAGCCACCAGATGACGGACTCGGTCGTGACGTCAGAGCCGCCCACGAGCGTTTTCAGGAGCGCCTTGCGGGCGCCAATGTAGACGCCCTGCTGCTTGTACAGCATGTACTGGTCGCCTTCGAGCGCGCTGTACGGGTCCAGGATCAGCTGCCTTCCGGAATAGGTTTCCATGGCGCCCAAGAGCCAGACCTTGTTGCTGGAGGCCGTCATGCGGCTGAGGTCTTCTCTGTCCTGGCTGCCGGGCTTGCTGTCGCTTATCTTTTCCACGGACTTGATGAGCGGCTTGACCTCGGCGGGCAGCAGGTCGTTGTAGAAGTCGCCGTTCAGCCAGGCGCGCATGTCGCTGGTCGCCCAGCCGCCCTCGCGCTCCTGGGGGTCGTTCATGGCGCGCTGCTCGGGCAGGGCCTTGTTCGCGCCGAAGGTCAGGCCGGCCTTGCCCTTGCCGTCGGTGCGGATGTCATGGGACGTGCCCAGCAGGTCCATGGGCAGCTCGGTGCCGTCGGTCAGGGTCAGGATCTTGGTCTTGCCGGACACGTGGCGATCGCGATCGATGATGTTGAAGTGATAGGCCAGCAGGTCGGCGTTGGGCTGGTCCAGACCGCTCATGGCGTCGCCGATGGCGCCCAGCTCGGTCCAGGAGTAGTCGATCCAGTCGTTTTGGACGGGAATGCCCAGCTTCTTGGCGACGCCCATAGCGGGGGCGATGCGCTGCTCGTACATGTCCTCGACCCAGTTGTTGCAGGTGGAGCAGAGCCAGAAGTCGGCTTCATCGAACTGGATCCAGGAAAACGGGCCATGGCCCTTGGGCGGAATCGTCACGGCTTCCTTGGTGAGCGGGGTTTGTCCCTCTTGCTCGGCGAAGGGCGCGTTGCAACGGGGGCACTCCCAATGCGATTTGACGCCTTCATCCGTGCAGGTGGGGTCCGCGGCGTTGACCTGCGCCAGGACCTTATGCCCCAGGGGCTTCAGGGTACCGGTCTTCAGGACCTTCTTGCACTGGCTGCAGGTGGTCTTGGTGGCGCCGGCGTCAGTGCAGGTGGCTGCCTTGGTGGTCGTGACCGCGCGCTTGGAGGCCGGGTGGGCGCACAGGGTGCGGACCTTCTTCTTGGTGGACCAAGCTCCGTAGTACTTCTTGCCCTTGACCGTCTTGTAGGCCCGGGCCTGCACGTAGTAGGTGGTGTATTGCTTCAGCCGGGCGAAGGAGGTGCTGGTCTTCGTGCTGGCCTTGACCGTGGCCTTGGCCATGGTGGACTTCAGGCTGATGCGGTACTGGTAGGCGGTCACCTTGGCCTGCTTCTTCACGGTGACGGTC
>JAUNCQ010000071.1 GCA_030526515.1 Coriobacteriia bacterium
AAATGGCGCGCCCAGCAGGACTCGAACCTGCAACCGTCGGATTAGAAGTCCGATGCTCTATCCGTTGAGCCATGGGCGCGCTTACAAATACCGTATTATACCGCTTGCTTTTGGTAATGACCGCGCGTAATGGCTTTGACGTGCTAAAATTCAAAGGCTATGAAGATTGGATTGCTAGCGCCTGATGGAGCGATGCTTTCGCCCTAAGAAGACGCAGCATGGTACTAGAGGGAAGAAACATGCAGATTCGCGAACAGCTTGAGCAGATTATGGATCAGGCCATTGCGTCCGCCATGGAGGACGGCACGCTGGCCCTGGAGACCGCGCCCCAGGCAGGCCTGGAGCGCCCGCGTGATGAGGCCAACGGCGACTGGGCGTCCACCATGGCCATGCGCTGCGCCAAGCAGGCCCGCATGAACCCGCGCCAGGTGGCCCAGATCATCGTGGACCATCTTCCCCAGAACGACATCGTGGGCTCCGTTGAGATTGCGGGCCCTGGTTTCATCAACGTGCGCCTGACCAACGCCGCCCTGCAGAGCGTGGTGTCCGACGTGCGCGCCGCCGGCTTCGACTACGGCCGCGGCACCGCCCCCGAGGGTGCTGCCAAGATCAACTTGGAGTACGTTTCCGCCAACCCCACCGGCCCCATGCACGTGGGCCATGGCCGCTGGGCTGCCCTGGGCGACAGCCTGGGCCGCGTGCTGCGCCACGCCGGCTACGACGTGTACGAGGAGTTCTACGTGAACGACCACGGCGTCCAGATGGACGTGTTCGGCAACTCCATTGCCGTGCGCTACCAGCAGCTGCTGGGTCGCGACGTGCCCATGCCGGAGAAGTGCTACGGCGGCGGCTATGTGGCTGACATTGCCCAGGAGCTCATCGACCGCGATGGCGACAAGTGGCTGGACGCTGACGAGGACGAGCGCCGCATCGCCTTCCGCGAGTACGGCTACCAGGCCATGCTGACCCGCGTCAAGAAGACCCTGAAGGGCTTCGGCAACAACTTCGACAAGTTCTTCAGCGAGCGCAGCCTGTACGTGCCCGGCGAGGATGGCAAGACCGCCGTGGACCGTGCCCTGGAGGCCTTCGAGGCCAAGGGGCACATCTTCCAGAAGGACGGCGCCACCTGGTTCCGCTCCACCGACTTCGGTGACGACAAGGACCGCGTCCTCATCAAGGAAAACGGCGAGATGACCTACTTCATGAGCGACTGCGCCTACCATTACGACAAGATCACCCGCGGCTACGACAAGCTGATCAACATCTGGGGTGCTGACCATCACGGCTACGTGAAGCGCTGCGAGGCCATGGTCGAGGCCTGGGGCCACGCCGGCGCCCTGGAGGTGCTGCTGGGCCAGCTGGTGAACCTGTTCCGCGACGGCGAGGCCGTGCGCATGTCCAAGCGCACCGGCGAGATGGTCACCTTCGAGGAGCTCATCGAGGAGGTCGGCGTGGACGCCACCCGCTTCCTGATGCTGAGCCGTTCCAGCGACCAGCAGATCGACTTCGACATCGAGGCCGCCAAGAAGCAGGACTCCTCTAACCCCGTATACTACGTGCAGTACGCCCATGCGCGCATCTGCTCCATCCTGCGCAAGGCCGCCCTGGAGTGCGGCAACGTTGCCTCCGAGGAAGAGGCCCTGGCCATGGGCATTGACGAGCTGGCAGCGCTGCAGATCCCGGCTGACGTGGACCTGAGCCTGCTGAACGAGGACGCTGAGCTGGCCCTGATGCGCAAGATGGATGACTTCACGGCATTCGTGGCCCTGGCAGCCCGCGACCGTGCTCCGTTCCGCTGCACCCACTTCGCCCAGGAGCTGGCCGGCCTGTTCCACCAGTTCTACGGCAGCTGCCACTGCATGTGCGAGGACAAGGCGCTGCAGGCAGCCCGCCTGGCCCTGGTGGACGCCACCCGCACGGTGCTGGCGCTGACCCTGAGCCTGCTGGGCGTGAGCGCTCCGGTGAAGATGTAGCGGCAATTTCGCCCTATACCCTTATATAGAAGAAGCCGCCGTCCGGATTCGATTCCGGGCGGCGGCTTTGCGTTTGGGGGCGAAACGGAGGGGGTGCTAGAGGCGATCCTCGATATCGACCTGCATGAGGATGATGTTCTCGCGGGCCTTCTTGGCGTAGGCGCGGCTGATCTTCTCCTGGTCCACGGCTTCGTTGAGCATGCTCATTTCGATGCGGTAGGCAGTCGCCTCGATCTGGTCGGCCTTGGAGCTGGTGTGGGCGATGGTGGAGATGGACGGCAGCTTGGTCATGAGCGGGCGAAGGGTGCGCTGCTGCACCAAGATCGCGTCGGCGATCTGCTCGTTGGGCTCGTCCAGGTCGCCCATCTGGTCCTGCAGGCGCTCGATGGCGTGGCCGGTGGTGCGGATTAGCAGCTGGCGGTACTCCTCCTGGACTTGGCTTTCGGTCAGCAGCGGCAGGTTCCTGCGCAGGCGGTTCAGGGTGGTCAGGACCATGTTGCGCAGGAACAGGATGCCGTCACGGGCCTCCGACAGGCGCTGGTGCTCCAGCAGGTTCTTGCGGTGGGCCAGGCGGGCCAGCAGGCGGTAGCCGGCTTCGGCGGAGGTTTCGTCCTTGGCCATGAGGTCGAAGATGTAGGCTTCCTTCCACTCGATGATGAGCTTCTGGAGCTCTACGTCCTCCTGGTCGTCCAGGCCATGGTTTTCCTTGATGCGCTCGATGCGCTTGTTGTAGGAGCGGATCACCTCATGGGTGGCGGCTGCCGTCTTTGCGGTCTGGCGCTCGGTCAGCTCCTCGATGACGCCGCGGAGCACGTCCAGGTAGGCCTCGGTGTCGCGCAGGTGCTGCTCGTGCTCGTCCAGGGTCTTCTTGGGCTGGGGCGCCAGCAGCGGCACCACGAAGGTGGCAATGGTGAAGGTGCACAGGATCACGCCGCTGGCCAGGAAGATCAGCAGGTCGCGCTGGGGGAATAAGGTGCCGGCGGCCACGTCGGTCCACAGGGGCAGCGTGAGCATGATGGACAGGGTGATGGTGCCCTTGGCGCCGGACAGGGTCAGGATCAGCGCGTCCTTGGCATCTTCGCGGGTGAAGGGCCTGCCGTCGGCCTTGGCGGTGATGAGCTGCAGCGCCAGCGTCCACAGGAATCGCACCAGCTCCAGCAGCACGGTGATTCCCAGGACCATGAGCACCAGCAGGGTGTTGTCGATTTCCGTGCCCTCCCAGGTGCCTACCATGGCGGAGGGCAGCTGGGTGCCCAGCAGGATGAACACGACGCCGTTCAGGGCGAAGGTGATGACCTTCCAGACGCTGGTGGAGACGATGTTGGTGCGGGCGTAGGAGGGGCCGGTCTGACGCGGCGCGGCGGTTTGGATGATGCCGCAGATGACCACGCAGATGACGCCGCTGACGTGCACCTCCTCGGCCAGGATGAACACCAGCAGGGGAGTGCAGATCTCCAGCAGCACGTGGAAGGTGGTGTTCTCCAGGCCGCCCTCCCTCAGGCGGGTGATGACGTAGGTCAGCAACAGGCCGCACAGGGCGCCCAGCAGCAGGCCGCCGAAGAACTTCACCAGGAAGGTCTGGGCAGCGTATGCGGGCGAAAACGTGCCGTAGACCGCGGCAGCCACGGCAAAGCGGAAGGCTACCAGGCCGGAGGCGTCGTTGAGGAGGGCCTCGCCCTTGAGCAGGCTCTTCACGCGCTCGGGGATGGTGGGGTTCTTGGACAGGGATGCCACGGCCACGGCGTCGGTGGGACCCAGCGCGGCGCCCAGGGCGAAGGCCGCCGCCAGGGGCACGAACGGCAGGAGCCAGTGGACGAAGAAGCCCACGGCAAGGGTGATCACCAGCACCAGGCCGATGGCGTATCCCAGGATGGGCTTGCGGTAGTGCCACAGCGCCGCCAGGTCGGCCTCGCGGGCTTCGTCGTACAGCAGGGGAGCAATGAACAGCACCAGGAACAGGTCCGGGTCCAGCGTGATGGAGATCTGCTCCCGGGCGATGACCGCCAGCGCCACGCCCAGGCCGATCTGGATCAGCGGGGTGGACACGCGGGGCAGGAACTGGGACACCACCGACGACGCCAGCACGGCGATCAGCAGGTACAGGGACATGTCAAGTGCTTCCATAGGCGCTTCCTCTACGGCATATGCGATTCTCTTCTCTTTCGCCCCTATTGTACGCAGGGTTCGGGGCATGGGGGCGAAAGGGAGCGTGGTTCCATATAAAAAACGACCGCCGGGCGAACCGACGGTCGTTTACAGCATTGCTGATCTGGTCTGAAACAGCAGAGCCTTACAGGGCCTTCTTGGCGACCTCGACGACAGCAGCGAAAGCAGCGGCGTCGTTGACGGCCATGTCTGCCAGGACCTTGCGGTCCAGCACCACGCCAGCCTTCTTCAGGCCGTTCATGAAGGTGCTGTAGGACATGCCGTTGATGCGAGCAGCAGCGTTGATGCGGGTGATCCAGAGACGACGGATCTCGCGCTTCTTGTTGCGGCGATCGCGATACTGGTACTGCAGGGACTTCATGACCTGCTGCTTGGCGTTGCGGTAGGAACGAGACTTTGCGCCATAGTAGCCGCGAGCCATGGAAAGGATGTTGCGACGCTTCTTACGTGCGTGGATAGAACGCTTAATACGTGCCATGTCTTATTCTCTCCTTCTTCTCTAGCGCAGGCCCAGGTTGCGAGCGACAACCTTGTTGTCGGCCTTGGACAGCTCGGTCTCGTGACGGAAGTTGCGCTTACGCTTGGGGCTCTTCTTGGTCAGGATGTGGCTCTTGTAGGCCTTGGCGCGCATGATCTTGCCAGAACCGGTGACGCGGAAACGCTTAGCGGTGCCACGGTGGGTCTTCATCTTAGGCATTAGTCTTCCTTTCCTTCTTTTTTGTTCTTCTTTTCGTTCTTCTTCTTTGCCGAGGAAGAGAGGGGAGAGATCAGCATGTGCATGTTGCGTCCCTCCATCTTGGGCTGGCTTTCGATTACCGCCACGTCCTTCAGGTCGTCTGCAAGACGCTCCAGGATGGTCAGGCCCTGCTCGGGATGAGCCATTTCACGGCCGCGGAACATGATGGTGATCTTGACCTTGTTGCCACCCTCCAGGAAGCGCAGCACGTGCTTCTTCTTGGTGGTGTAGTCGCCCACGTCGATCTTCGGACGGAACTTCATTTCCTTGGTCTCGACCTTGTTCTGGTTCTTACGAGCCTGCTTGGCCTTGATGGCCTGGTCGTACTTGAACTTGCCATAGTCCATGATGCGGCACACCGGCGGTTCGGCCTGAGGGGCGATCTCTACCAGGTCGTAGCCTTCGCCCTCTGCGATGCGCAGTGCCTGCGAAGTCGGGTAGATGCCCATCTGGGTTCCGTCGTAACCGATCAGGCGGCATTCCTTGGTCCTGATCTCGTCGTTGAGCCTAGGCTCCTGAGCAGCTATAGCGCCCACCTCCTCTTAATGACAAACGTGCATGCAACAAAAAACCCGAGGCGCACGCTTCGGGTCATGATGAATTGCAGGGAACCCTGCGCTATTCAAAAGACCCATCAGCTTTTGCCGAAACAGGTGGGGGAATGATCCCCGCTTTTTGCAGCTGGTCGATTGTAGCACAGAATCCCGATGCGCAAGCAAGATTTTTTGCTATTATGCGTATGTAAGTTTTGAGGAGACGAAATAAGTCTCCGTCAAAATCTGCGGGCGTGGCGGAATTGGCAGACGCGCCAGGTTTAGGTTCTGGTGGGCAACCCCCGTGAAGGTTCAAGTCCTTTCGCCCGCACCATTATAAGTCAGGGCCTGGTTTACGGACCGGGCCTTTCTTCGTATTTTGCGGAGGAAAGCCCCGCACGCGAAGATCTCTATCAGAGAGGAGTTGTAACCATGGCAGAGAACACTGACCAGAAGGTCAATCCTGTTGTTGCCGTGGCCCGCGCCTGGTGCAACACCAGCCTGATCCTGCGCATCGTGATCGGCCTGGTCATCGGCATCGTCCTGGCGTTCGCCATCCCCGGAGGCAATGAGGCCATCGAGCTTCTGGGCACCATCTTCGTCTCCGCCCTGAAGGCCGTGGCCCCGTGCCTGGTCTTCTTCCTGGTCATGAGCGCCCTTGCTAACGCCAAGACCTCCGGCGGCATGAAGGACGTCATCATCCTGTACGTGGCCTGCACCCTGGTGGCCGCAGCTGTTGCCGTGGCAGCCAGCTACATTGCCCCCACCGTGGTGACCCTGCCGTCCGCCGAGGGCATCGAGAACACGTCTCCCCAGGGCATCGGCGAGGTGCTGAGCACCCTGATCCTGAAGCTGTTCTCTAACCCCATCGGCTCCCTGACCGATGCCAACTACCTGGGCATCCTGGTCTGGGCCGTGTTCCTGGGCATTGCGCTGCGCAGCGCTTCCGAGGGCACCAAGGACGTGCTGAAGTCCATGGCTGACGCCGTCAACAAGATCGTGGGCTGGGTCATCCAGCTGGCCCCCATCGGCATCTGCGGCCTGGTCTACGCTTCCGTTTCCTCCAACGGTATCGGCATCTTCGAGGAGTACGGTCACCTGATCCTGGTCCTGGTTGCCTGCATGGCCTTCGTGGCCCTGGTCACCAACCCGCTGCTGTCCTTCCTGTGCATGGGCAAGAACCCGTATCCGCTGGTTCTGCGTACCCTGAAGGACTCCGGCGTGACCGCATTCTTCACCCGCTCCTCCGCAGCTAACATCCCGGTCAACATGCAGCTCTGCGAAAAGCTGGGCCTTGACCCGGACGGCTACGGCGTCTCCATCCCGCTGGGCGCAACCATCAACATGGGCGGCGCCGCCATCACCATCACCATCATGGCCATGGCCGTTGCTCAGACCCTGGGCATTGTCATCGACCCGCTGACCGCAGTGATCCTGTGCGTGCTGGCAGCCGTTTCCGCTTGCGGCGCTTCCGGCGTTGCCGGCGGCTCCCTGCTGCTGATCCCGCTGGCCTGCTCCCTGTTCGGCGTCTCCAACGACATCGCCATGCAGGCAGTTGCCATCGGCATGATCATCGGCGTGATCCAGGACTCCTGCGAGACCGCCCTCAACTCCTCCTCCGACGTTCTGTTCACGGCATCCTCCCAGTACCGTGCGCTGAAGAAGGAAGGCATTGAGATCGCTCCTGGCAAGGACCACGCTCCCTATCATCAGGCGGATGCCAAGTAGGCATTTCCGCCGCGCATAGTCGCAAACCAATGGAGCCCGCAGCTCATCGAAGCTGCGGGCTCCATTTTTTATGGGGCGAAAGGAACGTCGTCGGACGATCCTTTCGCCCCGAGCTGTTTTCAGGTGGCCGAACTAGGACAGGTGGGCGAAGTGCTCGCGGCCGGACTTGGCCACGGTCACGCCGTCGATGGTGGCCAAGTAGGCGCGGAGGTTCTGGAAGCCGCGGTCGCGCAGGCGGAAGGTGCGGAACTTGGCGCGGACCTTCCTGCCCAGAGGTCCTACGGCTGCGCCCTCTTCGCCGGCGTCGCGGATGGCATCCAGGATGAATGCCTTGACCTCGGCGTCGTCGGGAGCAGGCTCGTCGGCAGGGGAGGCCGGGACCTCGGCTGCGGGCTCAGGCTGCGGCTCGGGCTGCTGTGCGGGCTCCTGCTCCGAGGCGGACTGCTCGGCGACTTGGGCCTTGGCGCGGGAGCGGCTGCGGCTGCGGGGCCTGCGACGGGACGGTGCGGGCGCCTGCTCCTCTGCGGGAGCCTCGGCGGGGTCGGCCTGTTCCTCCGCGGCGGGCTCGGCTTCGGCCTGGTCGGCGTCAGCAACGGGCTCCTGAGGCTCTGCAGCGGCCTCCTGAGGGGCCTCGGCGGGGGATTCGGGCTCTGCGTCCGCCTCGGAGGCGTTGGAGCGCCTGGAGCGCCTGGAGCGGCGGCTGCGGCGGCTGCGGGTCTTCTCCGCGGGGGCGTCCTCGTTTTCGCCCTGCTCTGCAGAAGGCTGCTCGGGGGCCTTTTCTGCGTCATCGTCGACGCGTTCGCCCAGGGAGGCGTCGGCCAGCTCCACGACCACGTTGCTGCCGTCCTTGGTGATGGCGACGCCCTCGAAGTCGTTCAGCAGCTTGGACAGCAGGTTGGTGCCGTAGTTGCGCACGTCGAAGTCGGGGTAGCGCTTCTGCAGGCGGCTGCCGATTTCGCCCAGGCCGGTGGCCTTGCCGTTGTTCTGGTTGTCGGTGATGATCTCGATGACCGCCTGCTCGATCTGCTCGCGAGTCGCCGTGGGGTCGTCGATGCCCGGGGCCTGGCCCTTGCTGCCGCGACGGCGGCTGCCGCGCTCGCCCACCAGCAGCTCCAGCGTGGTGAACACGTCGCAGGCGGTGCGGAAGGGCACCGGGGTCTTCTTTTCGCCCATGCCGATCACCATGACGCCGCTTTCGCGCAGGCGGGATGCCAGGCGGGTGAAGTCGCTGTCGGAGGACACGATGCAGAATCCATCTACGTTATTGGTATAGAGGATGTCCATCGCATCGATGATCATGGCGCTGTCGGTGGCGTTCTTGCCCTGGGTGTAGCCGAACTGCTGGATGGGGGTGATGGACGCCTTCAGGAGCGCGTCCTTCCACTTTGCGTGCAGCGTCAGGGTCCAGTCGCCGTAGATGCGCTTGTAGGTGACGGTGCCGTACTTGGACAGCTCGTCCAGGATGGGCTTGAGGTACTTGGCGGAAACGTTGTCCGCGTCGATCAGAAGCGCGAAGCGCTTTTCCGATGATGGTTTGAGTTCCATGGGTTCTCCTTGGGACGGCAGAAGATGGAGGGGCCGTCCGGTTCACGGGCGCCTGAGCGCCCTGTTTGTACTGCGTTTCAAGGCTTTTGAGATTGTACCTGAAATTTTTTCAAAAACCTACTTGCGCAACGGAGGAGAGGTGTCTATACTAATGCCCTGCGCTCACGGTGGGTATGGCCTAGTTGGCTAAGGCGCCAGATTGTGGCTCTGGAGATCGTGGGTTCGAGTCCCATTACCCACCCCAGCGCGCATTTGACAATTTCATACGCCTGGCACGAAAGTGCGCATGGCAAGTGTTCATCAGATGAATTACGGACCGTTAGCTTAGTTGGTAGAGCAGGGGACTCTTAATCCCAAGGTCCGGGGTTCGAGTCCCCGACGGTCCACCAT
>JAUNCQ010000072.1 GCA_030526515.1 Coriobacteriia bacterium
GAGGTGCTCTTCTTTTTCTTCTTGGGCTTGGACAGCTTCTGGTCGCTGTTCTTGGTGGAGGGCTTGGGCTGGGCCACCAGCGCCTGGCTGGTGTCGCCGCCGTACAGGGGCAGGTCCTGGTCGGTGTCCTGCTTGTCCTTGCTGTTCTTGTCGGTGGCCAGCTGCGGCAGCTCGGGGCTGGTCTGCTTGGCGTTCAGGGTGTTGATCAGGAGCTTCTGGGCCTCAAGGTCCAGCTGATCGTCCTTGTTCTGGGTGTAGACCTTCTGGGTGATGGTGTCGCTGAGGACGCATCCGTTCAACCCGGTCAGTGAAACGGCGCACAGGCCCGCGATGAGCGCGCGGGGGAGACGTCGGCCAAAGGCCAGTCCGGTTCCCATGGAAGGCTCAGCTCCTTTCTGGATCATCAGTATGCTGATTAATATACCCTCAAACTGAATTAATTGCATTACAGAATATATTGAAATGGAAATAAAAGGGGCAATACAGGGGGCGAAAGAGCCGCCGGCGCATTCGTCCCCGCGGCTCTTTCGCCCTGATGAGCAGGACCTATGCGACCTTGATCTTCACGGTCACGGTCTTGGACTTGTAGTTGGCCGTGCCCTTGGCCTTCACGGTGAAGGAGTACCAGCCCTTGGGGGCCTTCTTCTTGAAGGTGACCTTGCCCTTGGAGCTGATGGTCACGTACTTGCCGGCCTTCTTCGGGTAGCTCTTCACCTTGAACGTGGTGCCGCCGTAGGCCTTGCTGGCCGCGATGGTGGCGTAGACGGATTTCTTCAGGGAGCGCTTCACCGTCTTCTTGGAGGCCTTGGCGCTCAGGGGGTTGGTGGCCTTGTTGATGGTGAAGCCTGCGCTGGTGCTGCCCTGGTAGTTGCCCTTGAAGGCAACGGTGACGGAGCCCTTGCCGGCGTACTTGTTGTTCTTGTAGGCCACGCTGTAGGTGCTCGGGTCCATGACGGCGCCGTTCAGGGTCACGGTGACGCCGGGCTTCTTGGCGGAGCCGTTGTAGGTGTACGAGGTGCTGCTCAGGGCAAGCTTGGCGCCGGAGGCGTCGGCCGGGGTGACCTGGAAGGACGCGAAGGCGTTGTGGAAGTAGCGGTCGTAGCCGGCAATGGTGATGGTCCAGGCGCCGGCCTCCACGCCGCCCTTCTGGGAGCGCTTGTCGGTCAGGTCGCGGGTGCAGTACACGGAGTAGTTGGTGTAGGACTTCGTGGTGCCGTCCGCCTGCTCGATATCCTCCTTCTGGGGGACTTCCTTGCCGTTGACGTCCTTGACGGTGAACGCGGGCAGGTGACCTGCGCCGTCGTAGCTGAAGCTGGCCTGGTCGATCTCCACGGTGGCGCAGGCCAGGTCGAACTCGTCGCCGAAGCTGTAGAGCGTCTCCAGCTCATGCTGAACGGCGGTGGAGATGCGGCTGGTGGTGGCGAACAGGTAGCCCTGGGAGATGTAGTAGCGGTTGGGGGCGATCAGCTGGTCCAGGGCAACGCGGCCCTCGGCGGACGCCTCGTCGAAGAACAGCAGGGGAGCGTCCAGGCGGCCGCAGGCGCTGATGGCGGTGACGCCGTTGAACGGATCCTGGGGGCTGACCAGGGTGGCCTTGTCCAGCTTGGTCAGGTCCTGGTCCACCAGCTGCTGGCAGACGGACACGGAAAGGGCGAAGTCGTTGAGGGCGTCCAGGCTGCTCACGGAGCCGGTGTAGCCCTTGCGCAGCAGGCTGCGCTCGGTGACGCTGGCGGTGACGGCGGCCTTGCCCACGCACAGGACCTCCTTGAAGTCCTGGGACATTGCCTTGGCGGCATCGTCGATCAGGGCGCCGGTGCTGCTGGCCAGGAACACGGGGCAGTGCTGGGCGTAGGCCAGACGGCCCGCCATGATGGCGCCGGGCACATCGTCCACGCGGGCCACCAGGGCGTGGGTCGCGTCGTCCCAGTAGCCCTTGCTCTTGGTGCGGGTGTAGCCCAGGCTGGCCATTTCCTCCTGGCTGTTGGCGGCGAAGGCGTTGGTGACGGTGACGTTCTTGTCCAGGGAGTCGGTGATCTGCTTCGTTGCCGCGGTGGCGTCGGACACGCCTATCAGGATCACGGATTCGGGCGAAAGGAAGCGCAGGGTGCGGATGGCCTCCAGGTCAAGGGGGGAGTCGGTCTCCGAGGCGACGATGGCGGCGTCACGGACGCCGGCCAGGCCGCCCAGCGCGGCGCCGGCGCTCAGGGCTGCCGGGCCCACCACTATGACGGTGTCGGTGTCGGCCGCGGTGAAGGCCTCGTCCAGCATGTGGTTGGGGGTGGTGTACTTCATGTTGCCGCTGGTGCGCTTCCAGGTGCACTCATGCATGCCAACGACTAGGGGGGACGACGTGGTGCCGGAGTAGGCTCCCTTGCCCGTGGCGCTGATGGTGTAGGTGCCCAGGGCCTTGATCTGGTCGCGCTGAACGGGGTTGCCCTCTGCGTCGGCGTAGCTGATCTGGTAGTCGGTGCCCTCGGCGAGCTCGGTGCCGTCCGGGCCGATGACACGGTAGGTGAACTCGGCGGCCTTGCCGGTGTAGGGCAGGGTTTCCGCGGAAAGGGCCACGGTGCCGAAGCTCAGGTCGTCGTTGCTGACCGGGAAGGCATCGTAGCGGGTGTCTGCCGTGGAGAGGGCGTTGCCGCCCTTGTAGAACCAGGACTGGCCGTCGGCCAGGGCGGGGACGGTGCCTTCGAGCAGGCCGGTCTCAGGAGTGAGGGAGGGAATGCTGCCCAGGGTCACGTCGTTGCGGACCAGCACCCTTGCCAGGGGCTCGGCGCGGCCCTCCGCGTCTTCCTGGTTGCGGTGGTAGTACACGGCCTGGTAGGTGGCGGCCTCGAAGCTGCTCAGGTCGCTGGTGTGGCTGCCGTAGTAGATGATCGTGGAGATGGGGGAGTAGTGGGTGACGGGGTTGCCGTTCGAGGTGTCGTTCACGTTGCTGGCGTAGCCGAAGCTGCCGCGTCCCAGCCCCAGGTCCTCATCGCCGGTGAACACCAGCGTGGTCAGGCTGTTCAGGCCGGTGAGCGCATTGGCGCCGATCTTGTTGCTGGTGGCGCTCACCCGGGGAAGCTCCAGGCGCTCCAGGTCGGAGCAGCAGTACAGGGCGCGCGTTCCGAAGAAGCTGACCTTTTCGCCCGCGAAGGTCAGGACCTTCAGGCCGGAGCGGTTCTTCAGGAAGTTGGCGGGCACGCTGAGCAGGCGGGCCGGCAGCTCCAGGGATTCCATCTTGCCCTTGTAGATGGAGGAAAGGCTCAAGGTGCCTTCCTGGCAGTCCAGGGAGGGAGTCGTTGCCTGGGGGTCTTGGAACTCCAGGGAGGTCAGGCTCGGGCAGCCGGACAGGCTGTACATGCCCAGCTTGGTGACGGAGGAGGGGACGGTCAGGGCCTCCAGCGACGTGCACTCGTAGAAGGCGTAGTTGCCCACGGTGCGCAGGGAGGAGTCCTTGCCCAGGTTGACCGTGGCAAGCTGCTTGCAGCTGCGGAAGGCGTCCTTGCCGATGGACTTGACGGAATCGGGGATGGTCACGGCGGTAAGGGCGGAGCCTTCGCCGTTCTTGCCAAAGGCATTGTCGGCGATGCCGGTCACCTGCAGGCCGCCAGCCTGGCTCGGGATGACGACCTCGCCCGCGGGGGAAAGGTAGTCGGTGGAGGTCAGGTCCTGGGCGCCCACGGCGCATTCGGTTTCCGAGGTGACCTTGTAGGTCAGGCCGCCTTCGGTGAAGGTGGAGCCAACCGTCGGGTTCGCGAAGGCTATCAGCGGGGTCAGGCACAGGGCGAAAGCCGCGCAGGCGGCGGTTGAAATGGCCTTGGCAAGAAGGGAAGGGGTTCTCATGGTCGATTCTCCGTTGGGAAGATGCCGGTTTGCAGGGGGTGGTGTTCAATGCGGAATGGCCCCGGCGCTGAGCCGGGGCCATTCCTGGGACCGGGCTTTCGCCCAGCAGGCAGATCAGACGATCAGGTCTACTTGACCTTCACGGTGACGGTGATGGTCTTGCTGTAGGAACCGCAGGTTGCCTTGACCTTCACCTTGTAGGTGCCCTTCTTCAGGCCCTTCTTGGCGTACACCTTGCCAGCCTTGCTGACGGAGATGTACTTCTTGGCAGCTGCCTTGCCATAGCTGGTCACCTTGTAGGAGACGGTGGGCATGGCAACGGAGAAGGCCTTGGTCTTGGCGAGCTTCTTGGTCTTCTTGGAGGCCTTGTAGGTCTTGGTGGTGCTCTTGACGTTCTTCAGGGTTGCCTTCTGCAGGGCCTTCAGCTGAGCCTGCAGCTTGGCTGCCTGGTTCTTGGCTGCGGTGGCCTCTGCCTTGTCGGCTGCCGCCTGGGCCTGGGAGTCGGTGACGTTCTGCTCCAGGTTGGAGACCTGGTCCTTCAGCTGGTCGATGACTTCCTTGTTGGCGGAGTCGGTGGCGTTCTGGGCGGAGTCGAAGGTGCGGCCCTTCAGCTCGCTGACGCTGTGGGTCTTGATGATGCCCTCAGCGATGGAGTCGACGGAGTCCTTGTTGGCCAGGTAGTACAGGTTGCCGGCAGTGATGATGTCGTTCATGCGCTGCTCGAAGTTTGCCTTGTCGATGGTGCCGACCTGGGCCTGGTTGGTGGACAGGGAGACGCCGTAGCAGGTGGAGTCGACGATGTCCTGCAGGGCGCCGTCAGTGATGTGCCAGACGTTCTTTGCCCAGTAGGCCATGACGTCGGTCAGGTTCAGCAGCTCAGGATACAGGAAGCATTCGCCCACCAGGGACAGGACCACGTTCTCGCAGCCCTGTGCGTAGTAGACGCCGAACAGGCTTGCGGGCCAGTTGTAGCACAGGTCAGCAGCCTTCATGCCCTTGGCACGGGCGGCGGCCTGGGCGTTAGTCAGGCCTTCCATGTTCTCGGACGGGGTGGCGGGCTTGCCTGCGCTTGCGGTTGCCAGGTAGGTGCTCACGTTGTTGCCAGCCGGTGCGTCGGTGACCAGGACGGCGTCGGCGTTCTGGACGATCTGGTCGGCGGTGTACCAGCAGACGTAGTCGCCCTCGTTGACGTTCTTGTTGCTGACCACGCCTTCCCATGCGTCCTGTGCGGTGGGCAGGCCCTTTTCGGTGATGTCGTCAGCAATGGCTGCGATGGCTGCGCTGAAGCGGCCGCCGTAGTTGTTGGCGTCGTAGTTGTTGGTCTGCTTGGCGTGGACCTTGCGGACGGCGTAGTGCTGGGTGTCCGGGTCGTAGCCGCAGACCACGGCGACGGTGGCCTTCTTGGCCTTGCCAGCGGCGATCTGGGACAGGACGTAGTACTGGGTGCCCTTGACGGTGTCCTCGTAGGGGATCACGACGTCATGGGTGTTGGGGCCTTCCGCGTAGCGGGTTGCCAGCGTGTAGTTGCCGTTCTTGTCCTTGCTGTCCATGATGAGCTTGTCGCAGGTCTGGGCCATGCTGTACAGGCTCTCGGTCATGGTGTAGATGCTGCCGGAGCTCAGGCTGAAGTTGGTGTAGATCGGGTTGTATGCCGTGGTGTGGGGACGGTTCTCGCGCTGGTTCTCCAGCTCGACCCACTGGGCGTAGGTGTACCTGGTCTTGTCTTCCGGGTCCTGGCCGACGAGGGGCGCGGATCCGGTCGCCGTGGAGTAGGAGGAGCCCACCAGGATGTTGGTCTCCATGTAGATCTCACGCGGGATGTTGTACTGCGTGGTGGTCTCGCCGGAGGTGATGCTGGTGGCGATGGTTGCGGAGCCGCAGCTCATCTTGTCCACGGGCACCTCGGCGCCGTTCAGGCTGGCGCAGTAGTTGTACAGGTAGGTGTCCGGGTTGACGTTGGCGTCGGAACCGAACAGGCCGTACTGGGTTTCCGTGTTGCCGCCGGATACGATGGTGCGGCCCAGCATGGTGTTGTTCACGCCCAGCAGGCTGTAGTAGGGCTGGTTCATGGGCGGCTGCGCCTTGCACACGGACAGGTACTCCTGTGTGTACTCGTTGCCCTTGGCGTCGGTCAGGGTCTTGGTGATCTCCATGGGCTGGGTGGGCAGGTTGTAGGTGACGTTGCCCTTGTCATCCAGGTTGACTGCTGCCAGAGCCGTCGCGGGCATCATGCTGCCCGCGAGTGCCAGGGTCATGCCCGCTACCAGAACGCGCTTTCCTATTCGGTTTCTCATACGCTCTCCTTGTCAGTTCGTGCCGTCCGCGGTGTCTGGTTTCCTCGGGCAGCATTGCTTGGCTGAATCCATCAGCATGCTGACAATAATATTTGCGAACAAGAATTATTTTGTCAAGAGGATAATCAATAGGGCAAGGATTTTTGACTGGAGCGCAATCGGAGTCGCTGTGATGAGCCGGCGATTCTACCTATCTTGGTCGCTTAGGAGCTCCAGGACGGCCTTGTTGGCTTCGATCTCGGCGCGAAGGTGGTCAGCCAGCTTGCAACAGCAGGCTGCGAACGAGGTGAGCTCCGCGTCGTCCAGGGCCTCGAACATGGAGCCGGAGTACTTTTCCTCGGTGGACAGGCGGTCCTTGAGGTCCTGGCCCCTCGGAGTGAGGCCCACCAGGTAGACGCGGGCGTCCAGCGGGTGGGTGGATCGGGTGATGAGCTGGGCGGATTCCAGCTTCTTCAGGGCAGTGGACAGGGTCTGGGGGCGGATCTCCAGCTTGCGGGCCAGGTCCGCCTGGCTCATGGGGTCGTCTGGGGAAAGCGCCATGATGATGCGGCCCTGACCCTGGAAGGGGCTGTACTTGATCGGTGAATTGCCCTGGTTGTGTCGTCGTTCCAGGCGTTCTTCCAGCACCCGCTTCATCTGGTTGAAGCTGCCAATGGCCTGGCTGATGAGCTGGCCTCTTTCGCCCTGATCAAGGTATTCGGAATGGGGGTGGGGTCCCTCGGGATGCGCGGCGTCGTGCGGGTGACGTGGCTCGGTTGTGGCCATGGCGGTACCTCGTGTTCTTCTCATCTATTCTTCGCACAGTCTAAAGCATGGCGGGGGTATTGCAAGGGCGGGGGAGCGGGGCCTTCGTCAAAATAAACTGGTTTGGTGCGTTCCGCTGGACGTGCGGGGCGGAGTTCGTCGTTCGTGCTAGGGTAGTTGCCTGCATTGAGGAGGGCGCCGCTTGGCGCAGGGCGAAAGGAACGAGCATGCTGATTTCCGTTGTTGAGCCGCTGGGCATTTCCGATGAGGAGCTGAGGGGGCTCGTCGAGCCGGCCGTGGAGCCCTTCGGGGCCCAGGTGGTGACGTACGTCGACCGTCGTGAGGACGTGGCGTCCCTGGTGGAGCGCTGCAAGGACGCCGACGCGGTGGTGGTGAGCAACATCCCGTTCCCGGCCGAGGTCATGGCGCAGTGCCCGAAGCTGAAGTACGTGTGCGTGGCGTTCACCGGCTACGACCACGTGGACATGGCCTACTGCCGTGAGCACGGGATCCAGGTGAGCAACTGCGCCGGCTACTCCACGGTGGCGGTGGCGGACCTGGTGTTCGGCCTGGTCATTGGCCTGCTGCGCAACATTCCCGCCTGCGATGCCGCGGTGCGTGCCAGCGGCACCAAGGCCGGTCTGGTGGGTCCGGAGCTGGAGGGCCTGACCTTCGGCGTGGTGGGCTGCGGCGCCATCGGCTCGCGGGTGGCCCGCATTGCCGCGGCCTTCGGCTGCACCGTGCTGGCGTACAGCCGCACCCGCAAGGAGCTGCCGGACGTGGAGTTCGTGGAGCTGGACGAACTGCTGAGCCGCTCGGACGTGGTGTCCCTGCACGTGCCGCAGACGCCTCAGACCACGCATCTGATCAATGCGGAGCGCCTGGCCCTTATGAAGCCGTCCGCCGTGCTGGTCAACTGTGCCCGCGGTCCCGTGGTGGACTCCCAGGCCCTGGCCGACGCCCTGAACGACGGCCGCCTGGCAGGTGCGGGCATTGACGTGTTCGAGATGGAGCCGCCGGTTCCGGCCGACCATCCGCTGCTGACTGCCAAGAACGTGCTGGCCACGCCCCATGTTGCCTTCGCATCCAACCAGGCCATGAGCAAGCGTGCGGCCATCGTGGCGGCCAACCTGGGCGCCTACCTGGCAGGGGAGCCCCAGAACCTGGTGTAGCCCGCGCTGCGCCCCGTCGCCCGACCTGCGGCGGCGGGGCGGGGCAGGGTGCTTCCGAGGGGCTGTTTCGCCCTGAGAATTTTATGTGTTCCGAGGTCGCGGGAAACTTTACGCATTATGATAATCAGGCAACTTAATCTTCCCGGAAAGGAGCATCCCGTGGACTTCACCTCCAACAAGCGCCCCGACGACATGGTGCGCATCACCACCCCCGAACTGGCTGACGCCTTCATCGAAGAGGCCGTCGAGGCAATGCGCGCCCAGGTCGGCGACGGCAAGGTCCTGCTGGCCCTTTCCGGCGGCGTTGACTCCTCCGTGGTGGCCGCCCTGCTGATCAAGGCCATTGGCAAGCAGCTGACCTGCGTGCATGTGAACCACGGTCTTATGCGTAAGGGCGAAAGCGAGCTGGTGTGCGACGTGTTCCGCAACCAGCTGGACGCCAACCTGATCTACGTTGACGCCAGCGACCGCTTCCTGGACCTGCTGGCCGGCGTGGAGGATCCCGAGGCCAAGCGCCACATCATCGGCGAGGAGTTCATCAAGGTCTTCGACGAGGAGGCTGCCAAGCTCGAGGGAATCGGCTTCCTGGGCCAGGGCACCATCTATCCTGACATCCTGGAGTCCCAGGACGGCGTGAAGGCCCATCACAACGTGGGCGGCCTGCCGGAGGAAATGCAGTTCGAGCTGGTTGAGCCGGTCAAGCTGCTGTTCAAGGACGAGGTCCGCGTCGTGGGCCGTCAGCTGGGCCTGCCGGCTCAGATGGTCGACCGCCAGCCCTTCCCGGGTCCCGGCCTGGGCGTGCGCTGCACCGGCGCCATCACCCGCGACCGCCTGGCTGCCCTGCGCGAGGCTGACGCCATCGTGCGCGAGGAGATCGACAACGCCGGCCTGACCGTCTGGCAGTACTTCTGCGTGGTGCCCGACTACCGCGCCACCGGCGTCCGCGACGGCAAGCGCGCCTACGAGTGGCCCTGCATCATCCGCTGCGT
>JAUNCQ010000073.1 GCA_030526515.1 Coriobacteriia bacterium
GAAGGGAAGGAACGGCGAGGCCAGAAGAATTTACACACTAATCGGGACTTGACTATTTTGGGGCGAAAAAGACGCGATTTTCCCTGGTTTTGCCCTGTTTCGCCCTGAAAACTGAAGGCTACAGGCCCAGGAGGCCCTTAAGCAGGAACACGGCTCCGACTACCAGTAGGCCGATGAACGCCCAGGAGATGGCGTAGCAGCCCTTGTTGCCGGCGCGGCCCTGCTCGATGAGCTTTTCGGACAGGGAGCGCTCGCCCTTGACGATGACGCCTTCCTTCTTGGGGATCTTGTCGTAGACGTTCTTGGTGGGGACCCAGTTGCCCTTGGCTTCGATCATCTGGTCGATTGCCTTGGTGTTCAGCTCCAGGTCGGGGCGGATGCCAGCCATGTGCTGCTCGCGCACCTTGTCGAAGAACACGCCGACTTCGTCGCTGTAGCGCAGCGGGCTGGCCACGATGCCCATCATGGACCAGTAGCCGCTGTCGGCGGTGTCAGTCATGCCGATGAACGCCAGGTCCACACGGATGGTCCAGCCGTCAGCCTTGATGGCGGACAGGCGGTAGGAGATGTTGCGGTCGAAATAGCCGATTTCCTGACCGAAACGGGTGCGAATCCAGGCAACGGGGTCGCCGGAGTCGGTCTTGAAGAAGAGTTCGAACTCGTCGCCGACCAGGGTGTCGGCGCCAAGGAGCAGGCCGACCATCTTTCTGTCGGGGCAAGTGGCCTTTGCGTAGGTGCCAAGGTAGCGGGAATCAAGCATGTGCGGTTCCTTTGCATCGATTTGCTGTGTTTGTTGTCCTGAGATTCCCCATGCGTGGCCGAAACAGGGCCGTGTTGGGATATGGTGAAAGGATACACTACTATTCTTCGCCCAAGAGCACGTTTAGACGGAGACTGACGAATGACCAATGCTTGTAAGGATGCGCCCGCATCTTTGATGAACTTTATTCTTGATGGCACCTGTGACCAGGTGGTCGAGCGATACGCGTCCTTGAAGGATGCTGCCGCGAAGGCCGACTTCGGTGCCTTCGACCATGACGTGGTCGTGGTGGACACTGAGACCACGGGATTTTCTTTCGCCCATGACGAACTGATCCAGATCGCGGCAGCCCGTATGGACGGCGGCAAGATCGTGGACTGGTACGTGACCTTCGTTGATCCCGGGAAGCCCATTCCTGAGGAAATCGTGCATCTGACCGGCATTACCGAGCAGGATGTGGCTGGCGCTCCCCAGCCGGACGAAGCTCTGGCGGGCCTGGCTGAGTTCGTGGGCGGCTCCTATGTGGTGGCTCACAACGTCGGCTTTGACTACACGTTCTGCACCAAGCATCCGGGTGGTTATCCGCTGCGTGAGGTGACCTGGGTCGACTCCCTGGACCTTTCCCGCATTGCGCTGCCCCGCATGAAATCTCATCGCCTGCTGGACCTGGTGCGCGCGTTCGACTGCCCCATCAGCACCCATCGTGCCGACGCGGACGTGGAGGCGACCTGCGCCGTGTTCCGCATTCTGCTGGCAGCAATCGACGCCATGCCCTGTCCGCTGGTGAAGCAGATCGCATCCCTGGCGACTGAGGAGGAGTGGCCTTCGAGCGTGGTGTTCCGCTACTTCGACCAGAGGAACGTGGAGCGGGGCCTGCTGAGCCCCGACGAGCGCGTTCGCGAGCAGGTGACCAAGGAGTTTTCCCTGCATGATCTGCGCAAGGGCCGCACTACGGCTACCCTGCGTTCCGCTCGCGTGGATGCGGACGTCCTGGTGGGCGAAGAGGGCAGCAACCTGGTGGTTCCCAGCCAGGAGGAGGTGCGCGCAGCCTTTGCCGCCGACGGTCTGGTGGGATCGCTGTATCCGGACTTCGAGCAGCGTGACGAGCAGGTCCGCATGGCCTGCGCCGTGCGTGATGCCTACGAGCGCGGCGAAAACCTGGTGGTCGAAGCCGGCACCGGCGTGGGCAAGTCCATGGCGTACCTGGTTCCGTCGGTACTCATGGCTCGCAAGAACAAGATTGCCGTGGGCGTTGCCACTAAGACCAACGCCCTGCTGGATCAGCTGGTCTACCACGAGCTCCCCATGCTCAAGCGGAACCTGCCCGACCTGACCTACGCGCCGCTGAAGGGCTTTTCCCACTACCCCTGCCTGCGCAAGGTGAAGGGCCTGGTGGCTGAAGGTGCCAAGATGAAGGAAATCAACGGCAAGGAATGCTCCCAGGCTCCGGCTTTGGCTGGCCTGCTCTCGTTCATCGAGCAGACGACCTACGATGACATTGACGGCCTGAAGATCGACTTCCGCAGCGTTCCCCGCTGGACCTTCACCACCACCAGCAACGACTGCCTGCGTCGCAAGTGCCCGTTCTTCGGGACCTCCTGTTTCGTCCACGGCGCTCGTCGCCGCGCGGAGGAGGCCGATGTGGTGGTGACCAACCACAGCCTGCTGTTCTGCGACCAGGTGGTGGACGGCGGCCTGCTGCCCACGGCCCGTCATTGGGTGGTGGACGAGGCCCATAACGCCGAATCCGAGGCCCGCAGCGCATTTTCCCTGTCCGTGGGGGCGGAGGACCTGCTGAGCATTGCCCACAGGCTGGCATCCCAGGAGGCGTCTCGCAATCCCTTCATTCGTGCGGAGCGCCGCGTTGCTCCCCAGGGAGGGGGCGAAGGTGCCAACCTGCTGTACGCCCTGACCAGCAAGGCCCGGGCTGCAGGTGAGGAATTCGCTGGTCACGCCAGGGATTTCGCCCGCCATATGAAGGATCTGCTGTACTTTGACCAGTCCAAGTCCGGCAAGGGCTACGAGTACGTTGACCTGTGGATGAACGACCAGGTGCGCAACAGCGCCACCTTCGCGTCCATGGCGTCCTACGGCCGCGCCATGCTGGACAGCGCCGACAAGCTAATTCTGGCGGGTCAGAACCTGACCGCCTACCTGGACGACATCGAGACCGCGGCCGACGTGCAGCGTGACGTGGCGTCCCTGACCATGCGCGTGAAGGAGGTCGTCAAGGCCACCGAGGTGGTGCTGGGTCCTGCGACCGATGCGTACGCGTATGCATCGCACCTGAGCCGCAAGAAGGACCGCGTGGCCGAGCGCCTGGATGCCCTCATGGTGAGCGTGGCCTCCGCGCTGCAAGAGACGCTGTACGCACGCACCCAGTCGGTGATCTTCGCATCCGCAACCGTGACGGTGAATTCGTCCTTTGCCGCGTTCGAGCAGGCCATGGGCCTGAGCGAGCAGGGCGAAAAGATCACTCGCACCCTGGAACTGGGCTCGAGCTTTGATTTCGACCGCAACATGACCATCTACGTGCCCACGGATATGCCTGAGCCCAACGAGCTGTCCTACCTGCCGGCCCTGGAGACCTTCCTGGTCCGCGCTCACCTGGCGCTGAACGGCTCCATGCTGACGCTGTTCACCAATCGTCGGGAGATGGAGCGCTGCTACGACGCGGTTCAGCCGCAGCTGAAGGAAAACGATCTGCGCCTGGTCTGTCAGAAGTGGGGCGTTTCCGTGAAGGGCCTGCGGGACGAGTTCGTGGCTGACGAGCACCTGTCCCTGTTTGCCCTGAAGAGCTTCTGGGAGGGCTTCGACGCGCCGGGCGCCACGCTGAAGGGCGTGGTGATCCCGAAGCTGCCTTTCGCCCGACCGACCGACCCCCTTTCTTGCGAGCGCGCCGCTCGGGACGACGCGGCCTGGCGGCGTTATGTGCTGCCCGCGGCCATCATCGAAACGAAGCAGGCCGCCGGCAGGCTCATCCGCAAGGCCGACGACACCGGCGCGCTGATCCTGGCGGACAAGCGCCTGGTCACCAAGGGTTACGGCAAGACCGTGCTGAACTCCATGCCCAGCAAGAACATCAAGTTCCTGACCTGCGCTCAGATCGTGGAAGAGCTGGAAGCGTTGAGGAAGGCGTAGCGCTCCATGGCGTTTGGGAAGAAGAGGCAATGGGGCAAGGCCCTGCATATTAAGGGGAACACCGCCGGCACGTCCAACGAGTTGTCGTTCAGCGTGCTCGACGCGACCAAGCAGGAAATGGACCGCAAGCACGGCGAGGCTCGGCGCATCAAGATGCCCGGTCGCTTGGAGCTGTTCACGGTGGATCACAAGGAATCCAACCCGGTGCCGATCTCTGATGTGGTTGAGGGCCGTGAAACGGTGTCTGAGGGGGCGAAACAGGCGGATGTTTCACGTGAAACAGCAAGCCCGACGACCCTTGAGATGGCGTCTGAGAAGCCTCAGAGGGCTGAGAAATCGGGTCGAATCCCGCGGGTTTCCAAGGCGAAGCGAGCGGAAAAGGCTGAAAAGCCGTCGGAGCCGTCGAAGGTTGCGGCTGTTTTGGAGGCGCCGGCTCTTTCGTCCGCTGCCGCCCTTTCCTCCGAGGAGGGCCGTGCCCGCAAGGTGAAGGAGCGTAAGGGCCGCCGTCGTACGGTGCGCGTGCTGGCAGGTGTTGCCGTTGCTGCGGTGGTGCTGGTCGTCGGCGGCGTTGGCGTGAAGCACACCATGGCCTATTACGAGCATGCGCAGCGCCAGGCGGCATCGGCGGAAAATATCATGGCAAACTTCGAGGAGCTGGATGCCGGCCTGAAGTCGCTGGATGACGCCCTGGCAGATCCCCTGTCTGACGACCTGCCGGCGTATGCTGCCGAGGCCCAGGCGTTCCAGCCGCAGGCGACTGCGCTGCTGGACAGCACCGACCGCATGGTGGCGGAGCTGTTGGCCAATGCTCAGACCGAAGAGGAGGCCAAGGACGTCAAGGACGTTCAGGTTGCGGCGGATAATCGCCGTACTCGCGTGGAGGCCGGATATGCGGTGCTGGAAGAGGAGCTGCGCATGACGCAGGTGCGTCCGACGGCCCAGGAGGCATGGGACGCCATCCTGTCGGCCGATGCCGAGACCCGCGCTGCCGCATCCGAGGTCAGCGGCTCTGCGGGCGAGAAGCTGGATTCCGCCCGCAAGAAGACCGCCACTGCCGCGGATGAGTTCCAGACGGCCAGCGAGCAGTTCCAGTCCGTGGAAAACGACTACCCGCCCTTTGATTCGTCGCCGTACACCACGTACGTGAGCGCCCGCGTCAAGGCGCTGGGCTACATGGTTTCGTCCATCGACTCTTTGAAGGCCGAGAAAACGGATAAGGCCAAGGCCAGCATTGCGAAGTACCAGCAGGCGGACGAAAAGGCCGTTTCCCTGGCGAAGAAGCTGCCCAAGAGCACTGACGAGGCCCTGAAGGCCGCGTATTCCTCCCAGGTGAGCAAGAATCTGGGCAAATACAAGCGCGCGAAGGAAAAAGCCCAGGTTGCCGACCAGGCAATTGTCAAGTTGACCGGTTCGACGGATAAATAGCGGTATACTGCAAAGCGAGTACGCCCGAACGCAGAAATGGCGTGCTTTTGACATATGCAATAACAACGAAAGGCTCGAAATGCCCGAGATGATAGAACGGATCTCGTATCTTTCCCAGGAGATCGGCCCCCGCCCCGCGGGTACCGAAGAGGAGCAGCAAGCGGCAAATTACATTGCGGAAAGCTTCGAGAACGAAATAGGCCTCCCGGCGGAGATCCAGGAGTTCAACGCTCCGTCCGACGGCGGAACGCTGCGTGCGATCCTTGCCGGCGTGACCGTGGTCGCCTCTATTCTGGCTCTGCTGGTGGGAGTCCTTGCGGTCCCCCTGTTCCTGCTGCTGGTCGTGGTGGCCGTGGTGTTCTTCCTGGAGGAAACGGGCAAGCCCATCATCTCCCGCTTCCTGTCCCGCGGCGTCAGCCAGAACGTGGTCGCCAAGTACGTGCCTGACACCCTGTTCGAGGGTCGTCGCCGTCGCCGCAAGGTGATTCTGGTGGCACGCTATGACAGCGGCAAGGTCTGCAAGGAGCTCGACGCTCCTTTCGTGGGCCTGCTGCCCATCCTGAACAAGATTTCTGCCGGCGCCATGTTCTTCATGCCGGTGCTGGTGCTGCTGCGCCTGACCCTTTTCGCCCATGCTGGCGGAGTCCTTGCGGTGATCCTGAATCTGCTCACCATCCTGGGCCTGCTGGCCGTTGCGTTGCCGCTGGCGACCAAGCTCATGCGTCGCTTTGCCGCCTATAACGAGGCTGCCAACAGCAATGCCGCGGGCGTGGCCGTCATGATGGAGGCCGCTCGCCGCATGGCGTCCGGCACCGCTGCTCCCCAGGAAAAGGCTTCCGACGACGAGTTCGAGCCCGTGGTTCATGGCGAGCAGGCCGCCCGCGAGGAGGGCGTGGTGCCCGCCGACGTGCCGCTGACCTATCAGGTTTCCGCTTCCGAGCCCCAGGAGCAGCAGGACGAAAACCAGCCTGCAGCCGCCCCTGCTCCGGCTGACGTCGACGACGCCCAGGCTGCTGCCAAGGCTGCCGTGGCAGCCATGATGGCCCGCGCCATGGAGACCGTCACCGAGCCGGCGCCCGTTGAGGCGGTCGCTGAGGCCGCCGAGGTTGCGACCGCTGCTGTGGCCGCCCCCGCCCCGGTGATTCCCGAGCCGGAGCAGGACAACACCCCGTCTTGGTGGAAGTCCGCTCAGGCCAAGGCCCGAAAGAACACCGAGGCTGAGCCCGTCGTGCATCGCTCTCGCTACGCGGACGTGCTTGATTCCGCCGTGACCAGCAACCAGGCTGTTATGGAGGAGGCCGCCCAGGCGACCGAGGCCATGAGCGAGCAGCTGGAGAAGTTGGACAGCAGTATTTCCTTCGTCGAGCCCCCGGCAGAGGCCATTGCTCAGGCTGAGGCTGAGGCTGCGGCAGCAGTGGAGGCCGCTGCAGTCATCGAGGCAGCGGCTGTTTCGCCCGTTGAGGAGTCTGCCTCTGCGCCGGCTGCCTTCGAACCCGCGGTTGAGCCTGCGGTGGCGGTTGCCGCCGAGGCTGCCCCCGCAGCCGAGGTTGCCCCTGAGCCCGTGGTCGAGCCTGAGGCCCCCGTCCAGATTCCCGAGCCCGAGCCGCTGCCGGGCACGGTGGATCCCGCTGAGCAGTTCGCTGGCTTCAGCGCCAGCCTGGACCAGATCAAGCCTGACCTGGACGTGGCCATTCCGTCCTTCCTGGACCCGGCCAACGCTCAGCGCGAGGCTCAGGAGCAGCAGTCCGCTCGCTCCGACGAGCGCAGCACCGTGGCTGCTGGTCAGGAAATGGACGACGCCCTTGCGGCTGACTCCGTCCAGGCCGCTCCTCTTTCGTCCGTTGACGTGGCGCCCCATATGCAGGAGGCCGAGGCTGCCAAGCCTGCTCGCCCCCGCATGACCCTGCCGTCTCTTTCGGGCGAAATCAGCGCCATCAAGGATCGCGGCGGCCTGCTGGCTGCCCTGCCGTCCATCAACGTGACTCCCAGCGCCGAAAAGGCTGCGGCTCCCCGACCTTCCGTCAGGGACCTGCAGGCTGCGGTTCCGTCCCTTTCTGGCGAGATTTCCAAGATCAAGGGTCAGGTCGCCAGCTTGACTGGCCCGCTGAAGCCGGTTGAGGACGTTTACGCGGACGACGAGCCCAAGGTTGAGTCCCCGGCCGTGCAGGAACCGATGGATGACACGCCCCAGGCCCTCCAGGAGCTGGATCTGCCCCTGGAGCCCCTGGAGCAGGCTGAGGGCCAGGAATTCGCCGACGTTTACGACGACTACGATGACGTTGACCCCTACCAGGAGCTCATCGACTCCGAGGAGCCTCTGGAGATGGAGCCCGAGCCTAAGGCCAAGGGCTTCTTCGCCAACCTGATGAGCAGGTTCTCCCACAAGCCCAAGCGTCAGGAGCCCGAGTACTTCGATGAAGAGGATGCCTGGGCCGATGATCAGGCGTATGGCCAGCCGTACGACCAGGCCTACGACGTGGTTGACGACCAGCCTGTCGATCAGGCTTACGATGCCTACGAGGGCGACCGCGAGTGGAAGGGCGGCGCTTTCTCCCTGAAGGACAAGATTCAGTCCGCCCTGCCCCAGAAGGGCGCTGGCCTGAAGGTGCCGGGTCGTCGTCGCAAGGATGACGTATACGCCGATGCGGAGCCTGAGGAGGCGCCGCTGGCGGACGCTCAGGAGCTCCCTGAGGGCGCTGAGCCCGTCGAGCAGGCCCCCGAGGCTCCCGAGGAGCACATCGAGGCCATTCGCGAGTTCCACAACCCCTATATTGGCACCGAGGTGTGGTTCGTGGCCCTGGGCGCCGAGCTTGCCGACAACGCCGGCATGAACGCCTTCCTGGCCGAGCATGGCTCGGACCTGCGCGGGTCCATCATCGTGGAGCTGGACGCCCTGGGCGCTGGCGAGCTGAGCTACGTGGAGTCCGGCGGCACCCTGAAGACCGTCAAGTGCTCTTCTCGCATGAAGCGTGCCATCCGCAAGGCCACGCAGATCAGCGGCGTGCCCGTGAAGACCGTTGAGCGCAGCGCTGCTCCCAGCACCACGGTCTTTGCCAACAGCCACGGCCTGACCGCCATGCACCTGTGCGGCATGGAGAAGGGCAAGCCCGCCCTGCTGGGCCAGGCCGACGACGTGGTGGAGAACGTGAACGAGGAGATCCTGTTCGAAAACGCCGATTTCGTCATGGATCTGGTCAGCTGCATCTAGCGTCTGCCCTGAAAACCTGGAAGATTGCCTGGATGTCCCCCGTGAAACCGCGGGGGACATCTTTTTTGGAAAAGTTGAAAAAAGTCGTTGACACTTCTGGTGAAACGGTTATTATTATCAACGTTGCTTTTGACGCGCCGTTACCTCAGCTGGATAGAGGGACTGACTACGAATCAGTACGTCGGGGGTTCGAATCCCTCACGGCGCACCACTTGCTTACTTCGAGAACCCGTCAGGGTTCTTTTTTTATGCCTAGGGCGAAAGAGCCGGGCATGGTTGGACCTGCAGGGTCTTCCCTTCTTGGAGCCTTGATCCAGAAGCGGGGCGAAAGAGCCGCGCGTTGATTTCGGGTTATAGGACAAAAAGTGTGTCTGCGGGAATTATTCAAGCCCGCGCCATTCC